>CAZYWA010000467.1:0-6381 GCA_964650975.1 uncultured bacterium
TCGAGACCATCTTCGACTCGAGCGGCATGTCGTCCTCGAACGACTTGTCCATCACCCGCTGCATGAGCCCCGTCGCGAACAGGCGCATCAGCTCGTCCTCGAGCGAGAGGTAGAACCGGCTCTCGCCCGGGTCGCCCTGGCGGCCCGAGCGGCCGCGCAGCTGGTTGTCGATGCGCCGCGACTCGTGGCGTTCGGTGCCGAGCACGTAGAGACCGCCACCGGCGCGGACTTTGTCGCCTTCGACCTTGCACTCGTCCTTGAACCGGGGCAGCAACTCCTCGTAACGCGCCTCGTATTCGGGCGTGCCGACAACCAGGCCCTCGCGCTGACACTCGCGCCGGGTCAGTCCCTCGGGATTGCCTCCGAGCAGGATGTCGACGCCGCGGCCGGCCATGTTGGTGGCGACGGTGACTGCAGAAAGCTGGCCCGCCTGCGTCACGATCTCGGCTTCCCGGTCGTGCTGCTTGGCGTTCAACACCTCGTGCGGGATGCCCTGCTTCTCGAGCAACCGGGAGAGCTTCTCCGACTTCTCGACCGAGATGGTGCCGACAAGCACGGGTTGGCCGTTCTTGTGCCGCTCGGCGATATCGGCGGTCGCGGCGTTGTACTTCGCGTACTCGGTCTTGTAGATGTAGTCGGCGTTGTCGAGGCGAACCATCGAACGGTTGGTGGGGATCGACACGACCTGCAGGTCGTAGGTGTGCGCGAACTCGCCGGCCTCGGTGTCGGCGGTGCCGGTCATGCCCGAGAGCTTGTTGTACATGCGGAAGTAGTTCTGGAAGGTGATCGTGGCGAGGGTCTGGTTCTCGCTCGCGATCTTGACGCCTTCCTTCGCCTCGAGCGCCTGGTGAAGACCGTCGGAGTAGCGCCGGCCGGGCATGAGCCGGCCGGTGAACTCGTCGACGATGATCACTTCCCCGTCCTTCACCACGTAGTCGACGTCGAGCTTGAAGAGCGCGTGCGCGCGCAGCGCCTGGTTGACGCAGTGCAGGAGCTCGACGTTTTCGGTGTCGTAGAGATTGCCGCTGCCGAGCATCGACTCGACCGCGGGCACGCCCTCTTCGGTGAGCGCCACGCTGCGCGCCTTCTCGTCGACCGTGTAATGGGTCTCGGGCTCGAGCTTGGGGATGACCTTGTTGGCGACGTAGTACTTGTCGGTGCTCTCCTCCGACGGGCCGGAGATGATGAGCGGAGTGCGCGCCTCGTCGATCAGGATCGAGTCGACCTCGTCCACGATCGCGTAGTTGAGCGGGCGCTGCACGTAGTGCTCGAGCCGGAACTTCATGTTGTCGCGCAGGTAGTCGAAGCCGAACTCGTTGTTCTGCCCGTAGGTGACGTCGCAGCCGTAGGAAACACGGCGCTGCACATCGTCGAGTCCGTGCTTGATCACGCCCACCGTGAGGCCGAGCGCCTTGTAGACGCGGCCCATCCACTCGGCGTCACGGCTCGCCAGGTAGTCGTTGACCGTGACCACGTGGACACCCTTGCCTTCGAGCGCGTTCAAGTAGACGGGGAGCGTCGCGACCAGCGTCTTCCCCTCGCCGGTCTTCATCTCGGCGATCTTGCCGCTGTGCAGCACCGCGCCGCCGATCAGCTGTGCGTCGAAGTGCCGCATGCCCAGGTTGCGGCGCGACGCCTCGCGGCACACCGCGAACGCCTCCGGGAGCAGCGCGTCGAGGCTCTCGCCGTTGGCGAGCCGCTCGCGAAACGCGGGCGTCTTGGCCGCGAGCTCCACGTCGGAGAGGCCACGTAAATCGGACTCGAGCGAGTTGATGCGCTCGACCAGCGGGTGGAGGCGCTTGAGCTCGCGCTCGTTCTGGCTCGGGATGAGCTTGCGAAGCAGGCTCGCCATCGGGGTCGGGCTCCCTTCTCGTGTCGAAAGAGTGAAGCGAACGTCAGCCGGCGGACCGGGCGGTCGAACGTCGTCCACCGGCAGCACGGCCGGCGCGGGCGGACGCGGGGGCTCCCCCGGCTGGCTCGCGCGGCCGGGGCGGCGCCAGTTCGCCGGCCTTCGCGAGCATCTCGGCGGCATGCTCGAGCGTCTTGGCGGTGAGGTCGGCGCCCCCCAGCATGCGGGCCACCTCTCGGACACGCTCGTCACCTTCGACGACCTGCGCGCGCGCCACCGTCCGGTCTCCCACCGTTTCCTTCCAGAGCTTCACGTGCCGGTCGCCGAGGCTGGCGATCTGCGGCAGGTGGGTGATGCACAGCACCTGCGCGAACCGCGAGATCTCGCGCAGCTTCCGTCCCACGACCTCGGCGACGGCGCCACCGATGCCCGCGTCGACTTCGTCGAAGAGCAGCGACGGGCGCTCCTCGGCGGGATCGATGTGACGGGAGAGCGCCAGGAAGAGCCGCGACAGCTCGCCGCCCGAAGCGATCCGGTCGAGAGCGCGCAGATCCTCGCCCTTGTTGGGCGCGATCAGAAACCGCACTTCGTCCCAGCCCTGGGGACCGGGCTCGCGCTCGAGGTCGTTCGCCGGGCTCACGACCTCGATCCGGAAGCGGCAGCCTTCCATGCCCAGCGTCCCCAGCTCGGACTCGATCGCCGATGCCAGGCTCTCGGCGTGGCTCGCGCGACGCGCGCTCAAGAGCCGCGCTCGCTCGCGAACCCCCCGATCGAGCTCCGCGACCTCCGCTTCCAGCACCGCCGAACGGCCGGGGCCATCGTCGAGCTGGGCCCGCTCGTGGCGCAGCCGCTCGAGCTTCGCGATCACGTCGTCGAGCGACGGACCGTGCAGACGCTTCACTCGCTCGAGCGCGCCGAGCCGAGACTCGATCGTCTCCAGACGGTCGGGATCGTGCTCGATCGAGCCCGCGTAGCCGATGAGCGACCGCCCCGCCTCCTGCAGCGCGATCTCGGCCGGCTCGAGCACCTTCGCGATCTCGCCCAGCGCGGGGTCGAGGCGCGCGGCGCGCACCAGCTCGGCGCGGATGCGCTCGACGACCGTGAGCGCCGCGTCGTCTCCTTCGTAGAGCCGATCGCGCCCGCGCGCCGCCACCTCCGCGAGCTCGCTCGCGTGGCGCTGGATCTCGCGCTCGCGCGCCAGCTCGGCGTCCTCACCCGGACGGGGAGCGACGCGCTCGATCTCCTCGATCTGCTGCTCCACGCTGGCGCGGCGCGCCGATCCCTCCGCGCTGCGGGCGCGAAGCTCGGCCAGCTCCGCCTTCCGCTCCCGGAACGCGAGCACCGCTGCTCTCAGCTCCTGGCGCACCGCCGTGAGCCCGGCGCTCTGGTCGAGCAGCAGCTGATGCCACTCGGGTGCCAGCAATCGCTGGTGCTCGTGCTGGCCCACCACCGATACGAGCTTGTTCGCGAGCCCCGCGAGCTGCGAGGTCGCGGCCAGGGAGCCGTTCACCGCGGCACCGCCACGTCCGGTCCGGCGCAGCGTGCGGCGCAGCGCCACCTCGCCGTCGATCCCGTCGATCGCCGGCTGCGCGCCCGGGCGGGCCGTCTCGTCGATTGCGAACAGGGCTTCCACGTCTGCGTCGTCCGCTCCCGAGCGGATCCAGTCCGGGTCCGCCTTGGCTCCCAGCAGCAGGCCGATCGATCCCGCCACCAGCGACTTGCCGGAGCCCGGCTCGCCGGTGATGACGTTCAGGCCTTCCCCGAAGACGATGCGAGCGTCCTCGAAGATCGCGAGATTCTTGAGGCGAAGCTCGACCAGCATCCGGTGCGTCGGGGGTCGAAACGGCGAGAAACCCCGCGGAGATCCGCGAGTATAGGGTACCCGCTCCACTCATCCAATCGCGCGCGCCTGCCGCGGCCGGCCGGTGCGTGCTAGCGTCCTCGACATGACCACGGGGGAGCTCTTCGGGGGCGATTCGGCCCGCGAAGTCGCGCGCGACGCTCCGCTCGCCGAGCGCATGCGCCCGCGAACGCTGGCCGAGTACCTGGGCCAAGAACACCTGCTTGGGCCGGGAAAGCTGCTCGCCTCGCTGCTCGCCAGGCGGGAGCTGCCCTCGCTGATCCTGTGGGGCCCGCCCGGCAGCGGCAAGACCACGCTCGCCTTCCTGCTCGCGCGCGAAGCCGGGCTCGAGCTCGAGCGTGTGAGCGCGGTGCTGGCCGGGGTCAAGGACATCCGCGAGGCGGTGGAGCGGGCACGGCGGCGGCGCCGCGGCGGTCAGCGGACGGCGCTCTTCGTCGACGAGATCCACCGCTTCAACAAGGCCCAGCAGGATGCGCTGCTGCCGCACGTCGAGGACGGCACCATCGTGCTGATCGGCGCCACCACCGAGAATCCTTCGTTCGAGGTGATCGCGCCGCTGCTCTCCCGCGCGCGGGTGGTGACGCTCGAGCCGCTCGGCGAGCGGCAGGTCGTGTCGCTGCTGGAACGTGCGCTGACCGACGGCGAGCGCGGCGTGGGTGCCAAGGGAGTGCGCGCCACGCCCGCCGTCCTCGAGACGGTCGCGGCGCTCGCCGAGGGAGACGCCCGCCAGGCGCTCAATCTCCTCGAGATCGCGGCCGAGATCGCCTCCGCTCCGGATGCCGGTGGCGAGATCAGCACCGAGATCGTCCGCGAAGCCGCGCAGCGTCGCTCGTTGCGCTACGACAAGGCTGGCGAGGAGCACTTCAACCTCGCGAGCGCCTTGATCAAGAGTCTGCGCGGCTCCGACCCGGACGCGGCGCTCTACTGGATGCTGCGCATGCTCGAGGCGGGGGAGGATCCCCGCTTCGTGGTGCGGCGCATGATCGTGTTCGCGGCCGAGGACGTGGGTAATGCCGATCCAGCCGCGTTGCCGCTCGCGGTGGCCGCCAAGGAGGCGCTCGAATTCGTGGGCATGCCGGAGGCGAGGATCCCGCTCTCGCAATGCGCCGTGTACCTGGCGTGCGCACCCAAATCGAACGCTTCCTACGCCGCGATGGGCCGGGTGCTGGAGGAGATCCAGACCAGCGGGGCGCTGCCGGTGCCGCTGCACCTGCGCAATGCCCCGACCCGCCTCACCAAAGAGCTGGGCTACGGGCGCGACTACCGCTACGCCCACGACTTCGAGGGCGGGATCGCGCCCCAGACGCACCTGCCCGACGCGCTCCGCGGCAAGCGCTTCTACTCACCCACCGAGCGCGGCTTCGAGCGGGAGCTGAGCGAGCGGCTGAGCGAGGCCGAGCGGCTTCGCGTCGCTTCCACTCGCAAGACCTGAACGGTCCCGCTCGCGCTCAGGGATTCGGGGAAACCGCTTCGCCTGGAACGGGCGCAACCGGTGAGGATGCGGCATCCGCCGCGGCGGCTGCTCCGGCTGGCGGTGACGCGGCGTCGGGCCGCAGGCCTTCCTGCTTGGCGATCTCCGAGAAGGTCTTCCCGTCGTAAGCTTCCCAGGCCATGTAAAAGCGATAGCCAAACCATCCCACGACCGGCAGCCACGAGAACTGCTCCACGTCGCGCACGCCGACGCCTTCGTTCATCTCGAGCCCTACCCGCGGCCCGATGCAGCAGCTGGCGAGGAACGGCCACACGCCGCCGTCGTACTTCTTGCCCGCGACCGCCATCGGCGCCACGCACACGGTCAGGTAGAGCGCGACGATCTGGAGCCAGCGGCGGCGGCGCCGTGCGGATCGGGTGAGAGCCGTGCCGTGCATCGATGATCCGAGGTGCGCTGCTCGCGCGAGCATAGGAACACGAAAATCTCCACGTCAACGCGATCGGCGCCCGCACGGCGCGGGGCGGCCGCCTTGACGGTCCCCTCCCAGGTCGGTAGAACGATCGCGTTTTCGCCCATGGAGCGCGCGCGCCGCGCTCGAGAGGAGCTCCGGCGATGCCCGCTCACGGCACCTTGGCCCGCACTTTCGCGGTCGTGTTGGCGGCCGCGGTCCTGGGAACCGGTTGCCTTCACACCGCCCGGATCGTGACCGAGCCGGAAGGCGCCAACGTGACGATCAACGGCCAGTTCAAGGGGCCGTCGCCGATCCTCTTCCAGGACCGTTCCGGCACGCCGCGCACCTACTACGTGAAGATCGAGAAGCCCGGCTACAAGACCCTCGACCTGACCATCGAGTCGGTCTACAAGGCCGACATCAAGCTCCTGCTCTTGATCCCCGGCATCATCCCGTACTTCTTCACCGCCGAGCTGGAAGACAGCTACCCGTTCACGCTTCAGCAGTGAGCGGAGGCGCGGCGCGGAAGACGCGCCGCGCCCTCCCGAAACGACGCGAGCCGCGCTTCACCGGAGCGCGGCTCTTCGTCAGGTGCCGGGCGCCTGCGCGCCCTCACCGGGGAACACCCTCAGGTACTGGCGGCTTCGTCCTTGGCGGCGGACTTCGCCGCCTTGGGCTGCTTCGCCTTGGCCGCCTTCTTGGCAGCGGTCGCCTTCTCCGCGGCGGCCTTCTTGCGGCGCGCTCGAAACCGCTCAATGAGCGAGCCCTTCGCCTTCGCTTCGGGCTTG
>CAZYWA010000468.1:0-6374 GCA_964650975.1 uncultured bacterium
CCCGCGTGGCCGTTTGGGTTTCCCAGGAAGACCGTCCTTCGGTCACTCCGCAATCGCGGCGGCGCACCGCCCATCTGGCGGCCCTGACGCCGCTCGTCGACCAGGCGATCGACCGCTACTTCGAGCAGGATTCGAGCGGCGACGAGGTGACCCTCGCGGTGCTCGCGGCCGTGGGCGCGGCGCGGCTCAAAGCCGCCGCTCCCAGCGTTCATCCGGATCGGCGCAAGCAGGACCTCGGACTTCTGGTCGCCCAGGTGCTGGTCGACAAGTTCGGGTCGCGGCGTGTTCTCACCTTGCGCGGCGACGACCGGCGGACGGGCTCGACCAGGCGCAACACCTGGGAAGAGCTGCCCTGGGTCAATCGGTTCACGCCCCACCAGGTGCTTCCCGTTTCCAGCCGGCCCGTGCCGCGGATCGTGCTCGACTCCGTCGTGGTGCGGAAGATCGTGCTCGGCGACCCAGCGGCGCTGAGCATCGACGCCCTCGAGCGCTTGCGCGGCGAGCATCCGGTGTCGCTGGCCGACAGCGCGCTGGCGGAGCTCGGCCACCGGCTCATCAAGCGCCAGATCCCGGCGCGCACCTGGATCCGAAGAGTCGACCGGCTCGACCGGATCCTGGATCCCTCGCTACCGATCGTTCCAGGCGGCTGGGAGCTCGCGGCGTTTTGCGCCTTGCGCCCCATCGTGGGATTCGACGAGCCCACCATGCGGCGTTCCTACCGGGCCGCGTGGGAGCACCTGAAAGGCGCCTCGAATGCCGCCGATCTCGAACGCCCGTGCGTCTTCGAGCTCGCCGACGGACGCCGCCTCCGCTACGAGTTCTGCTTCGACCGGACGCCCGTGCGGCCGGGCCTCGACGAGCCGGGCGACCGCTGGCGCGCATGGTCGCGCTCGCTCGGCACGACGATCCGCACCCTGCATCCCGGCGGCCACTCTCTCTCAGCCGGGGACATCCGCAAGCTCACCGCCGGGTTCCTGCTCATGGATCTTTCCGAGGACGCCGTCCTGAAGCTCGACCTCTTCGTCCGCATCATCTCGAAGCGCGCCTTCGACGCGGCACGCAAGCGTGAGACCTACACCGCGCAGCGGCGCAGCGATTCGCTCGAGCTCAACCTGCTCTTCGGCCTGTCCTTGCCCATGGTGATCTGCATGCACGACAGGGTCGTCCATGCGCTCGCCAGGGCGACCGGGTCGCCCGACGCCTGGCGGCTCATGACTCCGGCCGAGCTGCTGCGCTGGCTCGAGCCGTCCGGCACGAGGTCCGGCGCGGAGCGGCCCAGCGACCGGGAGCCTGCCGAAAGGCCGGCGTGAACGCCCGCTCGAGCTTCCATTTCCCGGCAGCGTGGGCCACCGCGACGCTCGCGGACGAAGAGCTGATCCGCAGCGAGCTCTTCAGCGTCGAGCGGCTCGAGCAGCACGCCGCGAGCCTCGCCGAGGCGCAGCGCGTGACGGCCGTGCCCGAGCGCGGCGTGCGGCTGCACCGCCGTCTCACGTCGAACGGCAAGGCGCTGGTCGCGGCGTACCGCACCATCGCCGCCGCCATTCGGGAGGAGCGGGCGATCACGCCGGCCGCGGAATGGCTGGTCGACAACTTCCACATCGTCGAGGACCAGATCGACGAGGTGCGCGCCGACCTGCCGCCCGGCTACTACCGGCAGCTCCCCAAGCTCGCCGACGGGCCCTTGCGCGGCCACCCGCGGGTCTTCGGCCTGGCGTGGGCGTACGTCGCGCACAGCGACAGCCGCTTCGACCTGCAGTCGTTCTGCCGGTTCGTGCGCGCCTACCAGCAAGTGCAGCCACTCACGATCGGGGAGCTGTGGGCGCTCGCGATCACGCTGCGCATCGTGCTGATCGAGAATCTGCGGCGCGCGGCCGAGCAGCTGGTGCGCGGCCGCGCCGCGCGCCAGCGCGCCGACGCCCTGGCCGATCAGCTGCTCGCGAACGGCGCCGCGCGAGCGGAGCGTCCGGGGCAACTGCTGGCACGATTCGAGGCAGCGCCGCTCGAGATCGTGTTCGCCGTCGAGCTCAGTCAGCGGCTCCGCGATCAAGACCCGGCCGCCTCGCCGGCGCTTCGGTGGCTCGACGAGCGGCTCGCCGCGCAAGGGACCACCGCCGCCGACCTGGTCCGCGAAGAGCACCGGCGGCTGGGAGCCAGCAACGTCACGGTGCGCAACGTGATCACCAGCATGCGTCTCATCTCGGACGTGGACTGGAAGAAGATCGTCGAGAGCTTGAGCCTGGTCGACGAGATCCTGGCGGGCGGAAGCGAGTTCGCCGCGATGGACTTCACGACGCGCGACCGCTACCGGCACGCCATCGAGGAGCTGGCGCGCGGCTCGAAGACCACCGAGCTCGAGGTCGCGCGGCTGGCGATCCGCGCATGCCAGGCGGCCGCCGGCGACACCGACCGCGACTCGAGCGACGCATCCGGCCGCCGCGAGCGAGACCCGGGCTACCACCTCATCGCGTCGGGACGGCGCGCACTCGAGCGGCAGCTCGGCTTCCAGGTTCCGTGGCCCGCGCGCTTGCCGCGGATCTACAAGGGCGCCGGTCTCGCGGGGTACGTGGGGACGATCGGAATCGTGACCGCGGCGCTTTGCGGTCTGGCGCTCTGGCCGCTCGCGCGACACGGCCTCGATCGAGCCTTCCTGGCCGGATTCGCGGCGCTCGCCATCGTCCCCGCTTCGAACGCCGCGGTGGCGCTGCTCAACCGCCACGTGAGCCGTGTGTTCGGACCGCGAGTCATGCCGGGGCTCGAGCTGCGTGACGGAGTGCCGGCCGAGCTCCGCACGCTGGTCGTGGTGCCCACCATGCTCACGTCGCGATCGAGCGTCGAGGAGCAAGTCGAGCACCTCGAGGTCTGCCACCTGGCGAACACCCACGGGGACGTTCGCTACGCGCTGCTTTCGGACTGGGCCGACGCACCTGCCGAGACCATGCCGGGCGACGAGGCGCTGCTCGCGGCCGCGGTGGCCGGAATCGCACGCCTGAACCGGCACTACGGGCCGGCGGAAGACGGCGATCGATTCCAGCTGCTCCATCGACGCCGCGTGTGGAATGCCGGCGAGCATGCGTGGATCGGCTGGGAGCGAAAGCGCGGCAAGCTCCACGAGCTCAATCGCTGGCTGCGCGGCGCGACCGACACCACGTTCCTCGCCTGGAGTGGGCGAGCATCGGCCCCCCCGCCCGGCGTGCGCTACGTCGTGACACTCGACTCGGACACCCGGCCGCCGCACGGCACGGTGCGGAGGCTGGTGGGAAAGCTCGCGCATCCGCTCAACCGTCCACGGCTCGATCGAGCCCGCGGGCGGATCGTCGAGGGCCACGCGGTGCTACAGCCGCGGGTGACCCCCACGCTGCCGATGGACCGCGACGGCTCGCGCTTCCAGCGCACCTTCTCGGGCGCCGCCGGCATCGACCCGTACGCGTTCGCGGTCTCGGACGTCTACCAGGATCTCTTCGGCGAGGGCTCCTACACCGGCAAAGGCATCTACGAGGTCGACGCGTTCGAGGCGGTGATGGAGGGCCGCGTTCCCGAGAGCACGCTGCTCAGTCACGATCTTCTGGAAGGCATCTTCGCGCGCGCCGGCCTGGCATCGGACGTCGAGGTGTTCGACGAATTTCCGGCGCGCTACGACGTGGCCGCCGCCCGCCAGCACCGCTGGGCGCGCGGCGACTGGCAGCTCTTGCCGTGGATCGCGGGCCGGGGACGGGACACGAGCGGCGATCCCGCGCGGCGCGAGATCCCGTGGATCGGCCGCTGGAAGATGCTCGACAATCTGCGGCGCAGCGTGGTGGCGCCGTCCCTGTTCCTGGCGCTCTTGTCGGGCTGGCTGCTGCCGCTGGTGCCGGCCGCGGCGTGGACGGGCTTCGTGCTGGCGATGATCGCCGTTCCCACGTCGCTGTCGTTCTTCGACGGCATCCTGCCACGCGCGGGACGACTTTCGCCACGCCGGCACCTTCGCACCCTGCGCGCCGACGCGGGCTCGGCGCTCGCCCAGACCGCTTTGCTGACCACCTTCCTGTCGCACGAAGCGTGGCTGATGAGCGACGCCGTGCTCCGAACGCTCCACCGCTTGCTGGTGGGGCGGAAGCACCTTCTCGAGTGGCTCACCGCCGCGCAGGCGAAATTCAGCTTGCCGCTCGACGTCGGTGGCTTCTATCAGCGGATGGCCGGCGGCGTCGGGCTCGCCGCGGTCGCCGCTCTCGTCGTGCTGGGTGCCAAGGGCTCTTGGCCGGTCGCCCTTCCCTTCGTGACGCTGTGGCTTGCATCGCCCGCGATCGCTCGCTGGACCAGCCTGCCAGCGTCCACGGCCGGTCCCGCTCAGCCCTCCGAGGCCGAGGTTCGCTTGCTGCGCGGCATCGCCCGGCGCACGTGGCGCTACTTCGAAACCTTCGTCGCCAGCGACGATTCCATGCTTCCTCCCGACAACTTCCAGGAGGATCCAGCGCCCGTGGTGGCGCACCGCACCTCGCCCACCAACATCGGTCTCGGTTTGCTCGCGCGGCTGGTCGCGCGCGATTTCGGATGGGCGGGCACCGTCGAGACCGTCGACGGGCTGGAAGCGACGTTCGCGACGCTGGAGAAGATGGAGCGCTTCCGGGGGCACTTCCTCAACTGGTACGGCACCCGCGATCTCCGGCCGCTCGATCCCCGATACGTGTCCACCGTCGACAGTGGAAACCTGGCCGGGCACCTGATCGCGCTCGCCAACGGGTGCCGCGAGATCGTGAACCGGCCGCTCGTCCATCCCGGATGGTCGGGCGGCCTCGCCGACACCCTGGCGCTGGTCCGCGAAAGCGCGCGGGCGGGCCTGGCACCACGCAGCGCGACGGTCGCGCGCGGCCAGCTCGACGGCGTCGTCGAAGCGATCGAACAATCGCTGGTTGCGCCGCCCACCACGCCGCTCGCCACCGCCGCTCGGCTCCGCGAGCTCGCCCATCACGCCGAGACCTTGGTGGACATCGCTCGCGCCTCGACCGACGAGGGTGACGACCCGGCGCGCGAAGGCTTGCTGGTGTGGAGCGAGGCACTCGCGGCATCGGTTCGAAGCCACTCGCGCGACCTCGAGATTCTCGCCCCCTGGGTGGACATCCCGAGCGAAGTGGACGCGGCAAGCGCCGGGTCCGTCGCCGGGAACCTTCTCGATGCGACGCCGAGCCTCGGCGACCTACCGCGCCGCTGCGAGGAGGCGCTCGAGACCCTCGGCGCGCCGGCCGCCGCGTCGAGCCGGACCGCCGACGCCTGGCCGGATGCGCTGGCGCGTTCGGCGAGCGCCGCTCGGGCCCTCGTCGCACGTCTCACGGCCCTCGCGGAACGCGCCGAAAGCCTGTGGCGCGCGATGGACTTCGGCTTCCTGGTCGACCCCGATCGCGAGCTGCTCTCGATCGGCTACCGCCTGGCCGACGGCACGCTCGATCCATCCTGCTACGACCTGCTCGCGTCCGAGGCCCGTCTCGCGAGCTTCGTCGCGATCGCGAAGGGCGATCTTCCCTCCCGGCACTGGTTCCGCCTGGGACGCAGGCTGACGCCCGTCGACGGCGACGGCGCGCTCACCTCGTGGTCGGGCTCCATGTTCGAGTACCTGATGCCGTCGCTGGTGATGCGCGCACCCGAACGCAGCCTGCTGGCGCACACCAACCGGCTGGTGGTGCGGCGCCAGATCCGCTACGGAGCCGAGCTCAAGCTGCCGTGGGGCGTTTCCGAGTCGGCCTACAACGCGCGCGACCTCGAGCTCACCTATCAGTACTCGAACTTCGGCATTCCCGGCCTGGGTCTCAAGCGTGGCCTGGGCGAGGACGCGGTGATCGCGCCCTACGCGACGGCCCTCGCCGCGATGGTGGATCCCGTGGCGGCGGCACAGAACTACCCCCGGCTCGCGGCCGCCGGCGGCCGCGGCGCGTACGGCTACTACGAGGCGCTCGACTACACCCGTCGCCGGCTCCCCGAGCAGGAGACGGTCGCGATCGTCCGCACCTACATGGCGCATCACCAGGGGATGACGCTGGTGGCGCTCGCCAACGCCCTGCAAGACGGGGCGATGCGTACGCGCTTCCACGCCGAGCCGATCGTTCAGGCCACCGAGCTGCTCCTCCAGGAGCGCACCCCGCGCGAGGTCGACGTGAACCGGCCGCGCGTGCAGGAGGTGGAGGTGGAGGCCACGGTCCGGGGACTGATCCGGCCCACGGCCCGGCGATTCGAATCGCCTCACCACGCCATCCCTCGGACTCATCTGCTTTCCAACGGTCGCTACGCGGTGATGCTCACCGCCGCCGGCTCGGGCTACAGCCGCTGGCACGATCTCGCGATCACGCGGTGGCGAGAGGACGCGACCGAGGACCCGTGGGGCTCGTACGTGTTCCTGCGCGACGCGC
>CAZYWA010000469.1:0-6354 GCA_964650975.1 uncultured bacterium
GAACACCGACGTGAAGTTGGCCCGGTGCATGAGATCGAGCAGCTCGTCGTCTTGGGCGAGGTTGAGCGTCGCCTCGGTCATGAACTCCACCGGGTAGCCGTGCTCCTGCTGCCAGCTAACGAGGGCTCTGAGCAGCGACTTGGCGGCTTTCTTGTTGCCGATGAAGTTGTCGTCCACGATGAAGACGTCGTGAGCGCCGAGGCGGTGCAGCGCCTCGACCTCGGCGAGCACGTGCGCGACCGGTTTCGCTCGCGGGCGTCGCCCGTACATGACGATGATGTCGCAGAACTCGCAGGTGTAGGGACAGCCGCGCGCGAACTGGACCGGCATGCTGCGATATCGATCGAGCTTGAGCAGGTCGAAGCGCGGCACCGGCGAGTCGTCGAGGCTCGGTAGCTCGTCGGCGCGATACTCGGCCTGCGGCGTGCCCGCCTCGAGGTCAGCCAGGAACCGCGGCCAGGTTCGCTCGCTCTCGCCCACGAACACCACGTCCACCTTGTCGCGGAGCTGCTCGGGGCAAAGCGTGGCGTAGGGGCCACCGACGGCGATCCGCCGCCCGCGCGCCTTGAAGCCGGCGATGATCTCCAGCATCCGCGCCTTGTGGACGATGTAGCCCGTCAAGCCGATCCAGTCGGCGTCGGTGTCGAAGTCGATCGGCTCGACGTTCTCGTCGCGCAGCCGAATTTCGTGGTGCGCGGGGGCCAGCGCGGCGAGTGTGGGAAGCGCCAGGTTCGGAAAGGTGGCGCTCTTCCTGAGGGTCGGCAGGATGCGATCGAAGGTCCAAAAAGACTCCGGATTCCTGGGCGCGATCAACTCGATTTTCATGACCTCTTTCCAACTCGTTAGCCGAACCCAGCGGGGCTGCAATGAGGGTGCCGGCACCAGTCGCACAGGGGTCGACCTGGCATCCCGGATCGGTGCACACCGACCGGGGATGCCGGCACATACTTCGAGCGTGGTGGAAACCCCCCGCTCCCGCTCACGAACCGGAACGAAGACCGCGCTCTGCGCCCTCGTCCGGGCGCGTCCTGGCGCACTCCACGGATGCCATTTTTACATGGCCGTTGTAGCCCCCTTGCAAACGGCCTCGCTGCGCGGGCACTCAGGGCTGTGCAATGCGGGCGGCCAGACCACGCGACTCGGTCAGGGTTTGCTCGACGAAATCCCAGTGGACGAGATGCTCCAGGAACAAGTGGATGTACCGGGCCGACTGATTCTGGTGATCGAGGTAGTAGGCGTGCTCCCACAGGTCGGCGACCAGGATGGGAACGCCGCCCGTGGTGAGCGGATTGGAGGCGTTCGAGAGCGCCGCGAGCTCGATCCGGTCGGTCTCGTCGGGCCGGTAGAGCCAGATCCAGCCCGACCCGAAAAGGCTCGAGGACAGCGCTTTGAAACGATGGACGAACTCTTCGTAGGAGCCGAACGAGCTGGCGATCGCTCTGGCCACGCGACCCGCGCGGGACGGTCCACCTCCATGCGGGGTCATGCTGTTCCAGTAGAACGTGTGGTTCCAGACCTGAGCGGCGAAGTCGTACACGTCGCCGGTGGCGAGCCGCACGATGCCGTCGAGCGGTTGGTCCACCAGCAACGAGCCCTGTAACGATTTTTCGAGCTTCTCGACGTAGTGCCGATGGTGCTTCTCGTAATGCGTATCGACGGTCTCGCCACTCAAGCAGGGCTTCAAAGCGTCCTTCGCGTAGGGCAGCGGCGGTAGCGGAATCGGCACTCTCCTCGAAGACCGCGGTTGCGTTCCCTTGGGCGCCGCGGCTCCTGCGCCGCCGTGATCCTCGACCTTTGACACGCTCGGTTCCCCTGACCGCAACTCGCACCCGCGGTGTGCAAGAGCAGTGCCTCGAAGCTGCTGGCCTCACGCGCCTCGCCTGATGAGCCAACCCAGTCACTCGCGGACGCCGTATGCGCAGGGAGCAAACGGCAGGATCGATCCGAGGTGCCAAGGGTCCCCGCGAGGCTCGGGATTCGCGTAACCCTTACACCTCGGTTGCACCGGCGATGCAGAGCGCCGTGACGCTTGCGAGCCGCGCTCCCCTCGTGACGCGCTCTCTCGCCCGGGGGAACGCAGCCCAGCATCCGCTGGTGCGAGCGGAGCGAGGGTTGCATCACCATCACCCCATGAGCTCCGCGCAGCCTCGTTCCGCCCCCACCGTCGTCGAGGCCGTGGAGCGCGCCTACGGAGCTGGCCAGCGCCTGGTGGTGGACCGGATCGACCTGCTGACGCTGCAAGCCACCGAGACCTGGGAGCGGCTGGTTCGCCGCGGAAAATCTGCAGCCATCGGCGTGGCGTTGGCGGGGCTTGGCTGGCTGTGCCTCGTTGGCGCCTTGCTCTCCTGGCTGAGTGCCGTGTGGTCGTGGCCCTCCGCGCTCGCGCTGGTGGGGACACTGCATGTCGCTGGCGGCGGCGCGTTCCTCGCGTCGACACGCGCGCGCCCCGCTCCCACTCCGGAGGGCGCGTGACGGCCTCCGCCATCGCGACGCCCGGCAGCAGGAACGAAATCGCCGCTCGCACCGCGCGCGACGGGGCTGCGCTCGACATCGCGATGGGAGACCTCGGCCGAGCACTGCGGAAGCAGCTGAGCATCGGAGATCTCGTCGCGGAGCATCCGCTCCCCTGGCTCACCGGCGCGTTCGCATTCGGCGTGTGGATGGGGATCCGCTGAGGCCCCCGGAACGGAAGACGACCGCATGGCGAAAGCTCAAATGACCACCGACGCCTCACGCGATTCCGGCGAGCCGCTGGACCAAGCTCTGGCAACCCTGACGCGTGGCGCCGACACGACGCGCGACGCATTGGCGCGCACCGATCGTGGGTTGAGGGACGCGGCCCGCGCGCACCCGCTGCTCACGCTCGCGGGCGCGACGCTCGCCGGGTTCCTGCTGGGCCGACTCATCTCCAGGCGCTGAGCGCCTCGCGCAAAGGCAGCAAGTCCATGCAGAAGACCGAAGCAGGCACTCCACCGCAACGCGGCAATGGCCATTCCGAAGGTCAGCCACTCGACGGGCTATGCGGCCAATCGGAACGCGTCGTTGAAGACGCCGACCGCCTTTTGACGCATTCCGGGGAGGCTCTGGCGGCACTCCGCGGTCTCGCGCGCGAACGCCTCGAGAAGAGCCTCTACACGACGCTCCTGGTGGCCGGCGGAGTGGGCTACGTCCTCGGCGGCGGTTTGCCGCTGCGATTCGTCACGCTCGCGGTCGGTCTCGGATTGCGGCAAGCCGGCGCTCAGGCCCTCGCGCGGCTGCTTGCCGATGCGCAGGCTGGATCACGACCCATCGACCACGACGAAGTGAAGACTCACGAGGACCGCGAACGATGAACGTCGAACGAACCGCATCCAATCTGATCGGTCAGCTCCCGAACCCTCACGAGCTCCTGGCCGCGCTCGGCCTCGACACACGGCGCTCGAGCTCCACGGAAGCCCTCCAGGCTCTGGGGTTCATCGGCATCGGCGTTCTCCTCGGAGCGACCTTGGCGCTCTTGCTCGCCCCCAAATCCTCGATCGGCAACATCGACGCACCCGCGGTGTGAACCGCGGCGAGCGACGATTCTCGAAGGAACGTTTCGACCAACCTTTTTCCTCCCGATTGGGGTCATGGAAATGAATTCGCGCACGAAGCCTCTCAGCACCTTCGCCGTCGTTTCGCTGTGCGCTCTGGGCACGTCCCTCGGCTGCGGATTGATCAACAACTCGAGCACCGCGCATCCCCCACCGGCGAACGGCTCGCTCCAAACCCACGACGTGGATGCGGCATCCACCGGCGCGGGGATTTCCTCGTCCTTCGGCTCCCACCAGGCGCTGGTCGACACCGGAGTGGCCTCGAACGGTCGTCTGCTGCTCTTCCTTCCCGGCACCGCCGCCGAGCCCCGGGCCTACCAACGGCTCCTGACCGTGGCGGCCGAGGAGGGCTATCACGCGATCGGCCTCGCCTATCCGAACGATGAATCGCTGCAAACGATCTGCGGCAACGACACGAGCTGCTACGAGCCGGTGCGGCTCGAGATTTTCGACGGCACCGACCGCACGAACCAGATTTCGGTCGATTCCGCCAACTCGGTCGTCAACCGGACCGTGACGTTGTTGCAGCACCTGGACGGCGCTTTCGGCGACGAAGGCTGGGGAGCTTTCCTGCAGAACGGGAACCCTAGCTACGGCGACATCACCATCAGCGGCCATTCGCAAGGCGGCGGCGAAGCGGCGATCATCGCCAAGGTCGAGACCGTCGCGCGCGTCGCGATGTTCTCGGCGCCGGTCGACGCGGTGGACGGATCTCCAGCGGCCTGGGTGAACCAGACCCACCAGACTCCCACCAATCGTTATTTCGCGTTCGCTCACCAGGACGATCCGTTCTTCGACGACATCACGGCGAACTGGGAGGCACTGGGTATGGGCGCGGCGTCGAGCGCGGTGCTGGTCGACACCTCGTCGGCCCCTTACGGCGGCTCGCACGAGCTCGAGACCGCTCTCCCAGCCGCTCAGCCGCACAACGCGACCGCCGTCGACGAAGACACGCCGCTGGCCGGCGACGCTCCGGTCTACGGCGATGCGTGGCGCACGGTCCTGGGTCCCTGACCTCGGCCATCGTGGATGGCTCCGACGGGATCGGCACGGAGTTGCGGCACTAGCACCTGGGATGTGCCGGCCGTAGTCACGGTTGCGCTGGTCGGATGGTGGGCGTTGCAGCAAGCCATTCCGGCCCACCGACGCGGTTCGAACTGCGGCCGTGCTTCCCGCCGGCCAGCGAGAGACCGGACGGGAGCACGGGGTGACGGCTCAGTTGGTCACGGCTGGGACGGGATGGACGTTTCCGTGGTGTACGTGATGTGGTTCACGGTCGGCTGGGGAGTTCCCGGTGTCGTGTAGATCGTCACCTTCTTGCCGATGCCCATGCCGCCCGGGAGCTCCGTGTCGTTGGTGATCGCGTAGTGAATCGTCTCACCGTTCGGCTGGAGGATCGCGATCGTCTTGCCGGCTTCGTAGGAGGAGACGGTCCCGTAAATGTTGGTGGTCTTGGTCGTCGTCACGTTGCCCTGGGTGTCGAGCGCGCGGGTCTCCGCCGTCTGGCGGGTACGTCCCTGCTCATCGGTGTCGGTGGTCACGACGCGCGTGACGGCCTGGGAGTTGGCAGGGTCGGTGTAGACCGTGATCGTCCTGCCGACCGCGACGTTCGCCGGGATCTCGACGCTGGGCGCCAGCGTGTAGGACGAGGTCTTGGTGCCGTCGTTCAGGACGATCGTCCGTCCCTCGTATCTCACCACCGAACCCCGAACCGTGGTCGTGTTGGTGGTCGTCGTGCTGCGCGTGGAGCCGTCTTCGGACTGGCCCGTGGTCTGTCGCTGCTCGGTCGTGGTGGAAGTCTGTGCGAATGCGAAAGCGGGGATTCCCGCAATCACCCCGGAGAGGAAAACCGATCGGATCATCATGCAAACCGTCCCTTTGGATGGCGGCCGAATCGGAAGATCCGATCACGGCGCCACGCCGAAAGAGAGAGCAATGCGTATGCCGCGAACTGCCGGGCCGAGGGCACGCTGGCACCTCGCTTGCTCTCCTCGACGGTCGAGGTGCTCACATGACCATCACGCTTCCAGGGCTCATCCTGCTCATCATCATCGCCGCCATCTGCGGAGCGCTCGGCAGAGCCATCGCCGGTGAAGTCCGTGGCGGGCTCATCGTTTCCATCGTGCTCGGATTCATCGGGGCGCTGCTGGGACCGTGGATCGCCCACCAGCTCAAGCTACCGGAGCCGCTGCTGGTCCACATCAGCGGCCAGTCCTTCCCCGTCCTGTGGTCGATCATCGGCGCCGCGCTCTTCGTCGCGCTCATCCACCTCGTGTCCAGACGGTGAAAGCTTCGCCTGGAACCCGCCAAGGCAAGGATCGGTCGAAGCGCAAAACGGCGACGCCCGGGGAGTTGCCCACGGGCGTCGCCGTTCTCGGCTCGGGATCAGCGGCCGGTGTCGGCCGCCGTCTGGTTCGGGTTGAGCAGCACCACCTCGACCCGGCGATTCTGCTGTCGCCCGGCGCTCGAGTCGTTCGATGCGACCGGAGAATCCGAGCCGTAACCGACGGCCACCACGCGATCCGGTGCCACGCCGTCTCCGATGAAGAGCGTGCGCACGGCGTCGGCGCGGGAGCGCGACAAGGTCATGTTCGAACCGACACCACCGGTGCTGTCGGTGTAGCCTTCGACCCGGACGTGGCGGTCGCGGTACTCGTTCAGGAAGCCGCCGAGGCGGTCGAGGCGCTGCCGCGCGCCGGACTTGATGTCCGACCGGCCCACGTCGAAGAGTACGTCGTCGTTGAACGTGAAGAGCAGCCCACGATCCGTCTGCTTGGCGTCG
>CAZYWA010000470.1:0-6353 GCA_964650975.1 uncultured bacterium
AGCGAGGTGAGCGGGGTACCGCTCGCCCTGCACTTGAATGGTGGCGAGCGAATCCTCGATTCGGCGCAGGTCTTCCTGGGTGAGCTCGACGGCCGCGGCGCCGACGTTCTCCACGAGCCGATGCTCCTTGGTGGTGCCGGGAATCGGCACGATCCACGGCTTTCGGGCGAGGAGCCATGCCAGCGCGATCTGGGCCGGAGTGGCCTTCTTCTCGCTCGCGATCGACCCGAGCAGATCGACCAGTGCCTGGTTCGCCTTGCGCGCTTCCGGTGTGAAGCGGGGGACGATGCTCCGGAAGTCGTTCGCCGCGAAGGTCGTCTTCTCGTCGATCTTGCCGGTGAGGAAGCCCTTCCCGAGCGGGCTGAACGCGACGAACCCGATGCCCAGCTCCTCGAGCGTGGGGAGGATCTCCTTCTCGGGCTCGCGCCACCAGAGCGAGTATTCGCTCTGGAGCGCCGTGACGGGTTGAACGGCGTGCGCGCGTCGAATCGTCGGAGCGCCGGCTTCGGAGAGACCGAAGTGCTTGACCTTGCCCTCGCGGATCAGCTCCTTCACGGTGCCGGCCACGTCCTCGATCGGCACGTTCGGATCGACACGGTGCTGATAGAAGAGGTCGATGCGATCGGTCCTGAGCCGCGCGAGCGAGGCGTCGGCCACCGCGCGGATCCGCTCGGGACGGCTGTCCATGCCGGTCTGCGAGTCGCCGTCCTTGAATCCGAACTTGGTGGCGATCGACACGCGATCGCGGATCGGCGCCAGCGCCTCGCCCACGAGCTCCTCGTTGGTGAAGGGGCCGTAGGCTTCGGCGGTGTCGAAGAAGGTGACGCCGAGCTCGAAGGCCCGCCGGATCAATGTGATCGCAGCGGTTCTCTCGAGCGCCGGGCCGTATCCGAAGCTGAGCCCCATGCAACCGAAGCCGATGGCCGAGACCGCCAGCTCGCTCGTTCCCAGTTTCCGCTCTTGCATGACTCGTTCTCCTTCTGCGCTGTTCCGTGAGGGGGCACCAGACGTTGATCAGAGTGCCGCAGGCCGGGTCCGGGCACTAGACGGCGGTCGTTGCATGGACTTATGAGCAGAGCTCATCAATGCCGCACCGGAACCTCAACGACCTTCTCGCGTTCGTCGCGGTGGCGCGTGAACGGAGCTTCACCCGCGCCGCTGCACAGCTCGGCGTCTCGCCGTCGGCACTGAGCCACACGGTCCGGGCCCTGGAGGCGCGCTTGGGACTGCGCCTGCTGGCTCGCACGACGCGCAGCGTTTCCCCCACCGAGGCGGGCGAGCGCCTGCTCCGGACGATCGGTCCGCGTCTCGAGGAGATCGAGGCCGAGCTAGATGCGGTGAAGGAACTGCGCGAGAAGCCGGCGGGCACGATTCGCATCACCGCGCACGAGCACGCGGTGAGCACGGTGCTGTTGCCCGGCCTCGCGAAGTTCCTGCCGCTCTACCCGGAGGTGAAGGTCGAGATCACCGTCGACTACGGGCTGACCGACATCGTCGCGCAGCGCTTCGACGCGGGTGTGCGCGCCGGAGAGCAGGTGACGAGTGGAATGATCGCCGTGCGGATCGGACCGGATCTGCGGATGGCGATCGTCGGGGCGTCGTCCTACCTCACGACACGGGCGCGACCGCGGAAGCCACAGGATCTGACCGAGCACAACTGCATCGGTCTGAGGCTGCCGACCCACGGCGGGGTCTACGCCTGGGAGCTCGAGCGGAATCGACGCGAGATAAAGGTCCGGGTGGAGGGGCAGCTCATCACGAATGGAACGCCGCAGATGCTCGAGGCGGCGCTTGCTGGGCTCGGGCTGGCGTACGTGCCGGAGAGCTTGGCCGAGGCGCACATCGACGCTGGAAGGCTCGATCGGGTCCTCGAGGATTGGTGCCCGCCGTTTCCGGGATACCACCTCTACTACCCGAGTCGGCGGCAGCATTCACCGGCGTTCGCGCTCCTCGTCGAAGCGCTGCGCTATCGAGCTTGAAAGCGAAGTGACCGCCTCGGTGGGGATCGGCCTCGGCAGCCGGGGCCCACCGGAGAGACCCTTCGCCGCGCGGTTCAACGACACGCAAGGTGGGAGGCGAAGTGGGCAGAATCATGTGAGTTTTGCAATGGTGTACCCGATGCACCCTACTTTGAACCGGATCTGGCCGTGGATACACGAACGTCGGGGCTGCGCGACGCCGTTTCAGTGGCCGCCTATCTCCCTCGAATGCCGCCCCCTCCCGCGGGCGGGCTGGTGTTCCCTGGGTGTCCTACTGCACCTGTCCGAGCCGCTCGATCCAGTAGAGCGGGCGCCGTTTCAGATGGACTGCGGCCACGACGAGGATCGAGTCATCCAACTCGGTGTAGACGACGGCGTACGGGAAGTCCGTGCAGCGCGCGCGCCGAACTGCGCGCTCGGTCGCCGTGTGCGCGATGACCGGGAACGAGAGGGGACGCTCGGGAATCCGGGTGAGAGCTCCGTGCAGATCGTCGATGAAGCGCGCCGCCGCGCCTGCAGAACGCTCGGCATACCAGTCGACGATCTCCGCGATCTCGCCCTCAGCTTCCGAGACGAGCTGGACGGGCTTCAACGGCCGAGCCGCTGCCTGAGCCGCTCACGTGCCTGTTCCCAGGAGACCGTCGCGGCCTCACCGCGCTCGACCGCCTCGACCCGACGTCGTAGCTCGTCCGCGAGTTCCTCGTCGCTGAGGTGGCCATGGGGATCCGGTGCTTCGACGCTGTCGAGCAGCCGCAGCGCAAGCCTGGTGCGCTCATCGACGTCGAGGTCGAGGGCGTCGTTCGTAACCTGTCGCGCGTCGGCCATGTCAGGATGGTACGCGATCGGAAGCGATCCAGCCAACGCTGGTCGTAGTGTCCCCAATGACTCCTACTTTGAACCGGATCCTGCCGTTTCTACAGGGGATCGTTGATCTGCGGCGCGCCCTCGCGGCGTGAGATGACAGGCGAGCTACGTGTTCGCGGAGCGCGTCCTGCTCAGCGCTCGTGTCCAAGCTCAGTGAGGCGGTCGAGCCAGTAGCCCGGTCGGCCGCGGAGTGGAGCGAGGATCACGACACGGCCATCTTGGACGCAGTAGGCGCGATTGCGCGCCGTGGAGTGGTGTCCCTGGGGGGACCACTCACCCAGCGCCCGGTCAAAATCCACGGAAGGGGCGATCGTCGAGACCGACGAGCGGCCGACCTATCAGATCATCGGCCCGAAGGCGCTGCACCTCCGCCAACTCGGGATGAGCTTCCCCGCGATCGGTCACGCGAGTTGGCCGGATCGAATCAGGCGCCCGTCTTCTCGAGGTGCTGAGCAATCAACACCTTGATCAGGGACTGTCTGGGCACACCGAGCCGTTCCGCCTCCTTGTCGAGTGAACGGATCATCCACACGGGGAAGTCGACGTTGACTCGCTTCTGCTCCTGCGCGGGTCGGCGGGCCTTCGTGAGGTCGAGATAGCGGGTGATGTCCTCGCCGCCGTCGAACTTCTTCTCTAGGTCTTTAGCCTTCATAGAGATGGACCTCCTCCCCGCGTGAACGACGCACCGAGATGATTCGGATGCGGTCCTCGCGGTAGGTGATGATTGCCGACCAGTGCTTGTCTCCGATGCGTCCGATGACGACGTGCCTCGGTTCGTCGAGCGCGGGGGCTGGGATCTCCAGAAGGTCCGGATCGTCCCAAAGTGCCTGAGCCTCGGTGAAGTCGATCCCGTGCTTGCGCTTGTTCGTGGCGCTCTTGCGCGCGTCGAGCTCGAAGCGCATGGTATAGATTCTATACCGGATCGGTAGCGTCCCACAAAGCGCTCAGGACAGACCAGTCCCTCCCTGTTCCGTCGAATGGGCGGACACGCCCGAGCAGCAGCCGGCCGGACCACCCGCGAAAACCGGGCGACGGCGTTCGGGACTCGCAAAGCGAGCCCCGACACCCGCGGATGACTCCGCCAAAATCACGTCCTGCTAGTCTTGCTGCTTCGATCTTTCGCCCCTCTTTGCGAAAGCAGGACACATGACGGCTTCGATGCTGCGCCGGTGGCTGCTCCGTCCCGCTGTCCGCCTTGCCCCGATGGTGATCGCGACCGTGGGCGCGGCGCCGGCGATGGCCGCGCCGATCTTCTCGAACGACTTCGAATCGGGGACGGTCTGCCCGTGGAGCGACAGCGGTCCACACGTCTACTGCTGGAGCAATCCGGCGGGCGGCGACTGGAACGCGCCCGGGAACTGGCGCGATGGGGTGGTGCCGCCCGGTGGTGCCGATGTCGGGATCGACCTGCCTGGACCGACGATGACGATCACGATCTCGAGCGCCAACGTCACGGTCCATCACCTGACGGTGTATGCGAACGTCGATCTCGAGGGCCATGCGCTCAACGTCACGGGGCTGGGCCGGATCAACGGTCATCTCGCTTCGACGGGTGCCGCGTCGATCGGGGTGGCCGGCGCGGGAGCCAGCCTGGTCGCCAACGACACGGCGTCGAGCCTGCCCGGAGTCGCCTTGAGCGCGACGGACGGTGGGTCGCTGACGATGAACGCGGTGACCAGCATCGCCGGCAGCCAGATCAACGTGGATGGCGCGACGTCGTTGCTCGGCCTGCCCGCGGTCACCAACATCGATGATGCGTGGATCTACGCCTCGAACGGCGGACACGTGAGCCTGCCGTCGGTCACATCGATGACGTGCAGCTCGAGCACCAAGCCTTGCACGTCGCAATTCCCATTCCAGGCGGTCGGCGCGGGCTCGACCATCACGCTGTCGTCGCTCACGAGCTTCACGGGGTCTTCGGGCATCGGGCTCGAAGTGATCGCGGAGAGCGGGGGACGCGTGCAGCTCGCGGCGCTCGCGACCGTCACCATGTCGAACGGCACCACGCTCGCCTTCTTTTCGAGCGGCACCGGCACCGAGATCGATCTGAACGCGCTCGTCACGCTGCCGCTGGCGGTGTCGATCACGACCCAGAGCGGCGGGAAGCTGGTGGCTCCGTCGCTCGCGGTGGTCGCGGGGCCGCTCGCGGTTTCGGGCGGGACGGTGTCTCTGCCCGCAACCACGACGCTCACGAACACGTCGATCACGGTGGGCGCCGGCGGCTCGCTCACGCTGGGCGGCACGCCGACGGCCGCGGGCGCGGCCCTCAACGTCTCGGCGGGCGGGTCGCTGACCGCGTCGGGTTTGACCAGCCTGTCGGGCGGCACCATCGACATCTCGGGCGGGACGTCATCGCTCAGCCTGCCCGCCGTCACCGACATCGACGATGCGTGGCTCCACGCCTCGAACGGTGGACACGTGAGCCTGCCGTCGGTCACCTCGATGACGTGCAGCACGAGCAGCAAGCCTTGCTCGACGCTGTTCCCGTTCCAGGCGGCCGGCGCGGGCTCGACGATCACGCTGGCGTCGCTCACGACCTTCACGGGGTCCTCGGGCATCGGGCTCGAAGTGATCGCGGGCAGCGGGGCACTCGTGCAGCTCGGGGCGCTCGCCACCGTGGCCATGTCGAACGGCAGCACGCTCGGATTCTCTTCGACCGGCGCTGGCACCGAGATCGATCTCAACTCGCTCTCGTCCGGTGGCTACGACGCGGGCAAGGTGACTTTCCTGACATCGGCTGGCGGTATCATCGTTCGTCCAGGCGGCTTGACGATGCAGACCGGTGGGCTCGGTTCGCGCTGGTCCGGGCTACCGGCGGCGATCGCCGAGGTCGACCTCGACGGCGATGGCAAGGCGGACCGGATCTGGATCGCTCCGGGCTCGAGCACGCTCGAGGTCGCGGCGACGTCGGGACCGACGGGTACCGGGATCACCACCCGCTACGCGATCGGCGGTCTCGCCTCGGTGCTGGGGATCGGGGACTGGGATGGCGACGGCGCCCTGGACGTGGCCGTGGTCGATCCGGTTTCGAGGGAAGTGGCCGTCTTCCTCGGCGTCGGCGATGGCACCTTCGGCGAGGCGCGGCGCTCGGCGATGCCGGCGGTGCCGGGATCCATCGAGGCCAAGGACGTGAACGGGGACGGTGTCCTCGACCTGATCCTCCGCAACCTCGATGGAACCAGGCGAGCGACGCTGCTGGGGCGCGGGGACGGTACCTTCGCGGCGGCCACACCCACTCCCTGAGCCGGGCGGTGGGGCGTCGGGCCCGGGGCGCTTCGGCTGCTGCTGCTGGTCGGGCCGTGTACCCGGACCGCCGCGCCGCGATCGCCTACGAGCTGGCGAGCGCGCACTGGGGACGCGGGCTCGCCTCGAGGCCGTCCAGGCATGATCCCGGAGCTCGTGACCACTGGGGGGTTCATGCCCTTTCGGCGGTGCTGAAGAGCACGAACCTGCGATCGCGCCGCCTCCTTGATCGGGTGGGCCGGACGAACTCCTCATGCTACGCAAGCT
>CAZYWA010000471.1:0-6343 GCA_964650975.1 uncultured bacterium
ACGTGCTCACTCCTTCTCCAGGTGGGGAAACTTTCGAGTTACCACATTTCGCTCCGGGTGGAAGCCTGTTACAACGGCCCTCCGGGAGGCATGCATGGCATCAGCCGAGCTCGCAAAGCTGATCGCGGATCTGGACGATCCCGATCCAGCGGTGCGCCACAGAGCAGCGAACGATCTCGCGAACTTGGGTGTCGACGCGTCCGAAGCGGTGCCCACGCTCATGGCGCATTTCCACGACCCCGACACCGGGGTGCGGGTGATGGTGCTCAACGCCATCGGGATCATCGGGTCGCCGGCGCGCGCCGCGGTCAACGAGCTGCGCAAGCTGCTCAAGGACCCCGAGGAGGAAGTCGCGCAAATGGCCGACTTCGCGCTGGTGCAGATTTCCGGTTCGTAGGCGCGACTTTTCGCTCTGGAGGGCTGCGGTCCCTCGCAGCCGCAGCGTCACACCGCGATCGATTCCCCGAGGCGCGGTAGACTGGGCGGCGCTGCGGCGCGGTCGGTGATCTCGATTCCGCAGCGTGCGGGAGACGTCGCAATGCGAAGTCGACCCTTTCGTCTCGTGGCCACGATGTGCTGGCTCGCCGCCCTGCCGGCGGGGTGCAGCCTGCTGATCCCGGACGTGAAGGTGAACGTCAACGTCTTCGATCAGCGCACCCAGCTCGAGAACCAGGTGCGCGGCACCTATGGGGAGCTCTCCGACGAGCTCTTGCTGGTGGCGTCGGTGCGCGGCATCGATCCCAACGGCAAGCTCACCAAACCCGCGCCGCTCGCGGCCGGGAAGGAGCAGGCGCTGCGCGCCGCGCAGAGCCGCGAGTTCAATCGCGACGACCTCGAGCAGTTCATGTCGCAGGGCTGCACCGGCGAGAAGCAGGACGGCGAGGTCGCCTACCGGCCTTGCCCGGAGGCCGAGCAGGACGCGCGCTACCACGCGTTCGTCGACGCGATCGTCGCCGAGGAGAACGCCGACCGGCTGGTGATGATGCGGCGGGTGATCTCCACCAACGCCGATCTCGGTGACGGCGACCTGGGCCAGGTGCGCAAGATCTTCGCCGACGTGAACCGCGAGAGCGCTCATCCGGGGTGGTGGGTCGAGCAAGCGGACGGCAGCTGGACGAAGAAGGGCTCGACGTGAGGCGGCGCCGCTTCGCTTCCCTCGCCGCCGCGATCCTCGCCAGCTCCTGCGCCAGCGCGAAGCCACCAGCACCGGGCGCGGCGGGAGCCGCTCCGATCAGCGCGCCGTCGCCGAGCGACGTCGACGGCGTGAACCGCCCCGACTACCTCACCAGCCACACCGCCAACGACCTGCTGCCCGCGCCGTCGCCCGACGGCACGCGGCTGCTCTACGTCTCCGAGCGCGACGGACAGAAGGACCTCTTCATCAAGCCGCTCGGCCAGGGCGCCGGCCGCGGCTCGATCCAGGTCACCTGGCACGCCGCCGACGACACCGACCCGGCGTGGTCGCCCGACGGCAACGTGATCGTGTTCTCGTCGCAGCGCGAGGACCCCGACGGCGACCTCTACACGGTGCGCCTGCCGCCGGTGCCGGGGCTCGCCGGACTGATCGGCGAGCGGCTGGTGTGGCAGCGCGCGGCGCTCACCACGCGTCTCACCGACAGCACCACCGCCGATCGCCAGCCGGCGTGGTCGCCCGACGGAAGCTCGGTGGTCTACACGTCGCGCTGGAAGAGCGAGTCGTCGGAGAACCTGTGGATCCTCGATCCCGATCATCCCGACGCTCGCTGGCAGCTCACCTGGGCGGGCGGCCACGACGCCACCTGGACGCCCGACGGCACCTGGGTGATCTACAGCTCGGCGAGAACCGACGGCCGCGGTGCCGATGCGGCGGCCGCGGCGGCGAACGACCCGAGCGGCAACGCCGCGGACACCGATCTCTGGGCGATCCGGCCCAGCGACGGCGCCGAGCGCCATCTCACCAGCGGCCCGGCGCTCGACTCGAGCCCCGCGGTCTCCGCCGACGGCAAGCACCTGGTCTTCACGCGCTTCGCCGAGGACACCAACGGCGACGGCCGTGTCACCCTCGACGACAACCCCTCGATCTACCGCGTCGACTTCGACGTCACCCGGCTCGCCGACCTCGGCGACTCGGGATTGCCCGAGCCGATCCCCCTCACCGCGTCCGACGGCTTCGACGCGTTCCCGCGGGTGATCGGCGATCGCGTGGTGGCCGCGTCCGACCGGCTCGCGGCGCGCGGACGGAACCTCGACGTGATCGAGTTCCCGCTCGAAGGACTGGTGCGCGAGGAGGCGACCGCCGCGGCGCAGATGCGGCTGGCGCGCGCGCTGGATGCGCGCCAGTCCCTCGAGCCGCGCATGAAAGTGCTCGCCTATCGCAAGGTGCTGCGGCCCTTCTCGTCCGCCGCGGGCGCGCCGGCGGCGGACGCAACCGGTGACGACGCCCAGGAAGCGCGCGAGCGGATCGGCGAGCTCTACCTCGAGGTGGGTCAGCGCACCGACGCCGTGCGCACCTTCGAGCAGCTCGCCGCCCAGGCACCCGCGGCCAGCGTGTGGCGCGGCCGGGCCGAGATCGCGCTGGCACGGATCCATCGCGAGGACGCCGAGGCCGACCTCTCGGCTCCCGCACAGCGCCACGCGCTGGTCGAGAAGCTCGACCTGGGCCTCGCGACGCTCACCGCCATCGACGCCCGTTTCGCGGGCAATCCGGAGATCCACGTCCGGGCCGCGATCGAACGCGGGCGCCACCACCTCTCGCGCGGCGATCGCGGTCCGGCGCTCGACGATTTCCGCGCGGCCGAGAGCGGCGCGGCTCCGGCGTCCGCGGAGGCCACGAACGCGCCCGGCGCCGGCCCGATGGTCGCGCTGGCCGCGGAGGCCGCGTTCGAGCGCGGCCGGGTTTACCAGTCGGTCTCGGACACCAACGGCCTGGTGAGCTCCGACGTGAACCTGTTGCAGCACTATCGAGACGTGCGGCCCTGGGCGCGACGCGCCGCCGATCGCGTGATCGACACGGTGCTCGGCGACGCGACGGTGCTCGACGCCCCCGAGCGTCTGGCGCGGCTCGCCGACATGGTCGAGCAGCACAAGGTGGTGCCGGTGCTGCCGGCGCGCGCGCTGCTCGAGATCGGCCGCATCCAGGCCGAGCAAGGACAGCCGGAGCGAGCCGAGGAGGTGTTCCGGCGCATCCCCGCCGAGTTCGCGGGCGATCGCGACGAGGTCGCCGAGGCCCGCTTCCAGCTGGCGAGCCTCGCCTACGCGGCGCACCGCTGGGACGAGGCCCTCGAGCAGTACCGTCAGATCCAGCGCGACGTCCCGCAAGCGGACAAGGCTTACCAGCTGGCGCGCGAGAGCTACATCCGCAGCGCGGTCGAGAAGGGCGAGGCCGAGATCGCGGGCCGCGATCCGCAGAGCGCCATCGCCACGTTCGTGAGTCTCGTCAAGTACGACCC
This sequence comes from uncultured bacterium, assembly GCA_964650975.1. Classification (GTDB taxonomy): domain Bacteria; phylum JADJOY01; class JADJOY01; order JADJOY01; family JADJOY01; genus CAZYWA01. The sequence goes on from CAZYWA010000471.1 coordinate 3,429, forward strand.
GACGGTGGTCGAGGCGCACCGCGGCCTGGTGACGGCCTACGAGCAGACCCACCGCGGCGCCGAGATCGTCGGGTTCTACCAGGGTGAGACCGAGCGTGCGCCCGCCGATCCCGCGGCCGCATACGCCCTCGGACTCGCGTATACGTATCCCGACAAGCTCGATCTCACGGCCGCGGAGAAGTGGCTCCGGCGCTCGATCCTGCTCGACCCGCGAAATTCCTACGCCCACCAGACGCTGGGCTACGTGCTGGATCAGCGCGCCCAGCACACCGAGGAGCCCAACCTGGCGCAGAGCGCGCTCAACGCCACGGTCGGGTCGGTGCTGGGAAAAGTGGGCCTGATCTCGAACGAAGCGGTCCGGAAGGAAGACCTGCTCAATCAAGCGCTCGACCAGTACCAGGCGGCGGAGGCGCTCTCCAACGAAGCGCTGAGCCCCGGCCAGCACGGCGATCTCGATCTCAACCTCGGCAACGTCTACCTCGATCTCGGCAACAACTTGCACGCGTACCAGTCGTACGCGGCGCGCGACGCGGCGGGCCGGCCGTTCACGGACGAAGGCACCGAGGCACTCTTCCACCGGAATTTCTCGAAGGCCGCCGAGCGCACCGGACATCTCGACGAAGCGGAGCGGGAGGCGCAGAAATCGCTCGCGATGTTCCGCAAGCGCCGCGACGACGCCCGCATCTACGAGCTCACCGACACCCTGGGCTTCATCTACCAGCAGCTCGGCCGCTACACCGAGGCGGTCGAGTCGTACCGCGAGGCGCTCGAGCTGAGCCGCCGTCGCGGCGACGACGCCAACGCCTTCCGCGCGCTGCAGAACCTGGCCGTCAACCTGACGTTCCAGGCCGAGTCGCCGGGCGGTCTGAGCGACGTCTCGGTGCTCGACGAGGCGCTCGAGCGTCACGAGGAAGGGCTGGCGAAGCTCGACGCCGGCGCGGGTCGCAAGGCGGCCGAGTCGGGCTTTGCGGTCACCAACGTCAACGTGGCGCTCGCGGGCGAGTCGTCGTCCGCCGCCACCGGGTTCAGCGAGCGGGATTACCGCGAGCTCTTCCTCACGTTCATCGCGCGCATCCATCGGGACGCCGGGAACCTCGACGAAGCGATCGCGGCGCTCGAGGCGAAGCGCGCGGCGCTGCCCAAGCTCGAACCGGGCACCGCCGCGCAAAACCCCGGCACGGCGACCGATCACGCGATCCTGCTCGAGCAACTGGGTGGCTTGCGCGCCGAGCGCGGCGATCTCGCCGCGGCCGCCGCACCGCTGCGCGACGCGCTCGACCTGGCGGTCGAGCTGGGAGACGTCGCGGTGGTCGGTGCGCTGGCCTCGCTCGAGCAGCTGGCTCGAATCGCGACCGTCGCGCCCGCCGCGCTCGACGACGCGGCGCTCGCGCACGCCGTCGAGCAAGCCGCGAAGATCCACGCGCTGGCGGCGAAAGCGCCCGCCGGAGCGGGCGACTCGCGGGTCCTGGTGGCGCGAGCCGCGAACGCGGAGGCGAGTCTCATCCGAGCGCGGATCGTGCGCGAGGACGTTCCCGCCGTCGCCACGGCCGGCCCTGCGCCGAGTGGCTCCGCCGCCGACCGTGTTCGCGCCGCACTCGGCGAGCTGGGCCGCGACGCGAGCCAGCTCGATCGGGTTCGCGAGGCGCTCGACGCGGGAATCGCGGCACTCGGCTCCCCCGCTCCGGCCGATCCGAACACGCTGCGCCGCGTGCGCGCGATCCTCGCGATCAATCGAGCGCGCGTCGGTGCCCGCTCCGCCGCCGACGCCACCGCGATCGGCACCGCGCTCGACGCAGCGCTCGATTCGCTGGGAGTCGCCGCGAACGACGACCTGCGCTGGCGGGCGCTCGCGGCGCGCGGTTTCCTGCATCTCCGGACTCGCGACCAGGCGGACGCCGCGAAGTCCGACCTCGCCGCCGCGGCGGCCCTCGTCCAGTCACTCCCGCCGGGTGCGCTCGAATCCGTGGACCGGAGCGAGCTGGTGCCGCTCTTCGCCCAGCTCGCGAGCGGCGCGCTCGCGACCGGCAAGACCAGCAAGGCACTGACGCTTCTCGACACCGCGGCGTCGATCGAGCTGGCACAGACCGTCGGCAGCCACTGGGCCGCGGGCCCGTCTCCAGCCGTGGCCGGGCCTGCACCCAAGGGCGCAACCGATCCCGAGACCGGCTACCGGCAGGCACTGGGCGCCTGGCAGGCCCTGCACGAGAGCAAGGAGCCGCCCGACTCCGCGCAAGCCGCGGCGCTGCTCGCCGCCGCGAATGCCGCACTCGATCGGCTCACCGCCTCCGGCTCGCCACTCGCCGGCCTGCTGTCACGAGCTCCGCTCGACCCAGGCGATCTCCAGGCGCGGCTCGGCGACGGCGAGGTGCTGCTGGTGCCGTTCACGCCGCCTGGCATCGCGCAGGTCGTCACGTTCAAGCTCACCTCCCGCTCGCTCTCGACCTCGAGCGCCGACCTCGCGGTGACCTCGGCCGGGGTGGTCTCGGCGGTTCTCTCCGCGGCGGCGCCCGCCGCCGACGCCAAGACAGACGCCAAGAACAAGATGAACGCTCTTTACCTCTCGCCACGCGGCGAGCTCGCCGCCTTGCCGTGGGAGAGCAGCGTGGCTCCCGGCCTCCCCACTGCGCGCGTCGCGAGCCTGGCGCACCTCGCGACGGCGCTCGACGCGCGCAACGTCCTCAACGAAGGCCGGCTGCGCATCGCCGCGGAACCCTCGAAGAACCTGCCGGCCGGAACCATCGAGGTGGCCGGCACGATCGCCGACCGCGATCGGATCGTGAAGGAGCTGAGCGGACGTCCGATCGTCGAGACCACGGTGGCGCTCGGCGCAGCGGGGGCGGACCCGCTCGCGATGCGCCCCGGGCTCCCGGTCAACGGCGCCACGCTGCGGCGCTTCACGATCCGCGATCTGCTCG
>CAZYWA010000472.1:0-6337 GCA_964650975.1 uncultured bacterium
CGATGTTGATCGCCATCCAGATGACCAGCACCACGCCGAAGCCGATCACGAAGCTTCACGATCCGTCCACTCACGCCATCGCGTTGGCGGCGCGCTGCGACCGGTGACGCTGCGCTGGAACTGGAAGTCGATGTTCTGCACGATGGTGAGGTGCTGCCCTGGCCGATTCGATCTGCGACCGGCTGATCCACAACGCCCAGCGCATCGCCTTGAAGGGACCCACCCGCAGGAAGGGAGACGACTCGAACACCTAAACCGACCACCTCGCGTCTCTTCGACACGAACCGACACCCGAGTGATCACGCTGCCCGGAACAACCGCTCACGATCACCGGAATGCGCAGCGCGCTTCGCTCTGCTCGGGAAAGGGAACAAGGAACGCATCGTCTTCATTGGGAACGGGGCTGCGCTCGCTCTCCGCTATTGGATCTCGATCCGCGGAATCGAACCAGGGTGAGTCTTCCTGCCGGTGAGGCGCCACGGGAAGATGTGACGAAGCGCATGAGCACTCAGGCCGTTTTCGAAATCTGCCGAGGCCGTGCCGCGCAGGCACGGGTGCCGGATTTCCTCGCCGTACGATCTTCGCAGGAATTGCGCCAGCGATCTGCTCGATGCTGATGAGGATCTCGCCACGTCCAACGGCACCTGGGTCACAGCTCGCCGGTGATCAGGCGAGGTACGATCGACGTCGGAACGCGGTGCTCACGGGTGAGCGGTCGTGATAGTCGGGCACGCGAGCAGGAACACGACACGGCTCTGTGACCAGCGCGGCGAGCAGGCGATCCTGGAAGGCGGCGGGGCCGATCGCCTTTCCGTGGTAGGAATTGTGACGCTTCCAGGGAAAGCAGCGAAGACCGGCCCGGACGATCGAAGATCGCCACACCCCACCATTCTCAGGCGCGTGCGGCCGGCTGCATCGCGGTAGACGCTTTCTCGTGTTCTCGGTCCAAGCCCTGCGGTTGCGCGCGAGCTGGGTGGTGGCTGAGCCCCACCGCGCGTTCCTGGTGTTGGCGCTCTTCAGCGGCCTCACGCTGGTGCTCCTCAATCCGCCGCTGCAAGGCCCGGACGAGGTGGCCCACCTGCGGCGGGCGTATCACGTTTCCGAGGGCCGGGTCCTCGCGCACGTGATGGACCAACGGGTCGGCGACGATTTGCCGAAGTCGTTGCGAAGCCCGCGATTCCTTCCGTTCTACGTGATTCCTGGACACCTCGACGCACGAGTGGGTGCCGCCGACTACGCAGCCGCATGGTCCGTGCGACTGAATTCCGAAAAGCGGCACTTCGTGGATTTCAACAACACCGCTCTCTACTCGCCGGTCCCGTACGCTCCTCAGGCGCTGGGGCTGGCGCTCGCGCGTGTGCTCCGCATTCGACCCCTGATGCTCCTCTACCTGAGCAGGCTCGCGGGCCTCGCCACGTGGGTGGGGCTTGTGTGGGCCGCGATCCTTGTGATCCCGACGGGCAAGTGGTTGTTCTTCTTGCTAGCCCTCGCTCCGACCTCGATTTCGATGGCTGCGGTACTCAGCGCGGACACCGTGACGAACGGGCTCGCGTTTCTGACGATCGCGGTGCTGGTCCGGCACGCCCTGTCGCGGGCACGAATAATCGGCTGGCGAGATGTCGCGTGGATTACCTGCCTCACCGTGCTGCTGGCGCTCACGAAGTTCGTCTACGTGACCCTCGCCCTCCTGTTCCTCGCCATGCCGGCGGATCGGGCCGGCTCACCGCGCCGCTACTGGAGCATGGCCGGTGTAGTCATCGGCCTCTCGGCGCTCGCCTGCCTCGCGTGGAGCATGGTCGCCGGTCGTCTCGTGGTGCCCTACGGCGAGTACAACCCCCGCGTGCGCGATTTCCAGGCGCTGATCCCAGGCACGGACCCGCCTGCTAAGGTTGTGATCGCCCTCCATCATCCGGTCGTCGTGCTGGGACGCCTCCTGGCGTCGATCGTGCGCGACCGACTCTGGGCGCGCTTCGCGTCGTGGATCGACTGGGACGTGGTCCTGCCGGCCTGGTTTGCTTGGGTTTGGCTCTTCCTCTGTGTCGTCGTTGCACGGATCGACGGTAACGCAGACGAGCCACTCGGCACCAGGCTCCGCTTCCTACTGCTAGGCCTCGCCTCGGCCACCGTATTTCTCTTCTACCTGATCCATTACTTCACGTGGACCCCGCTCGGTGCCCCTTATGTCGAGGGTATTTCGGGGCGATACCTCACTCCAGTCGCGCCGGCATTGTTGCTTCCGCTCTCGGCAGACCGACAACTCGCGCTCAAGGGACGAATCGGGCAGATACTAGTGCCGCTCGTCGCCGCTTCGCACCTCATCACTCTGTGGGCGCTCATTCGTCGCTATTTCATTCCGTGAGGCAAGCCGAGCCGACCCTACCGCTCGGCTCGGCACCGGTAAACCTCATGAAACACGTCCTCGTGTTGTTGTTGCTCTCTGCTCACCTATTGGCGCCGCGCGGGGGCGAGATCCACTTTCGGTATGCGGGTGGCGATCTCGAAGCACAGGATTCTGGTGAATAGCGTCGGTCGGAATCCGGCGCGCGATTGAACCCTGACGACTTTGGGGCAGCCGTGGTCTCGGTTTCCGCGCTTGGTGCAGGACTCCTGATAGAAGGCTACGCCGCGAGCGTGGACGCGAGCGTGAGCTCGATGGCGAAATCCGTGCGAATGCCCAGCCGAACCCGCGCGCTGACGCTGATCATCGGCTACAAGCTCATCAAGGCAGCACTCATGCTTGGGCTCGCGATCTTTCTGACCGCAGCGCCAGCCCGCGCCTATCGGGACGTGCAGAGGTTCGGTGTCGAGTTGGCTGTGGCAGGGGCGACGTTACACCCGGTCGGAAAATGGATCGACGAGCATCTGACCACCCTCATCGTGACACGCGGCACCCTCCTGGTCTGGCTGGACGCGATCTCGTCGGGCGCGGAGGACGCGCGGCCGCTCACGGGAAGCTCATGGGGCGAATGGATCGTCGCGGGTGGGCTGGGTGTGCTGCTGCCGGTCGAGATCCTTTCGCTGAGGCGGGGTCCGAGCATCGCCGAGATTCGGGTGCTAGTTGTGAACGCTGCCGTGGTGGCCTATCTCCTGAAGGACCTCCGCGCACGACCCCCATGCGAATGGCCGGCGCCGGGTAAGCGTCTGCACCAAGCCTGCCTCAGGTTGCCGGACAACTCCTCTGGCGTAGGGCGCCGATAGCTGACCCGGAACCTGCTCCAGACCCTTGACGGTCGCTATCACCGACGTGCCATAGATCCTATGAGATGGCGGTGCTCGCGAACCGGCGATTGGAGGACCTCTCGGGAAGCTCTGTGGCGTCGCCCGCGAGTAAGCCAGTGCTGGCGAGGGCGCGGCGGTAGGCGCGCTCGGTGTTGGGGGCTCATGGCGAGCAGCCGGGCGATCTCGCGACGCCGGGTGCCCATGCGGTGCAGCCGCAGCTCTACAGCAGGTGTCGATTCGATCTGCGCTCGCGAAGCTCCTCTCGGTCCATGGCTGGACGCGGCGTGGCCCGCGCCCAGCGCGCGGAGCGGTTCGAGGACGGCCTCGCCTGCGGCGACTGGTGAGCCATAGCGAAAGGACACCATTGTCGCCAAAGCGAGCGATCTCTCTAGATTGAGTAGATGCGACTACGATTCGGTCTTTGGGCCGGTGCGGACGGCGTGGGCTTGCTTCCTGAGATCAGCCATTTCACATCCCCTCGGGCGCGTGGGTGGATTGGATGGCCCGGTTCTGCAACCGTAAAGTTTGGATAGCGGGAACCAAGGCCGGCCCTGTCAGCGACGCATCGCTGTGGCATGCCGTTTCGCGAGACCGCGAATCGCCTGTCGCAACTCGTCCGGGGTGCACGGCTTCGGCAGCGTCCGGTTGACCGGTGGCATCGCTTGCCGACCTGTGCCGTCTACGACCAAGAGAACCAGGAAGGTGCGCGGAGCGAGGGCTCTCACGGCGGTCACGACCGCCGCACCATTGACCCCGCCCATGACGAGGTCGGTGACCACCACGTGGAAGGGATCACCTCGCGCGAGTGAGCCCTTGAACATCGCCAGGCCGTGCTCACCGGACGACGCGCTCGCCGCGGCATGTCCGTCGATCGCGAGCGCGCGGGTCAGCTCCCTGCAGAGCGCGGGGTCGTCGTCGATGACGAGGACGCGGAGGGGGCCGGGCATGTGCTGGTCGCGGGTGGGACCTCCCGGGTAGACGCTGGCGGTCGGCGAGATGATCGAACCGGCCCCCCGATCACACTTGCGCGGTATTCGGGCACGCTGTCCCTACCGAAAACCTGTCCGCGCTCATGCGGCGAGCCTGGTGTAGCGATGATGCAGTCCGCCGAGTTCGGGAAGGCCCACGATCTTCCCCGAGCGCTCGACAGCGCGGTGTTCCGGCGGGTCCTTCCCCAGTGCGAGGTAGTTCCGTGGCCGGTGGTAGTAGTCGAGATAGGAGCGCAGCAGGCGCTCGAGGTGAGGCTCCTCGAGCACGACGGACGTGATTGAGCAGGCCTGGATGGATGGACCCGATGAGGCGTTCGACGCACGGATTTTGCCAGGGCGAGCGTGGCGCCGTTGGATGGTGATCGATGCCCATCCGGTCCACTCGGGACCGGAACGCGGACGAGTAGATCGAGTCGCGGTCGCGGAGGAGGAAGCGCGGCGCGGTATACCAGGGAAACGCCTCGACGATGGCTCACCCAGGCGTTCGAGGGGGCGGCGGTCACGCGCAGATGGACTATGCGGAGTCGCTCGTGGGCCAAGACCAAGAAGACGTAGAGCGTGGCGAAGCGGGCGCTGGGGACGGTGAAGAAGTCGATCGAGACGAGTTCCCGCGCATGGTTGCGGAGGAAGGTGCGCCAGGTTTGCGAGCGACGCGGGTCGCCCCGGCGCACCATGTACTCGGCGACGGTCGATTCGGAGATCGAAACCCGAGCTTCAGGATCTCGCCGTGGATGTGCGGCGCGCCCCAGAGTGGGTTCTCGAGGCTCATCGGGCGGACGAGGGGACGGATTCCAGGGGAGACCGAGGGTCGACCGGGCGGGCGGCGGGACTTCCGGCTCCAGTTAGGCGTGAAGCCGGTCGTGTTCTAATTTCGGGGCGGGGTGTCCTAGTTTGATTCTGGGCCCCACTCGCGCAGCCCGGCCCCCTACCCCGCTGTAAGGTCCTACCTTACACACGCGCGGGGTGCTATTCCATGGCCGGCCCCCATGCCCTTCGCCTCCGGTAGCCACGCGCCTTCCTCCGCAGTCTTCGAGGCGACGTGCCCCGCGTGCACCCTCGTAGCAAGCGCCCCCTTCGTTGCGGGGGCCACCCTTCCGCCGTGCAGTCGTTGTGGCGCCTCGCTCGCGTGGCAGCAGGTAGCCGACCTCCCGCGTCCGCCGAGAGGGCCAATCGGCGGCACGGGCACCGAGATCTGACTCATGCCGGACCTCTTCGCGGACATTACCCGCGAGCTTCACAAGACTTACCCGGGTGCCGTCTACGTGGGCGTCACGAAGATGCGCCACCGCCTCCCTCTTCGGCATCGTCCTGGAGTTCAAGACGCCGGACGGGGCGCGCATCTACGGCTGGCGGGAGAACACGTCCGACGCGATCGTGGTCTCGGACGCGCTCCCGCCGACGTAGCCGGCAACGGTTCTCTTCTTCCCTGACGTGGTGCTGGACGTATTCGGCAAGCACCTTGACGCGCGCATCGAACAGCCCCGATTGTCCCCTTCCTCGATGTCGGCGATCAAGACCTTCAGCGAGCCGTGCTCCACTTCGGCTTCGTCGAGCAGGGCATGGTCGTCGGGGAGCGCCGCGCGGACCTCGGGGTAAAAAACCTCCTCCTCGGCCGCCACGTCCTTGGTCAAGGCGGCGCAGATTTGTCCCGCGAGTTGGTTCTTGTTGGCGCGGTCCCGCGCCTTCTCGAACTGCTCGAACGGGCCTTCCACCTTGCGGTGGTCCGCCTTGAGGAGCGAGATGGCATCGTTATTCGGCTTCTTGGTGTTCGGCTTCGATATGGAATTCTCCGCTGTGTGGTTGGAGGCGGGCAGGTCGAGAGATCGCATGCTGATCAGCGTCAAGTAGTCCTGCCGGTGGACGACAACTATTTCTTCCCCTTCGCGGATCCGTCACCGCCCACCGGTGGGTCCGCATTGCGTTTCTTGGCTACCTCCGTTCGATAGCTCGGCACGTCGAACTCGAGGATCGTGGAGTTGTGCACGATCCGGTCGATGGCAGCGGCAGTCGCCATCGGGTTGTGGAAGATCTGATCCCACTGGCTGAAGACCAGGTTGCTGGTGACGATGAGGGACCTGCGTTCGTAGCGTTCGCCCATGAGCGTGAAGAGGACGTCGGTGTCGTCGGCG
>CAZYWA010000473.1:0-6264 GCA_964650975.1 uncultured bacterium
CGAAAGTGACGTGATTTCGCGACAGCTCTGCCGCCGATCGATCGATCTTTCGAAGGGCGTGGAGAGGCTCGCGCTACGTGACGACCGCGCCGACCCGCATCGCGAGGGTCTGCCACTCGCGGCGCCAGGGGAACGACATCGGCAGGTGCACGATCCGGCGAACCGAGCGCTCGAACCATGCCGCCACCTTGAGCAGCCGAAGCCGAAGCGTCCCGACCTGGCTGCGCTCGCACGCCGTCCCGCGCGCGTGACGACGAAGCTGCTGCATCAACACGTACGTCGCAGCGACCAGCAGCACGCGAAACTGGTTCGCCAGAAACCGCGAGCAGCTCGTGCGACCCAGCGCAGGTCGAGCTTGAGCTCCTTGATCCGATTCTCCTGGTCGCCACGTTGCCGATAGACGTCGTAGACGCGCTTCGGTCGCAGCCGCAGGTTGGTGACCACGAATCGAGCGTTGTCTCGCGGCAGTCGATCGCCGAGCCGCACGACCTCGGCCTTGATGACGACGCGACGCTCGGTCTTCCAACGCTTCGTGGCGTATCGCACCTCGTCGAAGACCTGCACGCTCTCGTCGGTCTCGCCGCTGAGCCGGCGCGCCTCGACCAGGCGCGGCTCGGCGAGTTTCAGAAGCTTGGAATTGCCCGGAATCGCGATGACGTACTGGACCCGTTCCTCTTCCAGGAAGGTGTAGAGCTCGGGCTCGGTGAACCCGCCGTCGAGCCGCACACGGATTCGCGCGCCGGCGAACGCGCGGCGCAGCTTCGGGATGAGTCGACCGAGCAGGCTCACCGCACCGTCGGCCGCGCCGGCGTTGCCCGGCCGCAGCACGATACCGACCAGGTGCTGCTCGGCTTCGTCGTCGGAGGCGATCGTGGCCACCAGCGGCAAGTAGCACCAGGTCTTGTAGTACCCGTGGAAGAACGTGAGCTGTTGTTGGCCGTGCGTGGGATCATCGGTCGGGTCGAGGTCGATGGTGACGAGCCGAGGCCGTCGCTGTTGACGTCGCCGACGTTCGGTGTCGATGACGAGGTCGGCGAGCGCGTCGCCCATGCAATAGAGGCTCTTCGAATCGATGGCGTTCTCGAAGCGCGAGAGGGTGCGCTGGGCCGCGAGCGCGTCGCCGGTGAGTGGATCGCGATCGAGGGCGAGCTTGTGGACCGGATCGTGCGCGAGTCGGGCGGCGTCGTTCGCATCCTCGCAACCGCAGGCGAGAGCGAAGACTCGCTCGCGCACGAGGTCGGTGTAGGAGTGGCGAACCTTGCCGGGCTCCCGCGGATCGCGAAGTGCGGCGGCGAGGCGCGCCGTCAGGCCGAGCTTCTCGTCGAGCGCCTTGAGCAGGACGAGCCCGGCATCGGTTGTCGCGTGCGCGGTGTCGAACTGCGCGACGACCTGCTGTCGAACACCCGCGAAATCGAACGTGAGCTGCGGTATACAGTCTCTCGCCATCGCGCTCCTCTCGATGCTTGCTGCGAAACGCGCCTAGACACCGCGATTCATAGCACTCACCGAAAGGCCGGTGGCACTTTGCTTTCAGGATTCGTGAATTTTCCGGGTTAACCGCGTCACATCGATCCATAGTTCGCTGACCAAACTCGTCACCGTACCGAGCGGGCTCACCTTTGGGGTCGATTGGAAGGAACGCTGCTTCGCGCCGGAAAGTTCCATTCGCGAGTGTCTCGGAATAGCTGAGACCGAAGCCCCGGCGGACAATCTCCTGAACGAGTCGAACGGTGGCGGCTCGATCGGTAGACCACGGAAGTGCTGGAGCAGATAGCAGGAGCGCTGTGATTTGCCCATCGCGCTCCGGTCCCGGTGGTGGAATGTCCACACTCACTCGCTGCTCCTCAGCGTCACATTCGCCGCGGTGCTCATTCCGCCCTCGAGCGTAGCCGGCCAGCATAGCTGGGCACGGGGAACCCCTTCAGCGATCAGTTTCTCGACTTGAATCGAGCAGACTCTCAGTCATGAGCCGGTGCTGCTTCACCGCGTCAAGCCGTTGACTTACTCGCTGGGTAGAGTTGGCCGATTCCTGCGAGATCCTCGGAACGATACTCTCAGTGCCTTTCGGCCGATGGCGGGGCCACGCGGAAAGCCTGCACCGCCGTGATCAACAGGTCGACGTTGACCGGTTTGAGAATCACTGCATCCGGTTTTAACGCCTCAAGAGTGGGAATGCGTTCGTTGTTCAAGTCGCCGGAGAGCACCAGAACACCGCGCAAGCCGGACGGGCGGGTGTCTCGAATGCACTTCAATACTTCGCTTCCGTCCATGTCGGGAAGCATGAGGTCGAGCAACATTACGTCGACCGGCTCGGCATAGAGAAATTGTAAGGCCGTACTACCGTCAGGCGCTTCGCGCACGACGGCGCCCTCGCGGATCAAGAGATCGCGGCAGCTTTCGCGCGTGCTCGCGTGATCTTCGACCAGCAGAATACGCAATCCCTCGAGTCGCCTTCTTTCGGTTCGGGAAGGTTCCGGACGAGGTGCAGAGAGTGGCTCGAGCGTTCCGAGCCGCACGGCAATCGCACTGGCTGGCAGCCGGATGATGAACCTCGAGCCGGCGCTTGGCGTGCTCTGCACCTGGATTTCTCCCCCGAGGACGGCTACAAGCCGATGGCAGATCGCGAGCCCCAGCCCAGTGCCCTTGGTTGCGTCGCGCTCAGCATTCCGAAGCTGGACGAACTCATCGAAGATGTGACCGATCTGCTCTGCGGGAATCCCGATGCCGGTGTCCACGATGTGGATCTCGACCCCAGCACGAGAGCGTTCATCATCAAGCGATGCGATCGTGACGCGCACGCTCCCTTCGGCCGTGAATTTGATCGCATTGTCAACGACGTTGCCAATCACACGGGCGAGCTTCACCCGATCGGTGCGGAGCCAGATGGGACGTGGTCCGGGGTCCACCACGAGATCCACCGACTTCGCGCCCGCCAGCGGCCGCAGCTGCTCACCTTCCTCGACGAGGAGGTCATTGAGCGAGAATTCACTCTCAATGACCTCGATTTTGCCCGAGTCGAATCGAGAAAGGTCCAGAAGGTCACCCACTAAGCTAAGCAGCGTGATGACATTTCGCTGCAAACGTTCGGCGAGAGAACTCATTTCGGGAGGCACGCCCGGCTCGCGGGCGACGTTCCGGATGATCTCCGCAACCAGATTGATGGCGTTGGCCGGCGTCCGCAGATCGTGAGACACCGCGGCCAGGAAGCGTGTTTTCCTGACACTGGCTTCTTCGGCTTCTCGCCGTCGAATCTCAACTTCCCGCAACAGCTGCTTGTAGTTGCTGACATCCAGGAAGGCTGTGACGGCGCCCGTGATGGAACCATCGGCCGCGCGAAACGGTGCGGCGCTCACGACTAATGAAAGTCGGCGCCCATCGATCAGAGCCAGCTCATATTCCTCGGCCCGGATTTCCTCGCCGGCCAGGGCGCGAGCCAGGGGGGCAGCGTTCGGTGAAACGACGCGGCCGCCTTGAAAGAGGCCGTTCATCAAGACCGCCCCTGCCCACGTGGACACGTTCTCGCCGAGCGGCATACCGAGCGCCAGGGCTCCGGCAGGATTGAATCGAATGTCGTTGCCTGCGGGGTCTGCGGCGATAGCCATTCCTACGGGCACCGATCGAAACGCGGCCTCGAAGCGCCGCCGATGCTCTCGGACATCCTCAATGAGCTGCGCGTTTTGCACGCTGACTGAGAGCTGTGCGGCCACCGACTCGATGGTTGCGACTTGCGAATCTGTCCAGGCATGGGGCAAAACCGTGTATGCCTCGATGGTTCCGATGGCACGATTGCTGATCCGAATCGGCGCGGAGAGCACCGAAACGAAAGGGAGGCCAGATGCAGGTTGAGGCACGATGAGATCGGGCCGCCGTTTCAGATCTTCAACAAACGCCGTTTGTCCCATTGAGAGGACCAGCCCGGCGAGGGACCCATCGATAGGCAGCTCTTTGCGCTTAAGCGGAGCTCCCAAACCATGGTGGCAAATCACCTCGAGATGGTGGTCACGCCGCTCCAGCACGGCCGCGGCAGTGCCGATACTCAATCTGCCGAGCGACTCACAGACGCGCGCCCGCACCTCGTCTGGCTTGAGGTCGGACGTCAGCGAGCGCGAGAGTTCGACCAGCTGCTCCAGAAACCTTTCGCGCGAGGCCAGATCCTCATTAGTGACTCGTAGCTCCTCGGTTTGACGCTCGAGCTCCTCCGTCTGGGATTGGAGCTCTTCATTCTGGCGAACGATCTCCTCCTCGCGCTCGCTCAACTCTTCGTTCAGGGTCTCCAGGGTGGAGCGTTGCTCGCGGGCACGTAGGGTGTGATGGTCAAGCCGCCGACCTGTGGCAATCCGTTGGTGGGTGATGGCACCGACGGCGACCAGCGTAGCGGACGAAAGCAGCCCGTTTACCCATATCATCCGAGGCGAGGCTGTTCCGTTTGGGGGTCCGCCCGCGAAGTGGACCGTGAAGGTGAGCACCACCGCCGTAGCGATGAATGACCAGACGACACGTGTGCTGCGCGTCCGCGCGGCAAAGACCACGGGAACGGTATAGAGAACCGGCAATGCGATGCCACTCGGGATCAGGGCGTCGATGAGGGCGAGCACCGCCATGGCGACTGCCGCTAGACCGATGATGACCTTCGGCCCAACGGTGGACGAGGGCTCGGACCAGTGGTCCGGCGAGACCTCGACCGGCTCAGGTTTGGACGCGACGGAAGACACAGGGCCTCACTGGATGCAGACGACGGGTTCCGAAGGGCCGTTCCGCTCTTCCCAGAACGAGCAAGCCGCCGGGTCGCACGGAGCTCTCCATGCGCTCCCACAGTTCGTGCTGGACCTCGCTTCGCAGGTACATGGCGGTGTTCCGAAAGAACACCACGTCCCAGAGCCCCGGTTCCGACCCCTTCAACACATCCGCTACCCTCCACCTGATGCGGTCCCGCAACTCCTGGACGACGCACAGCCGATCACCGGCGCTCGAGAAGTATCGATCACGAAGCGGTCCCGAGACGTCCTCGAGCTGCTCTCCGCCAAAGCTGCCGGCTCGGGCTTTCTCAATCGCCTGTGGACGACAGTCGGTTCCGAGCAAGTAGCTGGGGTCAAGCCGGCCGAGTTCGGCGAGGATGATGGCCAGCGAATAGAGCTCGGCGCCATCCGAGCATCCCACGGACCAGAGATAGAGGCCGGGCCGGCCTCGACCCAGTCCCACAAGGCCCTCATTTGCGAGCCAGGTGAAGACCTCGGGATCGCGGAAGAACGACGTCACCCCAACGAGGAGCGCCCCTATTGCTCGATGGACAAGCGAGGGGTCTTCTTCGATGGCGCGGCGCGCCTCGGTCAGCGTGGTAACCCGCAAGGCGCGAAGGCAAGCCGGCAAGCGCCGTGAAAGGGTTTCGCGGCGGTATCCCTCGAGCCTCATTGTCGCTCGGTCGAAGATCCAATCGAGGAAGGCGATCTCGTGTTCCAGGAGGCGGAGTTCGTCGCGACGCTGCGTAGGCCCTGGGTCGACTACCGAGGAAAGGTCCACAGGGCGCCTGCGGCGCCGCTGCGGGAAGACAACGTGGTCGAAACGCGATCCCGGCGACGGCGGGGAGGATGCAAGAAGAGTGCCTCGCTCCATGTTCCTCCCGTCGTCGGTCATGGACCTTGGTCAGGCCAGTGGATTAGCGAGCTGATGCGCGGTGCGCGAATATCGAAATATATATCAAGGCTTGTTTGAGCTGAGGCCGCGACGTGACTCGGCGCGAGCAGAACGGAGTCTCCAGCAAGCTCGGCGACTCCGCAGGGGCAGAAGCGTCTCGCTCGTTTCTACGAAATAACGCCTCCCCTTGGTCGAGGGTGCCCTCCAGCTGCCCCGGTACGCGCCATCTGCGCTACCCGGGCGCGCGCTTGAGATGATGAGCGACTCCACCCGCCTGCTGACGCGGGGCCTACCCGTCGGCCAGCTATAGAGGAGCTTGCCGCTGATCAAAGCGGAATACATAGGCGGTGGCGTCCACGACGTCGACGCGGTCGGTGTTGAGCGAGCTATCCAGCGCGGCGCGTAGCGGTTGAGACTACGGGCTGATTAGATGCACGGCTGCCGGCGCGGGAGGCCCTCGCCGGCGGACACGCGCATTCCCAACACGGGCGGACCGCGGAGCTGCCTAGGGCGGCGTAGCAGTTGCACTGCTAGATACCGCAGAAACAACCCGCGCTCTGAGAGCGCGATCGGAGACCCGCGCCGCCATCCAGCGCCGCGAGGTCCGGTTTCCCGACGGCCCGATTCGCCATG
>CAZYWA010000474.1:0-6239 GCA_964650975.1 uncultured bacterium
AGCACCACACGAGAGGCCGCGGCGCGCTACTTCGTCCGCGAGGGCTTCCGCGAGGTGAACGCCGGCGAGATGCCGTCCGCCAAGTGGATCGGCTACGACGAATCCCGTCGCCGCGAGCTACGCTGCTTCCGGCGCGAGCTATTGCCCTCCCTCCACCACTGACTCCGACACCGACCATGAGCACGCCACGACCCGAGATCGCCGAACGGCTGACCGCGCTGCGCGCCGAGATGCACGCCAGCGGGGTCGACGCCTACATCGTCCCCACTTCCGACGCCCACCAGAACGAGTACGTCCCGACCTGCTGGCAGCGGCGTGCGTGGATCAGCGGCTTCACCGGCTCCGCGGGTACCGCGGCGGTGACCGCGACCTCCGCCGGCCTGTGGACCGACTCCCGCTATTTCCTGCAAGCGGAAGCCGAGCTCGATCCGTCCGCGGTGACGCTCTTCCGCTCGGGCGTGCCCGACGTACCGACCCTCGACGAGTGGCTCTGCGACACGCTGCACGAGGGCCAGAAAGTGGGCTACGACCCGCGGGTGATGTCGATCGACGCGGTCGAGCGGATGGCCGGGCGACTCGCCGGACGCGGGCTGGAGCTAGTCGCGATCGAGCGCAACCTGGTCGACGCGATTCGCGCCGAGCCCGTCGAGCCGCCCCGCGATCTGGCGTTCGCGCTTCCCGCCGAGATCGCGGGAGAAACCGTGGAGGCGCGGCTCGCGCGCGTGCGCGAGAAGATGGCCAAGGCCGGCGCGCAGGCGATCGTGGTCACCACCCTCGACGCCATCGCCTGGCTCTTCAACGTGCGCGGCACCGACATCCCCTACAACCCGGTGGTGATCTCGTACGCCGTCGTGACCGCGGACTCGGCGGAGTGGTTCGTCGAGGAAACGAAGGTCTCGAGCGACGTGCGCGCGCTGCTCGCACCGTCGGTGAAGATCCGCGGTTACCAGGCGCTCGGCGAGGCTCTCGAGAACCTGGCTCGGGCGGGAGTGCGGACCTGGGTCGATGCCGGCTCGGCGAGCGCCTGGGTGCTCGAGAAGCTGAAGGGCGCGCCGGTGATCCGCGCGCTCTCGCCGATCGCCAAGCTCAAGGCGATCAAGAACTCGACCGAGATCTCGGGCATGCGCCACGCGCTCGAGCGCGACGGCGTCGCGATGGTGCGATTCCTGCGGTGGCTAGGCGAGGCCGTGCCGCGCGGCGGCATCACCGAAGCCTCCGCGGCGGAGCACCTCGACGGTCTGCGCGCCGAGAACGACCGCTTCCGCGGCCCCTCGTTCGAGACCATCTCGGCCTACGGCCCGCACGCGGCGATCCCGCACTATCGGGTCACCGACGAGTCGAACCTTCCGCTCGAGCCCAAGGGCGTTTACCTGGTCGACTCGGGTGGCCAGTATCTCGACGGCACCACCGACATCACCCGCACCGTGGCGCTCGGCCCGGTGGCCGAGCTGGTGCGTGACCGCTTCACGCGAGTGCTGCGCGGCCACATCGACCTGGCGCGACTCTCGTTCCCGCGCGGCTCGGCCGGCCATCAGATCGAGCTCGCCGCGCGCCTGCCGCTCTGGGACGTGGGCCTCGACTACGGTCATGGCACCGGTCACGGCGTCGGCTTCTTCCTCAACGTCCACGAGGGACCGTTCAGCATCTCGCCGCGCTTCACCGAGATGCCGCTCGAGCCCGGCATGATCTCGTCCAACGAGCCCGGCTACTACGAAGCCGGTGCTTACGGCATCCGCATCGAGAACCTGGTGCACGTGGTGCGCGACGACCAGCGCAGCGGAGCGACGAACGGCAACGAGTTCTACCGCTTCGACACCCTGACGCTTTGCCCGATCGACCGCTCGCTGGTGGATCGCTCGCAGATGTCGAGCGCGCAGGTCGAGTGGCTCGACGCCTACCATGCGCGGGTGCGCGACACGCTCGCCCCGCTGCTCACCGATGCCGCCGACCGCTCCTGGCTCACCGCCGCGACCCAGGCGCTGTGATTTCCGGGGGGGCTTTTCAAGCCCCCCGCCCCGCAAAAAAACGCGCGGTTTTTGCGGGGCCCACCCCCGAGGCGGCTCGCTACGCTCGCCGGGCGCCTCTCGGCGCCGGCGCGAGATCCACGCGAGCAGTCGTGGAGGGCTGCGGTCCCTCGCAGCCGCAGGCGTCCATCCTGGTTCAGACGCCGCGGACGCGAGGGACCGCGTCCTTCCAAACGGCACGGAGCTCGGTTCGGAAGAAGCAGTCCGGACAATGATCCGATTTTGTCGACACGTTCTGACGCCCGGCTCGACCGCCCGAGCCTGCCGAGCCGCTCAGCGGCGGCGGTCCCAGCGGACCAGGACGCCCTGGAGCGGGCCGTTTTGCCAGATCAGGAAGCGGTCGTGGTCGGGATGGGCGCGCTCGCGGCGGCGGAACTCGGGGGTGTGGTAGCGATGATGGCCCGCGACGCTCTTCTGGTGGCCCATGTCGGCGTGCAGGAGCTCGTGGAAGAGCAGGAACTCGAGCACCCATCCGGGCACCGCGTCGACGTCGAGCGCCGGATGCACGCGGATGGCGCGCGTCGTCTCCTGGAACGATGCGAGCCGGATGCTGCCGCTTCGGCGACGCGTCTGGCGCCGTGCGACGCCCCACCCGATCGCTCGAATCTCGAGGTCTGCTCCGGCGAAATGCTCGTGCCGGACGCGGTCGAGCTGGGCGCTCAGGTCGTGCGCCACGCCGCGCGGATCGAGCCTGGGCGAGCGGCTGCGGCCGGGACGATGCGGCAGCTGCGCGATGAAGCCACGCACCGCGCGCGCCGCGCTTCGCGAGCCGGGACCGCCGCGAGACCATCCGACCACCGCGCGCAGCACCTCGATCGGCGCCTCGGCGAGACGGTCCGACACGCGCAGCGTGGTGACGCCACTCACGGTCTGGAACGAGAACAGGTTGACGCCGTTCGAGTTGTCGACCAGCACCATGCCGGGGTCGAGGAGCGGCTCGACGCGCCGCCGCAGTCGCTCGCGGGCGGACTCGAAGGGCAACACCAGCTGCCCTGCGGGGTCCCGCGCGGGGAGGGGTCTGGTGCGCTTCTCTGCGGCTCGCATGGTGCTCTCGAATCGCCAGCCATTCCAGGAAACCACGCCCCAAAACCATCCTGCAAGCGACCCGCCTGTCCTCGAATCGACCGCTCCACTTAGATTGCAGGTGATGCGAACCACCGCGGGCCCGGGCTCGCCATGACTCGCGCGGATCCCCAGGCCGTGGCGCGGGCTCGCCTGGCCGACGAGATCGGCACGGTGCGGAAAGAGGCGCCGAAACAGGTGGCTCTGGTCTATCCGAGCCCGTACGCCGCGGGCATGAGCTCGCTCGGCTTTCAGCAGATCTACCGGCTGCTCAACGAGCGCACCGACGTGGCGGCCGAGCGGGCCTTCTTGCCCGACGACGCCGAGATCGACTCGTCCACGCGGCTCACCACCTACGAATCCGGCCGGCCGCTCGACGATCACCGGCTGATCGCGCTCTCGGTCGCCTTCGAGCTCGAGATCGCGGGTGTCATCCGGGTGCTCGAGCTCGGGGGCGTGGCGCCGCTCGCGTGCGAGCGCAGCACGCGCGATCCCATCGTCATCGCCGGCGGACCGCTCACCTTCTCGAACCCGATGCCGCTCTCGCCGTTCGTCGATGCGCTGGTGCTCGGCGAAGCCGACGAGCTGGTGCACGAGGTGGTCGACGCGGTGTTCGAGACCGCCGACAAGAAGGCCGCCCTCGAACGCATCGCTGCGCTGCCCTCGTGCTTCGTTCCCGGGCTCTCCGGCGACCGGCTGCCAGCGATCGCGCGCGCCAGCGACGAGCTCTTGCCTGCTCGCTCCGCGATCCGCACGCCCAACACCGAGCTGCGCTCGATGTTCCTGATCGAGCCCGAGCGCGGCTGCTCGCGTGGTTGCACCTACTGCGTCATGCGGCGCAGCACCAACGGCGGCATGCGCGTGGTTCCCGCCGAGACGGTGCTGTCGCTGATCCCCGCGGACGCGACCCGCGTCGGGCTGGTGGGCGCCGCCGCGAGCGACCACCCGAAGATCACCGAGATCGTGAACACCCTCGCCGATCGCGGGATCTCGGTGGGGCTTTCGAGTTTGAGGCCCGACCGGCTCGACGACGCATTCGTCGGCGCACTGGCGCGAGCCGGCTACAAGACGCTCACCACCGCCATGGACGGCGCTTCCGAGCGCCTGATGGGCGTGGTCAAGCGAGGCGCCAAGGAGCGGCACATCGTGCGCGCCGCCGAGCTGGCCCGCGAGCACCACCTCGACCGGCTCAAGCTCTATCTGATGGTGGGCCTGCCCACCGAGACCGACGACGACATCGACGCGCTCGCCGACCTCGCGAACCGGATCTCACGGATCATTCCGGTGTCGTTCGGAGTCGCGCCGTTCGTCGCGAAACGCAACACACCGCTCGACGGCGAGCCGTTCGCGGGGATCGCGGTGGTCGAGGGCCGGCTCAAGCGGCTGCGAGCGGCCGTGCAAGGACGCGCGGAGGTCCGGCCGATCAGCACCCGCTGGGCGTGGGTGGAGTACTGCCTGGCGCAAGGCGGCCCCGAGACCGGCCTCGCCCTGCACCACGCCGTGAAATCCGGCGGCCGCTTCGCCGACTACAGAGCTGCGTTCGAAGCGCTCGGTTCGAAGCCGGCGCGCCCGAGCTGATGGGGCACGGCGTCGGCGCTTCGGCGACGAGGGTCCGATCGAGAAGCTGGCGCGCCTGACCGGTCAGCGCGGACCGCACATCTCGATCGGATCGACGATCCGATCGAAGTCCTCGCCCGACAGGTAGCCCTTCTCGATCACCACTTCGCGCAGCGTCTTGCCCTGTTTGTGCGCGGTTTTCGCGACGTCTGCCGCCTTGTCGTAGCCGATGTGCGGGTTGAGCGCCGTGACCAGCATCAGCGAGCGCTTGAGGTTCTCGTCGAGTCGGTCGCGATTGGGCTCGATGCCCACGGCGCAGTGCTCGTCGAAGGATCGTGTCGCGTCGGCGAGCAGCCGCACCGACTGCAAGAGCGCGTAGCCGATCACCGGCATGAACACGTTGAGCTCGAAGTTGCCCGACGCGCCAGCGATGCCGACCGTCACGTCGTTCCCGAGCACGCGCGCGACCACCATGGTCATGGCCTCGGACTGGGTCGGGTTCACCTTGCCGGGCATGATCGACGAGCCGGGCTCGTTCTCGGGAATGCGGATCTCGCCGATCCCGGAGCGCGGCCCGCTGGCGAGCCAGCGGACGTCGTTGGCGATCTTGTTGAGCGCGCACGCCACGGTTTTGAGCGCGCCCGACGCCTGCACCAGCGCTTCTTTTCCGGCCATCGATGCGAACTTGTTGGGCGCCGACACGAACGCGAACCCGGTTCGCTGCGCCAGCGCCGCGGCCATCTTCGCGGCGTAGCCGGGCTTGGTGTTGAGCCCGGTGCCCACCGCGGTGCCGCCGATCGGCAGCTCGGCCAACCCCGCGTAGCTCTGTTCGAGTGCGCGGATCGAGAGATCGAGCTGCGCCGCGTAGCCCGAGAACTCCTGGCCGAGTGTGAGCGGCGTCGCATCCTGGAGATGGGTGCGGCCGATCTTCACGATCGAGTCGAAATCGCGGGCCTTCTTGTCGAGGGTTGCGCGCAGCGCGGCCAGCGCCGGCACCAGCTGATCGCGGATCTCGACCGCGGCGGCCACGTGAATCGCGGTGGGAAACGCGTCGTTGGTCGACTGCGCGCGGTTCACGTGATCGTTGGGATGGACCAGTCCCTTGTCGCCGCGCTTCCCACCCAGGCGCTCGTTGGCGCGGTTCGCGATCACCTCGTTCACGTTCATGTTGCTCTGGGTGCCGGAGCCGGTCTGCCAGACCACCAGCGGAAACTCGCCGTCGAGCTTGCCGTCGATCACTTCCTGCGCAGCGGCCTGGATCTCGGAGGCGATCTTGGGATCGAGGTCGCCGAGCGCCGCGTTCACCTCGGCGGCCGCGTGCTTCACCAGCGCCAGCGAGCGGATCAGCGGCTTCGGCAAGTGCTCGTCGCCGATCTTGAAGTTCTGGAACGAGCGCTGCGTCTGGGCGCCCCAGTAGCGATCCACGGGAACCTGGATTTCCCCCATGCTGTCCCGCTCGGTCCGTGTGCTCATGGATCTCTCTCCCCGGCCGGCGAATCCGCCGCCCACAGCCGACTGAACGTGGAGAGGCCAACGAGCAGTTTCAAGAGCCCGGCAGTTTCAAGAGCCCGCGCTGCCGACCGCCTAGATCGGAAG
>CAZYWA010000475.1:0-4078 GCA_964650975.1 uncultured bacterium
GCTTCATTCGCCATCTGCCGAAGGTCACCTCCCAGGAAGCAGCCGACATGGCCGAGCTCAACCCGAAGACCCGCGCCGAGATCGCCGACGAGGAGGAGAACCGCAAGTTCCTGGAGGGCGACGACGCGGAGGACGAGCCGGGCTCCGACCGGCAGGCTCCGGCCGCTCCCGTGCCCTGAAAAAAAAGTTTCGAGGCGATTGAACACTTTCGATTCGGTCGGCGTCTAAGAAACCAGACAGCGAAACCACGGAAGCACCACGCGACGAGACGCCCGACGGGAAGGGCACCGGGGGGAGGGGCCTTCCGGTCACCGGCGGTCTCGCTTCCTGACCTCCGGAGGCTCGTACGACAGTGAGTCGCTTCAGAAATGCGGATCCGAAGCGATCCGGAGCCAGGAGGGGGTCGATGAAGCGAGGGAACTGGACCTTGGGAGCCACGGTGTTCGGCTTGGCCGCCCTGACGTCCGCACCGGCCATGGCGCACGAAGGACACGTGCACAAGGCGATGGGAACGGTCGCGTCGATCGACGCCACGCACATCGAAGTGAAGGAATCGGCCACCAAGAGCGAGTCGATCACCCTCACCAGCGCCACCAAGTTCAAGAAGGGCAGCACCGCGGTCGCGTCCACGGACGTGACGCCGAATTCGAAGGTGGTCGTGAAGTACATGGAATCGAAGGGTGAGAAGAACGCCACCGAGGTCGATCTCTCGAGCGGCTCCTCGTCCTCCAAGAAGAAGGGCAGCACCACGACGACGACCTCGCACGCGCAGTAACCGGATACGCCCCTCCCGGGCAGGCCGGTCGCTCAACCCGCGATGATCCCCGCGGACGGCGGCCGACCTGCCCGCCTTATTTTGTGGCGGGCGAGTCGTCGCAAGCGAAGGTGGTGTCGCAGGATGCCGATCTCGGGCATCGTGCGCCGGCCGTCCGATGGCGGTGCTCGAGGACGGCTCGGCCACGATCGAGACTCGATCGTGATCAAAGCCGCATCGTCACGGCGAGCGCCGCCCCGCCCGGCTGGGGCGCGATCGTGACCTGCGGCTCGCCGCCGGCGGGCGCCTCTTCTCGTTGCGGTCCCTGTTCCTCGTCCTCTTTCTTCTCGCGCTCGTGAAAAAAGCCGAAGAGGCTCTGGGTGCCGTAGCCCAGCGCCGCGGAGCCGAGGATGTCGGAGGCCCAGTGCCGGTCCTGCGCCATGCGGCCCACGCCCACGGCGGCCGCCGTCGCGTAAGTCGGCAGGGTGATCCACCAGGCGTGGTCGAACGAGTCGCTCACCGCTTCCGCGATCGCGAAGTGCGGCGTCGCGGCGTCCGAGACGAACGAGGTGCCGCCGTCCCACCACCGGTAGGCGCCCAGGTCGGCGTCGGGCCGCTGCCTCCCGAAGGCCGGCTTGGTGACCTTGGTGAGGCCCATCGAGGCCACCGCGCTCTCGCCGCCGGTGAGAGCACCTTGCCGCCAGCGGTCGCGATCGCCCACCAGGCCCGCGCCGTAGAGGAGGCCGAGGCTCGCCCACGAGACGATGGTCGCGTCGCTCTGGAGCTCGCGCCCGGTCTGCGGGCCGATGGTCCGGGCCTGGCGGCGGATGCTCTGATCGAGCGCGATCGTTCCGCCGATGGCGCCCATCACCGCGGCGCCCTCGAGGAGCTGGGTCGGGGTGATCTCGGTGATGTGCGTGATGGCGAGCGGCAGCGTCACGATCGAGCGGACGTCGTACCAGGCAGTGCGGCCGAGCCAGCGCGCATCGTCGCCGAGGTCGCCCCAGATTCCACCGGCCCGCGCCGGTGGAGCGCCGAAGCTGGCGGCGGCGAGCGCCAGCCACGCCAGCACCTGCCTCCGCTGCCGGCCGCTGGGCGGTGTCTCGGCTCGACTTCGAACGGATCCAGCCGGAGGGGTGCGCTCCGTCGCGTCCGCAGCGTTCGATCGCGATGGAGCGCCGCGGCTGCGAGGGACCGCAGCCCTCCGGGCCGTGATCGTCCCGCTCGAATCGCTCACCATGCGGTCCCTCCGGATTTCGCTGGGCTAGACCGCCGACGTGACAGCGCGATGACGCGCGCCCGCGCGTGTGCCAACCGGCGTTGGGACGGCTAAATAGACCGCTCCATGAACGGCTCCTCGGGCAAGGGCAGCACCTGGAGGAGCATCGCCGGTGTGCTGGTGGGTGCGCTGGTCGGCATCCTGGCCGGCGAGCTGCTGTTTCGCGCGATCGCGCCGGTGCGTCCGCCGATGGTCGAGGCGGAGGACGGGATCGGCTGGATCGCCAGCCACGATCCGACCACGCTGGTCCTGGGATCGAGCCACGCGCGCTCGTTCACGCCGCTCCACGACCTGCTCGCGGAGCGGACCGGCGGCCGCGAGCAACTCGCGGTGGTGGCGCTCGAGTACGGCACGATCACGTCCTACGCGTGGCTGGTCGATCACCGGTTGCTGCCGCTCATCGACGAGAAAAAGCCCGACGGCACGCGGGCGCGGCCGAGCCTCAGGCGCGCCGTCGTGGTCACCGACTGGTGGGACGCATGCGGGCGCATTCACGGCCCCGCCGGTACCAACCTGCCGGCGCGGGCCTGGGCGTTCGGCGACTTCGCGAGCGACCTCTTCGCCAACGGCCTCACCGATTACAACGGCAATTACCTGCAGAACCGGCTCAACCGCTGGTTCCGCGACTCGGTGATGGTGCGCTCGCGCGGCCACGAGTATCTGCCCGAGGCGCTGCGCCAGCTGGTGACGCGGAAGAACGAGGAGCAGATCCGCGCCGACCTGGAGCGCACCATCGACGAGTGGCGCGACGTCGCGGAGGGCGCCTCCGGCTGCGAGGATACCGAGCAGCGCGCGGCGCTCGACCACGTGGTGAGCGCTTTCACGTCGCGGGGCATCGAGGTGACGCTGCTGCTCTTCCCGAGCATGCCGGTGACGCTCACCGAGCGCGCCAAGGAAACCACGGTGGCACAGTTCTCCGCCTGGGCCGGCTCGTTCGCACGCGCGCGCGGCATCCGGTTCGTCGACATCGCGACCACCTCGCCGATGCGCGACGAGGACTGGGAGCACGATCTCGACCACCTCACCGCCGCGGGCAGCCAGCGCTTCTCGTCGTGGATCCTGAGCGGCCCGCTGAGTTTCTTGCTCGAGCCGAGCACGTCGAAGTCGATCGCTGCCCGCCGAGGGACCGGCGGGCCTCCAGACCGGGAGCATGGTGACGCGTCGCGAGCGATCGGCGCGCGTCCGCGCGGGAATCGCAGCCGCCGTTTGGAGCGCGCGCGGTCCCTCGCGCGCGAGCGCTCGATCACGCGCCGAGTGGGCGGCGCTTCCACTTCTCCCGCGACCAGCCGGAACAGGCCCGAGCGTCCGCGAGGGACCGCCGCATGACCTTCGGCGGCGCCGCGTTCGCGCTCTTTTTCCCGCTGGTGTTCCTGCTCCACTGGCTGGTGCCGCGCCGCGCCGCCGCGCAGAACGCCGTGCTGCTAGCGGCGAGCTACACCTTCGTCTGGTGCTGGAACCCGCGGTTGATCTTGGTGTTCGTGCTCTCGACCGCCGTCAACTACGCGGTGGGTCTCGGGCTCGGCGATCGCGCCGCCGCCGCCGCGAAGGCCAGCGATGTGTCCGATCGCAGCGCCGCGCGCGGCCTGCTCGCCTTCGGCGTGGCCTGGGACCTGATCCAACTGGTCGTGTTCAAGTACCTGGGCTTCTTCGCCGCGTCGGTCAACGGCGTGCTCGGTGCGGTGGGCGTCGGCGCGCGTCTGCCAATGCCGCACCTGGTGGCGCTGGTCGGTGTATCGTTCTGGACGCTCACCAAGCTCGGCTATCTCATCGACGTTTATTACGGCCGCATCGAGCCGTGCCGCTCGCCGCTCACCTTCGCCACCTTCATCGCGTTCTTCCCGCAGCTCATGGCGGGCCCGATCGTGCGCGGCCGGAATTTGCTGCCGCAGTACGCCGCCGATCGCCGCTTCGACGTCGAAGCGTTCCGCACCGGCGGCGGATTGGTGTTCCTCGGCTTCTTCATGAAGTTCTACGTGGCCGACTATCTGGGTCGCTGGGTCGTCGACCCGGTGAAGTAGCAGTTGATCGCCGCGCTGTAGTCGGTG
>CAZYWA010000475.1:4088-6233 GCA_964650975.1 uncultured bacterium
CTGGGTCGTCGACCCGGTGTTCGTGTCGCCCGCGAAATTCAACGCGATGAGCCACTGGCTGGCGCTCGTCGGATTCGCCCTCCAGGTCTTCGACGATTTCGCCGGCTACAGCTTCATGGCGATGGGCCTCGCCCGCATGCTGGGCATCGAGCTGCCGCTCAACTTCGATCACCCATTCGTGAGCCGCGGGCTCATGGAGCTCTGGCGGCGCTGGCACATCACCCTCAACACCTGGCTCTTCGACTACCTCTATTACCCGCTCACCACCAGCCAGGGTTTCTTCCGAGGGCGGCTCGATCTGGGCTTTCTGGTGGTGTTCGCCGTCTCGGGCCTGTGGCACGGCGCCACCTGGATGTTCGTGCTGTGGGGCGCGGTGCAGGGACTCGGTCTCGCGGCGCAGCGCCGCTGGGACGGCCAGATGAAGAAGCTTTGTCGCAAGGACCGCGCGTGGGTCGCGCGCCGCAAGAGCGCCCCCTACGGCGCCGCGGCGTGGGCGATCACCATCGGCTTCTTCGTGCTGAGCTTGATTCCGTTCCGCGCACCCACGGCGAGCTCGGCCGCCACGTTCACCAAAGGATTGCTTGGCCTGGTGCACGGCCGCTCGGTGATCGAAGGCGGCGCCACCGAGTGGTGCAACCTCTTGGTGTGCTTCGGCTTCGTCGCGCTCTACCACGGGCTCGATCTCGCCCGCTTGCGCGTCTGGCGAGATCGCTTGTTCGCGGTGCCCGCGCCGCTCCGCGGGCTCGTCTACGGCTTCGTGATCGTGTTCTTGCTGGTGTTCATGCCGCTCGGCGCGGGCAGCTTCATCTACGCCAACTTCTGAGCGGGGCGGCGCGCTTCACGGGACGTGCTTCGTCCAGCCGGCGAGGTCGCCCGCCTCGAAGCCGTCGTCGAAGATCCGCTGGGCCGACTTGTTCTCGAAGAAGGCCAGCTCAGCTCCGTTCCCGACGAACAGATCGAGATCCCCATCGCCATCGATGTCCGCGAAGGCGGGAGAGCCGTAGACGACGCTCTCCAGGCCAAACGGGTTGGTCACGGGCGACGCGAATGCCGCGCTCTCTCGGGTGCCGCTGTTCTCGAAAAACTCCACGCTGCCGTGCAAGATGCCTACCCAGAGATCGAGATCGCCGTCGCCATCGAGGTCCGCGAAGGTGATCTTGAATGTGCCGTCCGGGATGTCGATGGAACCGAATGGGTCGAGGGAGGGCTTGGCGAAAGCGGGTGACTCCAGGGTGCCGGTGTTGCGTGACAAGTAGGTCGCTCCGGGCGACACGAGAAACAGGTCTTGATCACCGTCGCCGTCGAGATCGGCGAAGGTCTGGGCGGTGTAGGGCAGCGTGCCGATTCCGAACAGATCGCTCGACCCAGGCGCGAACGCCGGGCTTTGAGCTGTGCCCGTGTTGCGGAAGAAGGTGTCCGTGAGCCGATAGCCGGTCTCGTCCGCACGCACGACGAACGCGTCGAGATCTCCGTCTCCGTCAACGTCCGTGAAGAAGACCTCCACGCCGATCTCGCCCTGCGGGAACGAGAGACCGAATGGTTCGATCGTGGGTGTCGCGAAGGACGGATGTTGCGCCGTTCCGGTGTTCTCGGAAAAGACGACGTATCCCCCAACGCGCTCCACGAACAGGTCCAGATCGCCGTCACCGTCGATGTCCACGAACGTCGCGGTGCCGTCCGCCGTACCCGCCGGGGTGAGGCCGAACGGGTTGTAGCCAGGCGCTTCGAAGGCCGGGCTGCCCGCCGTTCCCGTGTTGCGGAAGAACGCGACTGGACCGAACCTGTAGGCGATGAAGACGTCGAGGTCGCCGTCTCCGTCGACATCGCCGAACGCCGGGGCGGCAAAGGATCCGACGGTCTGTAATCCGAACGCGTTCCCGACGGGCGTCGCGAACGCCGCGTTCTGGGCTGTCCCCGTGTTCTCCGCGAAGAAGGTGCCGCCGCTCGCGCCGACGATTCCGTCCAGGTCGCCGTCGTCGTCGATGTCCACGAACGCAGGGGCGGGGACGACGCCGTCGCTCGCACCGGGTAGGGCGAGTCGAAGCGTCGCCTCCGCGAAAGCGGGGCTCTGCGCCGAGCCGGTGTTCTGGTACGAGAAGACGCCGTTGTTCGACCCCACCAGCGCGTCGAGATCGCCGTCCCCGT
>CAZYWA010000476.1:0-6228 GCA_964650975.1 uncultured bacterium
GCCCGGTTGCTGATGCCGGTGGTGCTCGCGACCGGCGGCGGGCCGCTCTTCATCGGCGATCGAGTCGCGACGCTCAGCGGTGAGAGTCCCTGCGAAACCTGGATGGTGGTGCGCTACCGCAACCACCGGCGCATGCTCGCGATGATCGCCAATCCGTACTACACCTTCGTCAACCGTTTTCGCGAGCGCGGCACCAGACGCCTCGAGATCGCGTTCACCGAGCCGCGCGATCCGAAGAGCGGTATCGAACGGTATCCCTGGGTGCTCGGACTACACGTCCGCACCGACGACGCGGCGTCGTTCTTCGGCGCCGTCCGCGCCGGTGTCGAGCGCGCAGGCCCGGAGCTGGCCGTGGTCTACGAGTCGGAGATGAGGCTCGGGTTCGACTTCGTCGTGCGGCCCCGGCCGAACGATCCCAACCCGCTCACCTATCCCGTCACCGCCGCGATCGGTGCGACCTCCGAGGAGCGCCTCCGGGATCACGCGGCTTCGGCCGAATTCTCCGCGTTGCTCGACGGCGTTCTGAGCGCTTGTGTTCAGCTCTACCGTCGCGGCTCATCGCGCGACTATCTGCGCTTCGGGAAACACGATCGTCCGGGGTCGTCGGCGTCGCTACCCGACGTGGCGCGATAGCTCGGCGAGCGACGTGATCCGCGTCACTCCGCCGGGAGTGACGGTCCCGTCGCGACGATCCACGAGCACGCCCTTCATGCCCAGCGCGCGGGCCGCCATCACGTCCAGAATCGGGTGGTCGCCGACGTGCACGGCCTCGCCGGCGCGGACGCCGTGCGCGCGCAGCGCCGCCGCGAAGATTCCCGGATCGGGTTTCGCCACTCCGGCCTCGCTCGAGAGCGTGAAGTCCTGGAAGTAGCGCGCGATGCCGAGCGCTTCGCACACCGCACGGCAGCGCGCATCGAAGTTGCTGACGATTCCCATGCGCAGGCCGGCGGCGGCCACCGCGTCGAGTGCTTGGAGCACGTCATCGTAGAGCTCCCAGCCCTTGGCGCTCGCGAACACCGTGTACACGCGGTCGAAGTAACGCCCGCGATCGAAACCGGATGGCGCGGCCACGAGGTCGAGCACGCGTCCCACCAGATCCGCCCACCAGGCACGCTCGCACGCGCGGATCTCGTGCTCGCTCGCACCGGGAAACGCGAGCGGGGGCATCGCGGCGAATGCGGACCGGAACGCGTCTCGAAACGCTCCGGCCTCGCGCACGAAGCCGAGATCGCGCGCCGCCGACGCGTAGATGGAGCCCACCGAGCCGCGCGCCCGGAAGAGCGTCCCCACCGCGTCGAACGTGAGCAGACGGTACACGGGTTCACTCTTCGCGGCCGCGGAAGCGCGGCCCTCCAGCCTCGCGGACCTGTGGAAGGCGACGAGTCCGCGTCGGGGCTGCTCAGCGCGCGCGCCAGGCGGCGGTGCCCGGCTTCTCGCGAGAGCCACGATCGACGTGGAAGCCCACCAGACGGTCGACCTGATCGGGCTGACTCAGCTCGGCGCCGTCGCCGCGCGCGATCGCCGCTGGCTTGGCCGCTTCGATCGGCAATCCCGAGGACTGCACGTGCCGCACCGTCGCGATCTTCTCCCAGTCGCGGCGCCAGGCGTGGCGGAACGCCACCAGCGGCCCGAAGGCCGCGATCGCGACGTTGATCTTGGCGCTGAAATCGCCGCTCGGCGTCACCGCGCGCCACGCGCGAGCGAACGCGAACACCACGTCCGGCAGCAGCTCGAGCAATCCGAGCGGCAGCACGCACGCCTTGCGGTAGTTGCGCAGCGCCCACCCGATCATCCGTGCCGGCAAGAGTGGCAGCACGATCAAGAGCCCGATCAGGATCTCGGCGCGCTTGAAGGCGTCCGAGCCGAGACTGCGCGCCGGCAAGCCCACCGGAACCGACTCGAGCCCCAGCCCGCGATCGACGCGGCTCGCCTCCTGGTCCGAAAGACTGCCGTCGCGACGCGCGGTGAGCGTGGTCGCGATGCCGGGATAATCGCGGTACGGATAGACGTGGATCCAGTCGGGCCGGATGCGGTTGTAGAACTCGACCGCCGCTTCCAGCCGCGGCGCGTCGTCCACCTCCGCGCGCACGATGTGGTCGGTGTAGACGAACACCCGGTGCTTCCTGAGCATCGTGACCGTGCGGGCGATGTCGGCGTCGGTCTCGGGGCGCAGCATCGCCTGGTTGCGGATGGCCTCGTCGGCGCTCTGCACTCCCAGCTCGACGCTCGCCCACCCGGCTTTCGCGAGGGCTTGGGCGAGATCGGGATCGGTGAGATTGGGAATCGTCTGGCACCAGAACGGTAGCCCCACGCGCTCGCCGTAGGCGCGCGCGAACTCCCACATCCACGCCGGCTTCTGCACGAAGGTGTCGTCCGAGAAGTGGACGTAGCGCGTGTACGGGTGGCGCTTCACGGCGCCTTCGAGCTCGTCGACCAGGTTCGCCACCGTGCGGCGCCGCAGGAACTGATCGCCGCCCTCACGGTAGATCTGCCGCGTGTACGGGCTCGCGCAGAACGTGCAGCGGTAGTAACAGCCGCGCGCGCTCATCACGGTGTAGACGTGGCGTGTGATCGGCCACTGCTGGTGGGCGGGCTCTTTGTCGACGAACGGCAGTCGATCGAGATCCTCGACCAGCTCGCCCGCGCCGGAGCCGCGCAGCTCGTCGCCCGCGCGGAAATACATCCCGCGGATCTCGGGCTCACGCTCGCCACGCTCGACCGCGCGCACCAGCGCGAGGAGCGCGAGCTCGCCTTCGCCCACGCACGCGAAGTCGATGCAGCGCTCCTCGAGCACGGTGCGCGGGCCGGCCGTCACGTGCGGGCCGCCGAATACCGTGACGACATCGGGTGCCTGCCGTTTGACCTCGCGGGCCACCGCGAGCGCCGCCTGGTACCAGTCGGTCACGACCGAGAACGCGACCACGTCCGGCTTCCACGCCAGGAGCCGCTCGGCGTAGGCGGCCGGCTGTGTGGCGAGCAGCGTGCGGATCTTGCCCTGCGAGCGCAGCAGGTCGGCGCGGCGGTCGAACGGGCGGATGTCGAGGTAGCTCGCGACCTCGATGCCGTGCTCGACCAGCACCGCCGCGAGGTACTCGACGCCCAGGCTATCGACCGGGGTGGCTTCGCTGAAAAAGGCGACTCGCATCGGTGGTTCCCGCCCCGGTTTCCGACTCCGAAGCATGGGCCCCTGGGAGGAATTGCGCAACAGCGCCGAGCCGCGCGTCATCTCGATCGATCGCTCTTCGGAGGGCTGCGGTCCCTCGCAGCCGCTACGTTCCATCACGATTCAACGCTGTGGACGCGACGAGCGACGACGGAGCGCGTCCTTCAACACCGTGTTACGCGCTCGATCGCTGCCCACCGAGGGACCGGTGGGCCTCCAGGGCGACCTGGTGGAGCGCGCGCGGTCCCTCGCGCGCGAGGCCTCAATCTCGGGCGGATGCCGCGTGGAGCACGTCGTGCAGCGTGCCGAGCAGCGTCTCGGTGGAGTAGGGCTTGGTGAGCGACGCCGCGACTTCGGGGTGTGCGGAGTGGCGCTGGCCGCCGCTCCCCTCGACGCCGCTGGTGGTCACGATCGGCACGCTGGCGCTGAGCTTCCGGAGCGCGCGGATGGTCGCGGGACCGTCCATGACCGGCATGCTCATGTCGAGCACCACCACCGCCACGCGCGCTCGATGCTCGACGAACGCCGCCAGCGCCACGGCGCCATCCTCGGCGGTGATGGCGCTGTATCCGTTGGCTTCGAGGGTCGCGCGCCCGATGTCGCGCACCGCGGCCTCGTCGTCGACCAAGAGCACCAGCTCGCCGTTGCCGGGCACGATCGGCCGCGGCGTCTCGGCCGTCGTCGCGATGAGCTCCGTCTCGGGCACCGGCAGATGGACGCGAAAGCGCGTGCCGCGTCCCAGCTCGCTCTGGACGCTCACGAAGCCGTCGTGGCTCTTGACGATGCCGTACACCGTGGAGAGTCCGAGCCCCGATCCTTGCTCGAGCGGCTTGGTGGTGAAGAACGGCTCGAAGATCCGTTCGAGGGCCTCCGGCGGAATCCCGACGCCCGAGTCCTCGACCGTCACCGTGAAGTACCCACCGGCGCGCGCGCCGACGTGCGCCCGCGCCACCGCGGCGTCCACGTCGACCCGCTCGACGCTCAGGCTCAAGACGCCGCCCGAGGGCATCGCGTCGCGGGCGTTGATGCACAGGTTCACCAGCACCTGATCGATCTCGGTGGGCGCCGCGAGCACCACCGCGGGCGTGTCGCCGATCTGGGTGCGGATCTCGATCGCGCGCGGGAAGGTGCGCGCCAGCATCTGCGCCAGATCGCGCGCCATCACCGCCACGTCGATCGGCACCCGCTCGCTGCCCGATCCGCGCGCGAACTTGAGTACCTGGCGCACCAGCGCGGCGCCGCGCCGGGCGTTCCGGTCGATGGTGTCGATGATCGAGAGCAGCCGCTCTTCCGAGATGCCGCGCCGCAACAGATCGACGCCCATCAGCATCGGCGCCAGCACGTTGTTGAGGTCGTGGGCGATGCCGCCCGCCAGGGCGCCCACGCTCTCGACCCGCTGGACCCGCAGGAGCTGCGCTTCGAGCCGCGCCTTCTCGCTCACATCCTCGACCGTGCCTTCGTAGAAGAGCGGAGTGCCGGCGGGGTCGCGCACCAGCTTGGCGTTTTCGCGCAGATGGATGGGACGTCCGTCGCTGCGCAGCCACTCGGTGTCGAGCCCGCTCACCTGGCCGTCGCGCTCCATCGCTTCCTTGAAGCGCTCGCGCGACTCGCGGCTGTGGAAGCCTTCGAGCTCCAGGTTGCGCGCCGCCAGCTCCTCGAACGAGCCGAAGCCCAGGAGGCCCAAGAGCCGAGGGTTCGCCATGACGATCCGGCCGTCGGGAGTGGTGCGATAGATCCCGATCTGCGCGTTCTCGAACATGGTGCGGAACTGCTCTTCGCTCTGGCGCAGCACCGACTCGCCGCGGGCGCGCTCGATCACCTGGCCGAGCAACGCACCCACGTGGCGCAACAGCGGGCGCAGCTGCTCGGAGGGCTCGATGGGCCCGTCGGAGAGCAGCTCGAGGACGCCCAGCACGGCGCCGCCGGTGCGGATCGGGCAGGCGTACGCGGCGTCGATGAGCGGCAGCGGCTCGCCGGGCGCGGTCCTTCCCGCGAGCCCGGCCAGCGACGCGCAGCGGCCGTTCTCGACGATGCGATCGCGTAGCGCGACTCCGTTCGGATCGCGCACCACCAGGTCGTCGGTGAGCTGCGACAGCATGCTGCGAGTGTGCGCGTAGGAAACCGGCGGATCGATCCAGCGGCGGGTGCGCGGCTCGACCACGTGCACCCGCCCCGCCGGCCAGCCGGTGGCGCGGCACAGCTCGCGCAGCGCGACGGTCATCGCCTCGGCGAGCGACGACGACTCGTTGGCCGCCGTCGCGACCGCGTGCAGCAGCCGGATCTCCTGCTGCGAATCGTAGAGCTCGCGGATCGTGGCTTCCGCGATGGTCTCGGCCTCGCGGCGCGCGCGCCGCTCGCGCTCGAGCCGTTGCTTGATGCGCTCCGGGCCCGGAGGAGGTGGCGACGACTGGTCCATCAACTCTTGGCCGCGGCTGGCACGCTCCGGAGCGGGATGCGCTCGGTGCGATCGAACGACACCACGAACAGACAGATCGCATTGCCCTTCCGCACGCACAGGCTCTGCTGCACCGAGAGGTGCTCCTCGAAGAGGTCCGCGCAACCCTCGATCAACCCCTCGGCGAAGAGGCACAAGCGGCGCGACGACGCGTAGCCCATGATGAGCTGGCCGAGCGTCGAGGTGTGGAAGTCGAAGCTCGGCACCTCGGCGCCCGGATAGATCTTCCGAACCTCGGGATGGATGATCGAGTTGAGCGCCACCAGGATGTCGCGCGTCGAGCGGCGGCCCTCGAAGAGCGCCGGGAAGCGCTTGGCGAAGATCGGCAGCGCGCGCCGCCCGAAGTGCCTCAGCACTTCGTCGGCGGGGCGGCCGAAGAGCGTCCCCGCCGCGCGGATCAGCTGCGTCATCTGCTCGTCGGGGTAGCTGCCCAGCGAGGTGTAAGCGCCGTCCAGTTCGGCCGTTTCGAGCAGCTCGTCCCACGCGTCGTCGCCGTGCTCACTCGCGACGACCTCCTCGAGCACGTTGAAGAGCAGGCCTTTCATGCGGCCGAGCTTAACCCGGATTATTCATGAAGCGTTCTACTGCGGCCGCCGATCGTCGGCATCTT
>CAZYWA010000477.1:0-6182 GCA_964650975.1 uncultured bacterium
CGCCAGGAACGCCGGGTGATAGCCGGCGCCACTCGCGGTGCGCGCCGCGCTCCAGCCGAAGCTCGCCTTCGGCACCTCGGTGGCGCCCGCGGCGCCGACGCTCAGGTTCGACGCGGGAAAGCTCCTCGGCAGCCACGCGAGCGCCACCGCCACAGCAACCCCGGCCGCACCGCTGGTGGCCAGCACCCGTCCCAGCCGCGGGCCGGTCCACGACATCCCGGGAGAAGGAGAGGCCGCGAGCCAGCCGCGCGCTCGCCAGCGGCGCGCGAGCCACACGTGAGCCATCACGAACGGTGTCGCGATCACCAGGAACCGCACGTGCACCGGGATCAGGTCTCCCAGGATCACGAGCAGCGCGACGATCGCACCGGCCCCCAGCGACACCTTGAGGAAGAGCCAGCCCAGCCGTGCACTCCACGCGAAGAGCTGGCGCTCGGCCCACGAGATCTCCGCGCCCGCGGCGGCGGCGGGCAACTCGAGCCGCACGTGACGACCCACGCTCACCGCGAGCATCAAGGTGGCGAACTGGCCCATCGCCTGGTGAAAAACCCGCGCCGTGATCGTGTAGGTCGCCGCTCGCGGACCGAACGCACCGATGGCGCCACTCGCCGCCAGGAAAGCGAACGCGAACCACACCACGTGCAGGAAGACCCGGTTGGCGCGCGGCCGGCCGGGCCGGGCGAGCCGCAGGAAAAGCAGGAAGAGACCGAGGTTGAGCGGCACGCCGACCGGCACGTAGCGCGATCCGGCGACGAACAAGAGCAGGAGGAAGAGCCAGTCCGCGAACCCGAAGCCGAAGAGCAGCCGCGCGATCGCGGGCGCCACGCGGTGCGCGGCCCGTGACACGGCCCCGACGAGGCGCGCGGCAGCCGAGCGAGGCGTTGCGGAAGAGGACAAAAGAGCGGCGAGTCGCGAACGCGGCGAAGGGGCGCCGAGCGGCCATCCTGACACGGATCGAACACCCATCAAAGGCGCGCTATGATCGAGGTTCCCCCCCCCCGTGACGCCCGGTCGCTCGCGACGCATCCGCCTGTTCACGGCCGCCGCATCGCGACACCCCTTCCCTGCCTTCCTTGCCGACCCCGATGACCCGCTCGTGGCCACGAGGCGTCGCGCGTTACGCGCTCCTCGCCATGGACGCGGTGGCATTCGTGGCCACGTTCTACTGGGTGCTGCGCGCCTCGCTGCAAGGAGTCGACGGCGCCCTCGCGCCGTCCGGAGCGTGGCTTCGCTGTGGCGCCGGCCTCGGTGCACTGGTGGCGCTGCGCTTCGTCGCGCAGCGTCTCGGCCACGCTTCGAACCAGCCGCGCGAGGCGGCGCGCGAGCTGGGCGGGATCGCGCTCGCCATCGCGCTACCGACCCTGGCCAGCTACGCCGGATCGACCAAGGGGATCTCGTGGCTCTGGCTGGCGCAAGAGTGGTCGAAGATCCCCGCCAACTTCGTGTTGCTGGAGAGGCTCTCGCCGCTCTTCGCGCTCGCGGCGGTCGCGTGCTTCGCGACCATGGCCGGGCTCGCCGCGGCCGTCGGTCCGGGGCGGCGCGCACGATTCACGGCCTGGGCGCCCGGGCTCTTGGCGCTGGCGATCACGATCGAGCTCACGCGCATCTCGGCCAGCATGCGGATCTCGGTGTATTTCGTGGTCTACGCGCTGCCGTGGGTGATCTGCGCCCGCGGCCTGTGGCGCGGTCGAGCCCGGCTGGCGGCGCGCGCCGCGGCGCTCGGCTCGGCCACCGGGCTCCTGCTCGTCCACTACGTCGGATTGACGCCACTCGGTCGCGCCCACTTCGCCGACCTCGCGGGCGTGAAACGGATCTACCCGGCGGACGGCGAGACACCCGCGGTGCCGCTCGCGTTCCTGCGCGACTTCGAGCTCGATGCTGCGCGCGGCAAGCTCTACTCGGCCTACGGCCCCACGTCCGGAATCCTGGTGATCGACCTGGCGAGCGGTGTGCTGACACCGATTCCGGTCGGGAACGGCCTCGTGAGGCACCTCCGCAACTCGCGTGATCCGAACCTGATCTACGCGCTCGACTGGGTCCATGCCGACCTGTTGCGCATCACCAAGGAGCCGTTCGCGATCGAGCCCGGCACCACCGAGCTTTTCGGCCCCAAGCGCCTGGTGCCGATGAGCTTCCTGCTGGGTGCCGAGAGCGCGTTCGTGATCTACACCGAGGAGCCGGGCCTCGCGGAGCTCGATCTGGCGCACGGCGCGATCACGCGAACGATGTCGTTCCGCGAGCTCGGCCTCACCAGCTACCGTAGCGGCGCCTGGGAGGCGGTGGGCGACGCGGATCAGGGCTTCCTGGCCGTCGAGATCGGCGCCACCGACGCCACCGGCCGCTACCGGCTGGCGCGCATCGACCTCAAGAGCCTCACCGTCGAGCGCACCGCGGACGTGCCGGACGGCGGGCTCGCGATCCTGTGGGTGCCGGAACGCTCGGCGATCATCACGGCAGGATTCTTCACCGATCGGATCTTCGAGTTCGACGCGACGACGCTCGAGCTACGCCGCACCCTCCACGGTCCGCTCAACTGCCGGGCCCTGGCGTACGATGCGCACCGTGACCTGCTGGTGGCGACCGCGTTCCTGCCCGGGGAGCTGTGGATGATGCGCTGGGCGGACGGCTCGGTGGTCTCGAAGGATCGGGTCGGCAACAAGTCGATGTCGCTGGCGCTCGATCGCGACGCGGACCGTCTCTACCTGGGCAGCGAGGACGGAGTCTTCGCCGTGGACCTGGCGACTTTCACGGGGCAACCATGATCGCTCGGCCGACTCGCTGCCGCCGCTCGGCGGCGGCGTTGGTCCTCGTCGCGTGCGTTGCGTTCCTGCCCGCCGCCTGCAAGGACGATCGGGACGGCAAGGGCTCGGCTCCCGCCAGCAGCGCGCAAACCGAGGACCGCGAAGGCAAGGACATTCCCGGCCCCTTCTCGCTCTGGTTGCAACGCCACATCCAGGGTGCCTGGAACTGGGTCACCGCACAGGAGCGCTTCGGCTTCCTGTGGGGCGCGATCTGCCGCTTCGCGGTGCCGACCCCGAATGGCTACGTGGCCGGGACCGGTTTCGGCGTGTCGCTCCTCGTGCCCCAGCCGGACGGGCGGCTGCACGTGGTGGCGACCGCGAACATCGGCAGCTCGACCCACGGCGGAGCGTCCCTCGGCAACCGCGTCTACCTCGCGGCCGGCTACGACGGGCTGGTGACGCTCGATGCCTCGCGCCCGAACGAGCTGCGCGTTCTGGGTCGCGCCACGGGCGTCGGTTACGCACTCTCGGTGGCGCTCAGCAAGGGCTACGCCTTCCTCGCCTACAAGGAGAAAGGCGGCCTGGCGATCTACAAGCTGCGTGATCCCGAGCCGCCACTGCTCGTCCAGCATCTCGAAGCCGGCGACAGCTTCGCGCAGATCGTGGTCGACGGAGACCGCGCGTACGCCGTCGGAGACGAGCGCGTGCTGATCTTCGACGTCGCGAATCCCGAGCAGCCGGCGCTGCTGGGAACGCTCGCCATCCCCTATCAAATCCTGCCCAAGCCCACCGACCCGATGCCGCGTCACATCGCGGTGCGCGGCCAGCGCGCGTTCGTGGCGCACGGAGCACACGGGTTGCTCGAGTTGGACGTGAGCGATCCGAAGACACCGCGGGTGATGACGCGGATCGAAGGCATCGACTTCTGCGACTGGGTCACGGTGAACGGCAACCGGCTCTACGCGGCGTCCGAGGGGTCGCCGGTCAAGGTCGCCGACATCTCCGATCCCGATTCGCCGCGCTGGGTGGGCGATCTCGACATGGGCGACGCACCGCCCGGCGCCGGCGTCCTCGACGTGGCCTCGCTGCAAGGCGCCACGCAGCTTTTGCCGCTGGCACTCGGCCCGCGCGGGATTTTCCTCTACGACACCCGCGAGAATCCGCTGCCGAAGCTCATCTCGTCTTACGTGCCGCCCGCTTACTTCAACCGGGTGCGGGTGATCGGCGATCAGGCGTATGCGGCTGCGGGAACGGGTGGCCTCGAGGTGTACTCACTCGCCGATCCCGCACGACCCAGGCTGGTGGGCACGCACAGGACCCAGGGAATGGCGCGCGGTCTGAGTGTCATCGACGATCAGCTGTGGGTGTCCGACGTGCTCGGCTGGGTGCTGATCATGAAGCCGGTCGAAGGCGCCGTGCCCGAGTTGCTCGACGAGACCGATCGCGGCGGCCACGCGTGGGAGGTCGACGCGGTCGGAGACCGGGTGTTCTTCGCCAACTCGCAGGTCGGGATCGGCGCGGGCCGGCGGGTCGGTGGGAAGGTCGAGATGGAGGGCGAGGCGTTCGCCGGCGGCTACACGATCGAGGTCGCCGGCTTCGGCTCGTACGGTTACGGCGGCACGGTCGGCAACGGAGTGGTGGTGTTCCGCTGCGACCCGCCGCCTCCGCACCTGGTGCGAGCCCTTCACTGGGGGACGATCGGCCCGATCCGCATCGGACCGGTCGCGACCGCGGTCACGGTGCACGGCTCGACGCTCTATGTGGGCGACGCCCGCGGCAAGCTCCTCGCGTACAGCCTCGCCGATCCGAGCTCGCCCGAGCTTCTCTGGAGCCGCCATCTGGGCGCGGCCATCTTCGACATCGTCGCCGAGGACGATGGCCTCTGGATCAGCGCCGGGCCTGACGGAGTGGTGCAGCTCGACGTGACCGGCCCGAAACCGCGCGAGATCCGCCGCCTGGCGCTGCCGCGCGGCGACGCACCCGCCACCGCGATGAGCAGCGCGCGCTACCGCGACCGGGTGCTGGTGGCGGCCGGCGCCGCTGGTCTCGTGTCTCTGCCGCTGCCCGCTTCTCCATGACGAAACGCTCCACGCCAACGCCCCCAGCGCTCGAGGGGTGGCGAGCGGCGCCGCTGGTGCTGCTCGACGGCGTGGTGTTCGTGGTGGCGATGTACCGGGCACTCGACTTCGCGCTGCTCGGGGTCGACGGCGTGGTGTCGCACGCGACCGGCTTCGGCGCCATGACCGCCATCGGCGTCGGCTTGCTGGCGCTCTTCGCGCTGCAGCAGCGGTTCCTGCCGATCCGCTCCCGTGAGCACCTCGTCGACCAGCTGCTGGGAGTCGCGCTCGCGTTCGCCCTGCCGATCGCGCTGGTCACGCGTGGCGTCCAGAAGGGCTACAGCCAGGTGTGGATCCCGCTCGAGTGGCACAAGGTCGCCAAGAACATCACGCTCATGAGCGGCATCACCCGCGAGCTCCCGGCCGCGGAAATCGCGCTGGTGCTGCTCTTCGCGCTGGCCTTCGTCACCCGCCGCAAGATTCCGATGTGGCTCTCGGGCTTGGCGGTCCTGGGCTGGGCCACGACCAGCACCGTCTACATCGTGTTCCGGCTCGGCTCGAGCAAGATGCACGCGTACCTGATCGCGTTCGTGCTGCCGCTGGTGCTGGCGATCGGCGCCGCAAGCGCCAACTACGTCCGCTGGGCGCTGCGGTTCCTGGTGGTCGGTGCCTTCGGCACGGTGATCCTCTACCACTACGTGGGCCTGGTGCCGTGGAAGCCGGTGCCGCCGCTCGAGCGCAATCCCGGGTTCACCAAGCTCTATCCCGCGCCCGGCGCGAAGCCGGATTTCCTGCTCGAGTACATGCGTGAGTTCGCGCTCTCCGACGACCGGCGCTTCCTCTACACCTGCTACGGACCGAGCTCGGGAATGGTGCGGATCGAGACCGCCACCGGCCGGGCGCAACAGATCGAGTTCCCCGGGCTCGCGCGCTACCTGCGCTGGGAGCCGCGCGACCAGACCTTGCTCAGCATGGACTGGGACAAGGGCGATTTCCTGGTCTTCTCGGGCGATCCGTTCGAGCTCAAGCAGCGCACCAACCTGCTCGAGGACGGCCGGATCGCGCCGTGGTCGTTCGCTGTCACCGAGCAGCACCTCTACATCACCTTCCACGAGCGGCCGATCCTGGCCGAGTACGATCGTCAGACGCTCGAGCTCGAGCGGCAGATCTCGTTTCGCGACCAGGGGTACACCAAGTTCAACGCGGGAGCGCTCAAGGTCCTCTACGATCCGGAGAGCGCGATGCTCTACGCCGAGGTCGGCATGACCGACGCGAACGACCGCTTCCTGCTGGTCCAGGTCGATCCCCAGACCTTCACGGTTCGCCAGACCGCGGTGCTGCCCGAAGGCGGGCTCGATTTCATCGTGATCCCCGGTCATCACCG
>CAZYWA010000478.1:0-6155 GCA_964650975.1 uncultured bacterium
GAACGCCACGAACAGCGACAGCGGCAGCGACAGCACGATCCCCATCACGAAGAGCGGCACGGTGAGCGTGAGGCTCGGCCCGACGCCCTCGCGGAGCCGATCCGTGATCGGCACGCCGTCGGCATCGCTGGTGCCGAATTCGAAGGTCAGCGCGCGGCGGAAGTGGTCGAAGAGCAAGTTGTCGTGGAAGCTCTGCCAGGGCCAGAGCGGTCGATCGTAGCCGTGCTCGTGCTTCCAGTTCTCGATCACCTTGGGCCCCGCCTTCTCACCCACGGCGCGTCTCGCCATGGTGTCCGGGCTCGCGACCGAGAAAAACAGCACGAACAGGAACAGCAGCACGCCCAGCACCGTCAGCACGCCGTAAGCGAGGCGGCGGATCACGTAGGCCAGCATCACTGCCTCTCGCGGAGGAACGTGGCGATGCCCGGCACCGTCACGACCAGCGCCAATCCCACCAGCGTGTAGGCCGGCCACAGCACCGGCTGGTTCCAGGCGGTGCGCATCTCGTCGCGCCGACCCGGCTCGACGTCACGGTATTTGGTCATGGGCTGCGACATGCCGAACGGCTTCACGTTGTGCACCCAGTCCTGGTGCAGCGTGAAGGCCTCGTTGAACATCAGCTCGATCATTGGACAGTCCTGCTCCTGGATGGCGCGCAGCTCGCGGATCAGCCGCATCCGCTCCGCGTCGTCGGGGCGCGCCTTGGCGAGGTCGAAGAGCTTGTCGTACTCGGGGTTCTCGTAGTTGAGGTCGTTCGGCCCGCCGTACTTGACGCGGCCCTGCACGCTGTCGAGGAGGAACAGGAAGTTCTCGGGGTCCGGATAGTCGGCCGACCAGCCCCACATGTAGATCTGGTGGGCGCCTTTCTTGAGCTTGTCCTGGAACTGGTTGTAGGCGGTCGCGTCGATCTGCACGTCGAGACCGATCTGTCGCCACTCCTCCACGAAGAACTGGTAGCTCAAGCGCCCGTCGACGGTGGTGTCGCCGCTGTCGAACGTGAGCTTGAGCGGCTTTCCGGTGGCGGGGTCGATGCCACCCGGATAGCCGGCCTTCTCGAGGAGCTCGCGGGCCCGGTCGAGGTCGACGTGGCGGAACGGGTTCCTGTAGCTCTCTTCGTACCCGAAGAGCGACGTTGGCAGGATGTACTCGGCCGGGATGCCGCGCGAGTTGTCGAAGAGCCGCAGCCACTCCTTGCTGTCGACGCACAGACTCATCGCCTGGCGCAGGTAGCGGCCGCGCTCGCCAGCCGGATGGCCGACGGTTTTGTCCATGAAGTTGAAGCCGATGTAGAAGAAAGCCGGCTCCACCGTCTTGTCAAGCTTTACCCCGCGCTTCGCCATCTCGGGGCTGATGTTGCCGTTCGCGACCACCTTGCTGAACTCCTCCTTGGTGATCGCCGACACGTCGTAGTAGCCCTGCAGGAACTTGTTGAAGGTGGGAATCGGCTCCTTCTCGCGGCGGTATTCGACGCGCTCGACGAAGGGCACGTTGCGGCCCACCCAGCGCGGATCGAGCCGGCCCAGGGCGGCGTCCACGGGCTCGCCCTCCGACGGATAGAGCTCGGCGGGGAGCTTCCAGTCGGGGTGGCGCATACCGTACCAGTTGCGATTGGCCTCGAGGACGATGCGCTCCTGCTTTTCGTAGTGCGTGATCGTGAACGGGCCGTTCGGGACCGGATGGTCCTGGTAGAGCGGCCGCCCGTCCTTGCCGTCGTAGTACTCGATCGATTCCCACGGCACCGGCGTCGAGAACGGAAACGCGAGCCAGTAGAGGATCTGCGGGTACGGGTGATCGAGCACGATCTCGACCGTGTGATCGTCGGGAACGCGGATCCCCTCGATGGGACCGACCGCGGCGTACTGCTCGCGCACCGGCCGGGCCGCGAATGACGGATCGGCCTTGCGTTTCGCATCGAGCCGGTCGATGAATTCCTTGAAACCCAGCACGTTCGACATCGGATCGACGAAAGGGCTCACCACCTTGGGGTCGGCCACGCGCATGTACTCGAACTCGAGATCCTGCGCGACGATCGGCCGCGTGGTGCGCCCCTTGCCGCCGCGCTCGAAGCACGGATCCTCCGCGTAGAGCAGGTCGGGCAGGAATTCGATCCGGTAAAGGATCCGCCCGCCGTCCAGCTCTTGCGCCTCGGGGATGGCCTTGGCCATCCCCGGGATCAGCTGGTACGGCCGCTTGAGGAAGTGGTACTCGAGCGGCGTGTCGAAGATGTTGCCGGTGAAGGCGTGCTCGGTGGTGGTGTAGGAAACCGCAGGATCGAGCGTCTTGGGCGGATCGTTGTAGGCAATGTAGAGGATCTTTTGTTGCCGATCCGATCCCGGATACGGGTCGTTGGTGCAGGAAGCGGCGAGCGCGACCAGGCACGCGACGGTCACGACGGAGGCCCCTGGCACGCGCCGTCGC
Organism: uncultured bacterium; assembly: GCA_964650975.1. Lineage (GTDB taxonomy): Bacteria > JADJOY01 > JADJOY01 > JADJOY01 > JADJOY01 > CAZYWA01. The sequence continues at coordinate 2,419 of CAZYWA010000478.1, forward strand.
GAGCGGATCATGTCCTTAGATTACTGGAGGATCGGTGCCGACGGGGAATCCAGATCGACGACCGTCGCCCCGGGCGGCGCTTTCAGGTGAAAGAGCCCGCTCGGTAACGCGGGATTCACGTCCGGGCTCTCGACCGAGATGCGAACCCGGAAGTCGTGGCTCGGCACCTCGATGGTGATCGATCGCGGCACCGGACGCTCGGCGCCTTCCCAGGAGGCGCGATAGCGGAGCTGGCCGTCGAGACCGGTTTCTTCGAGCGTCCGCGGCGCGCCGGTCCGGGCGTCGATCGCGAGACGGCGGGCGCCACTGGCGCCGGAAGCCGGGATCGCGACGTCGAAGGTGCCGGGCGTGTCCTCGGCCGGCTTGGCCTCGATCCCCTCGGTGCCGGGATCGAGCGGGCTCGCAAGCAGCGCGTCGATCAAGACACTCGTGGGCATGGGCGGCAGCACGCGCGCGGGTGCCGCGCCGTCGTGAACCGTTCCGCGAAAGAACTGCTTGTCGCCCGCCGAGTACGCGGTGAGCTCGGTGTCGTCGATCGCGAGCATCAGGGTGGGCCCGAGCAGGCTCAGCGTGTCGAGCCGGAGCGAGCTCGGCCGCTCCACCACCAGCGCCGCGTCGGTCGAGAGCGACTCGCCGCTCACCGCGAGGTCGATCGACACCTTGCCGCGAAACGATCGAACCGCGTCACGCCGCTCGGTCACGCGCCGCAGCGCCTCGGCAGGCGCCAGCATGGGACCGAGATCGGGGGGCGGCGGCGGGTTGGGACAGCCGAGCAGCAAGACCAGCGGCAAGGCGAGCCACTGGAGCGGCGCGCGGCCGCCGCCCGACGGCCGTGCCGCGGGTGGCGTTCGCTCCGCCGCGTCGCTCACGAGCCGGTCGGCGAGTGAGGCCGATCGTCTTCGTCTCGATTTGGGCCGCCGCCGATCGCGTCGAGCTTCTTTTGCACGTCGGTCTTGGCGGGATCGAGCTCCAGAACCCGCCGGTAGGTAGCGGCGGCGCGATCCTTCTTGCCCGCCTTGGCGTAGGCGTCGCCCAGGTGCTCGGTGATCACCGGATCCTCGGGCACCAGCTCGACCGCGTGCTCGAGGGTCTTCGCGGCGTCGTCGAACTTGCCGCGGCGGAACTGCACCCAGCCCAGGCTGTCGACGTAGTAGCCGTCGTCGGGCTCGACCTCGAGCGCGCGCCGGATGAGCTGCTCGGCCTCGTCGAGATGGACGCCCTGGTCGGCCCACGTGTAGCCCAGGTAGTTGAGCGCGCGCGCGTGCTTCGGATCGCGGTTGATCACGGCGCGCATCTCCCGCTCGGCGTCGGCGGCGCGGCCTTGCTTGTCGTAGAGGACGCCCAGGTCGAAGAGCACGTTGGTGTCCTCGGGGCCTAGCTCCTTGGCCTTCTCGAGCGCGTCGATCGCGAGCGGCACGCGCCCGGCCTTTTCCTGGGCGAAGGCCAGCACGCGATAGAGACGCACCCGCGGGTCCTGGCCGACTTGCTGGTTGCCGGTGGGGGGCTCGCCGGTGGGAGTGTCGGCCTCGACGGTGGCGGGAGTGTCCGCCTGGTCGTTGGCGGGGGTGGCGTGCTCGAGCGCATCCTGCAGCACCTTGATGGCGCCGTCGGGGTCGTTGCGCTCCTCGGTGAGCAGGATGCCCATGCGCAGCCGCGAGTCGACGTATTCGGGGACGCTGGGATCGACCTTGGCGAGGGCGTCGAGCGCGCCGTCCACGTCACCCTTCTTCGCGAGCGCCAGCCCCAGGTAATAGGACGCCTTCACCAGGTCGGGGCGCTCCTTCAAGAGCAGCGTGAACTCGGTGACCGCGTCGTCGACCCGCTCCTGCTCGAGGAAGATGAGGCCCAGCTCGAGGCGCGCCTCGAACGGCTCGGGATCGCGCTTGGTGAGCTCGGTCAGCTCGTTCACCGCGTCGCCGATCCGGCTCTCGTGCAGCAGCAGCTGGCTCAAGCGGTGCCGGACCTGATGGTTGTCCGGGTTCACGTCGAGCACCTTCTGGTAGGTGGTGACGGCGGGCTCGATCTTGCCCCAGCGTTCGTAGAGCACCGCCAGCTCGATCAGCGCCCGCTCCGAGTCGGGCTGCAGCTCGAGCGCCGCCAGGAAGTGCTTCTCGGCGTCGTCGTAGTGATTGAGGCTCACCTCCACCTGGGCCAGCATCGAGAGCGCCTGGAACGACTGCGAGTCCACGGCCACCAGCCGAGTCAGCAGGTCCTGCGCTAGGTCGAGCTTGTTTTCCCGCACCCGGAGCAGCGCGAGCTGGAAGAGAGCGCCCGGATCCTCCGGGTTGGCCGCGAGGATCGCTTCGTAGCTGGCGGCGGCGCGGGCGGGATCGGCGCTGGTGTAGACGCGCGCCAGCAGGAACTGCGCGTCGGCGTAGCCCGGGTCGATCTCGAGCGCCTTCTTCAGATGCTCGATCGCGCGGTCGGACTGGTGCATGTCGAGATAGACGCGCCCCAGGGTGGTCTGCAGATAGGGAGAGTGCGGATCGGCTTGCGCCGCGGCCTCGAACCAGCGAATCGCCTCGGGAACCTGACGGAAGAGCAGTGCCCGGTTGGCCTCGATGGTGGCCACGTACGAGTCGGCATTGCCGGTCACCGGGACCGCCGGACGCTCGGCGCCGGCAGGCGGCGGCTCGGGCGAGGGTGGGGCGATGGCAGCGCAGCCCGCGAGCCCCAGCGCGGCGATCCACAGCGGAAGGGTGAGCGGGAAAGAATGTCGGGACGCTCTCAATGCGATGGCTCCTGCGGTGCGCCGTCTGGTGACCCGAAAAACCGCGGGACTAAGTTAATCGGCAAACGCTGGGCTGGCGCGCTTGGTAGGTCACCCTGCCACGCGCGCCAGCCCACGTCGCTCGCGCTCGCTGCGTGCTCACCGAGATCGACTCGGCGTCCGGTCAGTCGATGGCGGCCACGTCCGTCTCGCGCAAGGTCAACGCCCGAGCGCGGGCATCCGGAACGGCTTCGCCAGCAGCGAGCTCCAGAGGCCGCCGCTCGGCCTCGGGGTGGAGGTCGTCGTGGCGCGTCCCGTCGACGGGTCGAAGCGCGCCGCCACGAGCTTTCCGCCGCTCGTCGATCCCCACACCTGCAGGTTCTTGTAGATCACGTCGGCCTGGGGACCGTAGCCGGGGCCGCTGTTGTCGGATCCGACGAACGCGTAACGAAGCGAAAACGGGCCGGGATGGCCTTCCGTGGCGAGGGCTTCGCCGTCGAGAATCGCGGTGCAATCGCCGTTTCGGGACCACTCGACCCGGATCGTGTGGGTGACGCTGGGATCGATCGGTCCGTGTGGCGGGTAAACGCGCTGGTCGATCCGGTCGTTGAAGCCGTTCGCACCAGATGCGAACTTGAACAAGCCGTTGTAGCCCGCGCCGGTACGGATGTTCCACGAGCCGGTGCCGTCCGAGCCCGTGGCGTGCTCGTCGCCGGACGGCTCCTCGTACATGTCGAGGATCTGCTGCTTGTCGTACTGGTTCTGCGGACTGTTCTCCGCGGGATTCCAGTTGTCGAGCTGGGCCGAGAACGCGCCCTCGCTCAGGAACTCGCCGATGTCCCACTCGATGTTCCAGCCCGGCACCCAGCCGCCGTCGGTGAAGCTGCCGCCGTTCTGGTGGCCGGTCGTCGAGCCCTGCAGCGCGTCGCACAGCACCAGGTCGGGATCGCTGCTGCAGCCCGAGGCCGGCGTGCTGGTGGCCGTGACGACCAGGGTGTCGGCCGGGCTCGGCGCCTGGCCGTCGTCG
>CAZYWA010000479.1:0-6154 GCA_964650975.1 uncultured bacterium
ACAGGATGTAGCCGGCTTCGGTGGTGAGCGGCACGAACGAGCCGGTGACCCGCAGGTTGCGAAGCTGCCAAGGCACCAGCAAGAGCTCGACGACCAGGCCCATCGTCACCGCGATCGCGGCCCAGCGCCGCCACGGGCGCAGCCAGAACGCAAGCCACAGCACGATGGCCGGCCCCAGCGTGACACTGTCGGGCCGCATGTAGAGCGTGGCGGTGGCGAGCAGCGCCACGCCGATCGCCGTGCGTACGTTCAAGCGCGGCGCCACCCGCACCGCCGCGTAAACGGTCCAGGAGCTGAGCGCGATCGTCATCGCCTCGGCCCACAGCCGCCAGTCGTAGAACACCAGGAACGGATCGAGCACCGCGAGCACCGCCGCGAGCAGCGCGGCGCCCGGACCGAGCAGGAGCCGCGTGACCAGGAAGATCGCCACTGGCGTCGCCGAGCCGACCAGCGCCTGCAGCGCGCGCGGAGCGAAGAGCGTCGAGCCGGTGGCGAGCTGCGCACCTGCCACCAGCAGCGGGTAGCCCGGCATCCGGTGCGCGGTGGGCCGCCCGGACGCGAAACCCAGGGTTCCCTGCTCGCGAATCGTACGAGCGAGCTCGGTGTAGACGACCTCGTCGCCGAGCGGCGCCACACGGGGTGCCAGGAGGCCCAACCCCAGCACGCCGCGCACCACCGCCGCCGCGGCCCAGATCGCCCACGGCGCGCGGCGCGACGCCCCCGCCGCGCGGATCGCGGCGACGGCGCGGGAGAGCGCGGGCATGACCGGCTGCACGCTCGAGGCCGCGCTCAGAACGGGTTGGGCGTCTCGGGGCTCGCGATCTCCGCGTGGCCGGCGCCCACGGTTTGCACGAACCGCAGCACACTCGCCTGAACTTGGTCGATGGGCTCTTCCACCGGGATGGGAGTGGCGAGCAGCGGGAAGGGCTTGGGCCCCGGATGCGGGAAACCAGGCTGATAGGAGAGGTCGCCGCGCTGGTTGTCGAGATCGGAGCCGTGGGTCGCTGGATTGAGCTGCACCAGCGCCGCGACCACGGTGTGACCGTCGACCGTGCGGTTGCCGGACGCGACGCTCGAGATCGACGCGAGCCCGTCCACCGCGCGTGCCGACGGCTCGAGCAGGTCGAGGCCCAGCGCTCGCGCCAGCACCTCGTTCGACGGATTGGGCACGACCTCGTCACCCATGACCTCGATCTGCATCACGTTCTTGGGAGAATTGCGATCGAATCCGGCGATGGTCACCGGGTCGGCCACGGTGTTGGCGGCGAGCGCCAGCGAATCCCCCGCCTCGACGATGGTCTGCGCCACGCTCACGAACGGCAGCCAGCGATCGGGGAACACCTTCGAGATGTCGAGACCGAAGAGCGTCGCGATGATCGGGATGTTGCCGGCGCCCTCGCCGGGCGAGTTGACGAGCAGGTAGTTGGCGAGGCCGCCGCCGCCCACGTTGAGCACCACGCCCTCGACGAACGGATCGATCGCCGCGAACTGCGCGGCCATGATCGCACCCAGCGAGTTGCCGACCACCACGATGTGGCTGCCGTCGAGGTGCGGCGCACCGGGCACGATCGAGAGATCGAGATCGGGACTCCGCAGCAACCGCACCAGCTCCATCAGGTCGACGGCGGTCTGGCGGAAGTTGTCGCGGATCGCCAGCAGGTCGAGGAACGCCTCGAAGAATCCGACCGGCACCTGCAGCGCGTCCACCTCCGCGAAGCCGTCGGGGCCGGGCGCGCCGGTGAAGTTGTGGACCTGATCGGTGGTCTGGTAGCGCAGGCCGTGCGCCACGGCATCGATCGCGACGGTCGCGTAGCCCGCCTGCGCGAAGGTGTTCGCGGTGCCGAAGACCGAGGTGCGCGAGCCGCCCAGGCCGTGCTGATAGATCACCACCGGATAGCCGGCGGGCGGCGGCGGCGCGCTCGGCAGCACCAGCGTCACGGGCACGCGGTCCTGGCGCTGCATCTTGGGCTCACCGTCGACGACCACGAAGCGGTCGTCGTCGAACTGGCCGCGCAGCAGACGGTCCGGGATCCCCAGTGCCGGCGACTTGTACCAATCGGTGAGGTACGAGGCGTTGAGCACCGCACCGATCGCGCCGTGGGCGACACCGCCGGGATTGTCGAGCCCGGGATTTTGCGAAGAAGCGACGCCGAGCAGGTCGTCGAGCGCCGAGGGCGTCGCGAAGAGATACGTGAGCGTCGGGTCGCTGGTCTCGAGCTGCGGTACCGGACGGCGCTCGAGCTGGGCGCGGATCGCCGTCATCGGCTTGGCGGCGCTCTGGGTCGTGAACACCGTCATGCAGGCGAGGTCGGCGCGGGTCAGGCCGGTGGCGCCGAGCACCACGTTCAGCGCGTCGTCGTAACGGTTCTGGATCCGGTCGAGCGTCGCGTTCTGCGGATCGCGGTTCTTGTCGATGGCGGTGCTGAACGACTCGCTGGGCTGAACCGGTCCGGTGACTCCGGTGGTCGAGTTCACCCCCTGAACGTGGGTGGTGATCACCGCCGCATAGCGGGTCTCCGTCTTGAGCGGCACGCCCGCCAGCGGCAGCAGAGCCAGCGTGCGCGATGGAGCGTCCCAGTGAAGCTCGATCGGCTGCGCCGCGTGCGGTCCGGGATCGTTGCTGGCGTCGATCAGGAAGACGCTGGCGCCGGCGGCGGTGGTCGCGTCGACCGTGGCCGGCAGAGAGCCGAGATCGAGATCGCCGTCGAAGTGGAAGTAGATCGCCGTCGAGAGGCCGAATCCGTCGAGCTGCGCCAGGCCTTGCTTCAGGACGTCCGAAAGCATCGGAGCGACGGCGTCGAGGCCGGCGACCCGCAGGTGGTCGAAGCCGTCTGAATCGGGCACGAAGAAGGCGTCGTTGGGGAACGGGACGTCCAGGAACAAGAGGTCGCTGTCGTCGGGACGCACGCCGAAGAGCGCCGTCGGCCCCGGCGGAGCCGAGCCCGACGAGCCTCCGGAACCGCATCCGAGCCCCAGCACCACCAGCGCCCACAACAGCCAGGAGACAGAGCGATTCTTGCGGCCCACGCGCACCTCGCAGCGAAGTGGAGGGTGAATGCCCGATTCTACACGGCTCGGGGCCAAGCGAACGTGCTTGCAGCACCGCGGCGCGATCGGTAATTTGCGGCGCTTGCCTCGATTCCGCGGTGACGGAACGCGGTGACGGAACTGAGCCGTGCCGAACAACGCCCTGCGCCACGTCCGCTGGCTCGAGCAGGTCACTCGCCGTGACCTCGAGTCGGTGGGCGCCAAGGCCGCCTGCCTGGGCGAGCTCGCGGCGGGCGGTCTCGCCGTGCCGGCGGGCTTCGTGGTGCCAGCCGAGGCGTTCGCGGCCGCGGACACGACGGCGGGCGCGCCGCTGGTGCTGAGCGCCGAGGTCGCGGACGAGGTGCGTGCCGCTTATCAGGAGCTGGTCACGCGCTCGCGGCGCGGCGCCGTCGCGGTGCGCTCGTCGGGCGTGCTCGAGGATCGGGACGCCGCGTCGTTCGCGGGGATCTACCGCACGTTCCTGAACGTGAGCGGCGCCGACGAGGTGGTGCGCGCGGTCGCCGAGTGCGTGCGCTCCTCGGCGGAGGAGGGCGTCGACCGCTATCGCCAGGCGCGCGGGATCGAGGGTGGCGAAGCGCGGCTCTCGGTGCTGGTGCAGGAGATGGTCGCGGCGGACGTCGCCGGAGTCGCGTTCACCATCGATCCGCTGACCGGCGACGCGAGCCGCATCGTGATCGACTCGACGTTCGGGCTGGGCGCGGCGGTGGTGTCGGGCGCGGTGATCCCCGACCACTTCGTCCTGGCTCGCGAGACCGGCGAGCTGCTCGACGTGCGCCTCGCGTTCAAGGACCGCCAGATGCGCGCGGTGAAGGAAGGGCAGGGCACCGAGACCATCCGCATCAGCCACCAGAAGGCCAACGCGCCGAGCTTGACCGGCGACGAGCTGAAGGAGCTCTGCAGGGTGGCGCTTGCCGCCGAGCGGCTCATGGGGGCACCCCAGGACGTCGAGTGGGCCCGCGCGCGCGGTCAGTTCTTGCTGCTGCAGAGCCGGCCCGTCACGACCCGTCCTCGCGAAGCGGCCGCCGAGGAGGTGCTGACCCGGTCCGCGGACCAGCACTCGACCACGGCGCTCATCGACGAGCTGGCGCCGGTGCCGCTCACGCGTTTCGCCGCGAGCTTCGCGGAAACCGTCGCGGCGCGCGCGCTCGATACGGTGGCGGCACGGCGCGGAGTGCCGGTGATGCCGTCGTCGGCGACGCTCGGCCAGGGAGCACCCAGCTGGTCCGCGGCACCGCTCGAAGCGATGGCGCGGGCGCTGCCGAGCCCGTTCGACCGTGGGCTCGATGCGCGCATCCGCTCGGTAGGCCGGCCCGCCAACCCGTTCGAACGCTGGGGGCTGAGCAGTCATCTGCGCAGCAAGGCGAAGGTCGTCGGCGATCTGGCGGTGCGCGTCGAGTCGTTCTTCTGGTGGCAGAGCATGGCGGACATCGAGGGCATCTCGGCCCGCGCCGCCACCGCGAGCCTCAAGGATTTTCAGGAGCGGCTCTCCGGTGTGCTCGCGCAGCGCGTGGATTCGCTGTTCCACGCGTCGTGCGTCGCCGGGCTGCTCGAGGCACGGCTCGACACGATCCCTTCGCTCAGCGACGCCGAACGCGCGGACTCGTGGCTGGGTGTCCGCGACAACACGATGCCGCGGCTCATGGGCCGGCTGGTCGAGATCGCGCACCTCGGCGCCGAGGCGCCCAAGCTTGCGGCGATCCTGCGCGGCGAAGCGATGGAGGTGCTGCCGCGTCTCGAGCGCGAGTGGGCATCGAGCGGACGGCGCATGCGCTCGGCGGTCAAGGAAGTGCTGCGCGATTACGGCCACTGGTCGGCGGTCGATCTCGACGTCTCGGCGCCCTCGTGGCGCGAGGACCCCACACCGCTGATCGCGCTCATGGGGCGTTATCTCGAGCTCGAGCCGCATGCGCTGCCCACCGCGCGCATGGCCCGGGCCGTCGAGCGCGGTCAGCTGGCGCGGCGCCGCACCCTGGACGGCGTCGCGGCCTGGCGTCGCTTCGCGCTGACGCGGCTTTTTGCTCGCTACGCCCAGGCGGTGCGCGAGCTGATCGAGGTCCAGGATCACCTGTCGCGAGTCACCGATCGCGCGCGCGTTTACGTGTCGGCGCTCGGCGGAAGGCTCGCGGCGGACGGCAAGCTCGCCGCGGTGAGCGAGATCCACTGGCTCTCGTTCGAGGACGTCGCGAAGCTCGCCGAGTCCGACTCGCCCGACGCCTCGCGCCGCCGGGGGATGGTCGCGCCGCTCGCACCGACGTCCGCGGCGGACGCTCGCTCGCTGCCGCGGCGAGGGAAGGGGCTTTCACCCGGGCGTTCCCAGGGACCCTTGCGCCGCGTCGTGACACCGGCCGATCTCAAGCGCCTCGGACCCGGTGAGATCGCCTGGACGCCATGTCCGGGTCGCGTTTGGTTTCCGTACCTACCGCTTCTCGCGGGCCTCGTGGTCGACGCGGGCGCACCGCTGGCACTCGGCGTGCTGGGAGCGCGAGAGCTCGACGTGCCGGCCGTGGTGGGAGCGGGAGCACCGCCGGCGAGCCTCGGCGAAGGCACCTTGGTGGCGATCGACGGTCTGACGGGCGAGGTGTCGCTGGCGTCGGCCGAAAGCGGCGCCACCCGCGCGGCCAGCTGAGCGAGTACGGCAGTTGGGACGGACCGGCTCCAGCCGGTCCGTGCGCGAGCCAGCGCGATCGCGGCGCGGCGGGAGCCGCGCCCTCCCAGCATCGGCCGGACGCCGAGCGCTCAGCGCTTGCTCTTCGCCTTCGATGCCTTGGCCTTCGCCTTTACTTTCGGCTTGGCGGCACTTCCCTTCGCGGCGGGCGCGGGCTTGGCCTTTCCGGCCAGCGGCGGCTTCGACGCGACCGGCCGCGTCAGCGCGTTCGCGTCCAGGTACTTCTCGACCCCCACCGTCGCGTTCCGGAGGTTGGGGCCGATCAGCGTGGCGATGAACTTCTCGATCTCGCTCGACACCTTCTTTCGTAGCAGGCTCGGCACCATCGGCAGATCGCCGATCCGGATCTCGAGGTTGGCGTTGATCTGCACCTCGGTGTCGGTGTCGCTCCTGGCCGAGAAGCGCGTGTGGCCCCAGCAGCGGACGCTGTCGCGGAAGAAG
>CAZYWA010000480.1:0-6152 GCA_964650975.1 uncultured bacterium
CTGGCTCGCGCCGGTGACATTCAGTGGCTGCTGCCGTGGATCTTCGCGGCGGTGCTGGTCTCGGCGATCCGGGGAGGAGTCCGCTGGCGCGTCACCCTCGCGGTGGCCGCGCTCGCGGTGGGAGCGTGCGACCGGCTCAACCACCACGTGGTGAAGGAGGTCTTCCGTCGGCCCCGTCCGTGCGTGGCGGTCGCGGGCGTCGAGCTGCGCGAGCAGCGCTGCCCGGCCTCGTTCGGCTTTCCGTCGTCGCATGTTTCCAACACCGCGGCGGCGCTCGGCGTGGTGGCGATCGAATATCCGGTGGCGGCGCCCGCCGGTCTGGTGGCGGCGGCGCTGGTCGGGTTGAGCCGCATCCGCGGGGGAGTCCATTACCCGGGCGATGTCGCCGGCGGGTTGGTGTTCGGCTTCGGTGTGGCGGCGGCTGTCGTGTGGCTCGGTTCGCGCATTCCGAGCGCATTCGCACCGCGCGACGGGGGTCGGCTGGTCTTCGCCGCTGCGCTCGCCACCAGCGTGGTGCTCGTCGTGCTGATCTCGAGTGGCCGATGGCGGCGCTGGCCGAGTGGCACGGCGCCCGCGAACGAGGTCCTGGCCGATCTTCGAAGCCCCGAGGCGCGCACGCGGATCGACGCGTCGGCCTGGCTGCGCGAGCATTGCGGCGGTCTCCCCGCGTCCTCCGTCTCGGGATTGCTGCCGGCGCTCGCCGACGCCGAGCCCCAGGTGCGCTTCGCCGTCGCGAAGTCGCTGGGCTGCCTCGACCCGAGGGCGGTCGAGTCGGTCGGCGCGCTGGCGCCGATCCTCGAGGATCCGGTGGTCGGGGTGCGGGAGGCCGCCGGGTGGAGCCTGGGGAGGATGGGCGCGCCCGCCCTCTCTGCCGTGGCGGCGGCACTCGCTGATCCGGATCCCCACGTCCGGCTCTCCGCTCTGCACGCGCTCAACGTGATGGGAGCGGAAGCTCGACCCGCGAGCGACGGCGTCGAGCGGCTGCTCTCCGACCCGGACCCTCGCGTTCACCTCGAAGCCCTGGCCACGCTCCAGGCCCTCAGGGGCGCAGGGTGACGTCAGACCGGCGCCGGCGGAGCCAGCACGCGACGGATACCGGGCGACCGATGACCGCCGGGTGTGGTGGCGGGGTTCTCGGCGGTCAGCACCGCATAGGTCGTACTACCGACGGACCAGGTCAGTTTCAGCGCAATCGGGCGGCCGTTCGACCGATCGCGTAGGGCCAGGTATTCCCGATCCCGCGTCACGATCAATCCGTCGGGGTGCCGTGACCAGTAGTCGGTCGCGTCCGTCAGCTGTCTCAGGACCACCAACTCGCGCCGGCCGTAGAGGTAGTTGAGGAAGCCGCACTCCTTGAGCTGCGACCAGCCGGGCGCGAGCAGGGCCAGTGGCACGCCGGGCGCCATCGTGGCGTCGATCCAGGTCGCGAACGGCTGGTAGCTCTTCTGATCGTCCACGGCCGGCAGCACGCTCACCTGCACCACGAACAGCACACCGGCAATCGAGACCACCCACGGAGTCCACCATTCCCGGGTGTGGCCTCGCGTCGCCCGGGCGTCGCGCAGCCAGGCTCCGCCGGCCCAGCCCGCGAGCAGCCCGATCGCCGGAAACGCGAGCCAGGAGGCTCGGATCACCGACCACGCGCGCGGTCCGAGTGTCCGGTGAAGCGCCCACAGCACCAGCGGCGCGAGGCACGCGATCGGCGCGAGAGCGAGCAGCACCCGGCCCGCCGCGCCGCGCACTCGCTCGATCCAGCGGGCTTTCGCCTCGGCCTGCGACGAGAGGTAGCGGGCCACCAGCAGCGCCGCGGCGGGGTAGGCCGGCAGCAGGTAGAGCTCACGTTTGGTCGCCGCAGTCGAAAAAAACACGAACGTGACCACGAACCAGAGCCACAGCAGCCTGAGGAGCGGGTCGGCCCAGGTCGTCTCGAAGCGATCGGCGAGGGCCCACGGCAGGAAGAATGCGAGCGGCGCCAGGTCGAACCACACGTGGGCGAAGTAGTAGTACCAGGGCTCCAGGTGTCCGCGATCGGCTCCGCGGAATCGGGCGAAGTTCTGCTGGTAGATCTCGCGCCACAGCCAGGCGGAGCCGTCCCGGGACGCGACCGCCACGTACCACGCTCCCGCCACCGCGCCCGACACCAGCGCGAGCGGAATCAGCCGCCGCAAGCCGCGCCAGTCGCCCAAGCTCCCGTGCCAAAGCACCAGCAGCAGCCCCGGCAAGAGCAGCCCGAGCGGACCCTTGCTCAGCCAGGCGACCCCGAAGAGCAGGAATGCCACGAAGTGCCGCCATCCGACGGACCGCGGCGCGGGAGTGGCGCCCTGCGCGTAGAGCAGTAGCCCGGCCGCGAGCGCGCAGCTGAACACCATGTCGGGGCCGAGATTGAACGATTGCCAGGCGAACTCGGGGAGGATCAGCAAGAACACCGCGGCCCACCACGCCGTGCGGGCGCCGACGAAGCGGGTGCCGAGGCGCCACACCGCGAACGCCAGCAGCAACGCCGCCAGCGCGCACGGCAGCCGCATCACGAACGGGTGGGTGCTGCCGAGCACCGCGACCGATATCGTGGATAACCAGTAGATCATTGGCGGATAATCGATCCACGGCTCGTGGTTGTGCCGGGGCGTGACCCAGTCGTGGGTCTGCAGCATCTCGACCACCGGCTCCGCGACGTCCGGCTCGTCGGGGAACCACATGTGCCTGAGCCCGATCCCCGACGGCGCGATCGCGGTCCAGATCAGCAGCATCAGCCACCACGAGCCGACTCCGCGCGCGGCGGTCCGGTGGGCGTGCCGCAGGTAGCTGTCGAGCCGGCCCGCGACGGTGAGTGCCGCGACACCGACGCGGCCGACCGGCTCCAGGCGCGTTCCGGCCGAGGCAGCCGCCGGCGCGGCCGACTCGATTCGCGACTGGGGGCGCATGTGGCTGGGGTGGCCGTCGTGAGCGTGGGAATCCGGCGCGCGGCCGGAAGCTCGGCACGGTGTGCCCTGGACCGTGCCACGGCGCCGAAACAGAGCGATGACAGCGCGTGTCAGACGACTTGCATGAACCAGCGCGATCCTTCGATCGGGACCGAAGGGCGAGCGTGTGACGTCCCCGGAGCACGCCGCCGGCCGCGTGCCGTCACTGGTGTCGCAGGATCGCGGCGGTGTCCGGTGCGAGCGAGATCGACGAGCTGGCGATCGGCAACCACGAGAGCGTCCCCATGTCGGGGAACGCACCGCCCCCGCCAAGCTCGAGCTGCTCCCACGCATCGTCGGAGAGCGAGTAGTCGACGGTGCGCGGGCTCGGATTCACGATGGCGGTGGCGCCGCGGTAGACGCGTCTCACCAGCCCGTCCGTGGAAGCGGCGGCGTCGCCCAGTGCCACTCCGATGGCCAGCGCGTTCTCCGGGTAGGACTGGAGGTCGCTCGCCGAATCCGTGGCCGCGAAGTAGTGGTACGAGCGCTCGGAGTCGACCAGCAAGTAGGACGCGAGCGACCACATGCGATGCGGCATGTCGGTGGCCGGGGCGTAGTCCATGGCCACCGCCATCTTCCCGGAGGCCACGACCGCGGCGAAGTCGTCCACCTGCTGGAGGTACCGCGCGGGGTCGAAGAACTCGCCTGAATTCCGGTAGCTGAACGCCTCGAAGAAGAGGCCGTCGCAGTCGGCGAGGAGCTCGAGACCGCGGTTCCCGGGCGCTGCCGCGCCGGTGTACGAGTTGACGATGATCTTGCGGCCGGGAAGCGCCGCGCGGACTGACGCCAGCACCTGTCCCACGGCTTCGTAGTACGCCGCGTCGCTGTAGGTCGGCGGATATTCCGAGATGAGGCTGGGATCGATGACGTTCGCGTCGTCGAGGAACACCGCGTCGTAGCCGTTGGCGAGCTGATCCTGGACGTTCGCGAGCAGGACTCGCGTCCACGCCGCTCGCTTCGACGGCGTCAGGATGTCGACGTAGTACCAGCCGCTCAGCGGTTCGGTCACCGGGTGTCCGCGCGAGTCGTGCCAGAGCAGGTTCTGCGACACCACCGCCTGCCAGCCCGGGTCGCCGCTCGGTGAGGTCGGGCCGGGGCCGTGCAGACCGGCGATCTTCTGGTAGGTGTAGACGAGATCCGCCGCATTGGCGGCGTGAAGTGCCGCGAGCTTCGAGGGGCCGGCGCCGTTCAGGATCTGGAGATCGTCGACGTTCGCGACGTAATCCACCTGGTCGGGAGCGTCCGAGAACGAGCCCTTGAAAACCGGTCGCACGCTCTCGGTCAGCTCGACGGATGGCGGAGACGGCAGCGGTTGCGGGGAGGGCGGCGACGGAGGTCCAGGCGGGTGCCCGGCCGCGGGCGGCGGTGCGATCGAAGTCGTGCTCGGTGCGTTGCCGCAGCGGGACGACAGCAACAGCACCGTGAGCGCGAGCGCCGGACGAATCTCCACGGTTTCGTCGGAAGGCGATCCGGGTTCTCTCTTGGCGTTCGGTCCCGCGAGTCTTCGCGGGAGCCGCACATTCTCGATCGAGCTTCCTGTTCCTACGATGACGAGCGCTGTAAGGGACGCGTCACGGATGTGAGCCATCGTCGCGCCCGGAACGCGGGCGCCAATGACTGCCCGACGGGCTTCCACCCAGATTCCGCCGCGAAATCGGTACGGCGTTCGATCGGCCGTGCTCTGGGCGGCGCTGTTCCTGATCGGCGGCAGCCGGATCGCCCTGGCCGCGGTCGGAGAGATCAGTCGGCAGGCGCTCGACAAGACCGGGCGCTTCGGTCCGGTCACCGTGCTGGTGCCGGCCGGGAAGCCGACCGCCATCGTGCTCTATCTCTCCGGCGACGGCGGGCTCGACGCCTCGACGCGTGCTCGCGGGCAGCTCCTGGCGGAGCACGGCGCGGTCGTGGCGGAGACGGAATATCGCCCGTACGTGGGGCATTACCGGGCAGCCTCGGGCAATCCGTGCATCTGGCCGAGCATCGACTTCCAGACCCTGGCCAAGCGCGTCGAGCTCGCGGCGTCGCTTCCGCGCTACGTCCCACCGGTGCTGGTGGGCGAGGGCGAGAGTGGGTCGCTGGCGCTGGTGTCGGTCGCGCAGGGGCCACCCGGCAGCTTCGCGGGCGTCGTCACCGTCGGACTCTGCCCGTTGCTCGAGACCAGGGACCCACCGTGCTCCGCTTGCGGTCACGCGTTCTTCCAAGGTGGCCCCGGGAATGAGGTTGGGCGGCTGAGGCCTCCTCTGAACCTGACGGCGCCGTGGGTCGCCATCGAGGCGGGTGGGTTGGGCGCCTGTCCGAGCGAAGCGGCCGACGAGCTGATCGCTTCCGCGCCTTCGGCCACTCGGGTTTCGCTCGAACCAACGACGGCCGGGACCGACAGCCGTGTTTCCGAAGCGCTGATCGATGCGGTCTCGCGGCTCGAGGTGACGACGACGGCTTCGGTGCCCGGTGGCGCGGCGTTGGACCTGCCGCTGATCGAGCTACCGGCCGCCGGCACCCGAGACGACACGCTCGCCGTGTTCGTGTCCGGCGACGGTGGATGGGCCGTGCTCGACCAGCTGGTGAGCGAGGCACTCGCCGCGAACGGAGTGTCGGTCGTCGGCTGGAATGCGGGCCGATACCTCTGGCAACCGACGACTCGGGTCGAGCAGGCGACCCAGGACCTCGAGCGAATCACCCGCCACTACCTCGAGGCATGGCGAAAGCAGCGTCTGGTTCTCGCTGGCTATTCCACCGGCGCCGATCTCGTCGCCACGGTTGCGCGCCGTCTTCCGCCGGATCTCCTCGAGCGGGTGCGCGCGGTGGCGCTGATCGGGCCGAGCGAAGGCAACACGCTCCTCCGGCCGGGCGGTGAAGACCGCGACCGAGGGGCCTCCCCGGAGGGTGTCGACACGCTCTCCGAGATCCTGCCGCTCGCCGGCCGCCGGATCTTGTGCATTCAGGGAAGCGAGGAGCCGAGCTCGCTCTGTCCCAAGCTGCCGCCCGGCTTCGCCACGATCCTCGATCTGCGCGCCGGACACGGATTCAAGGGCGACCAGCCGGCCATCGGCCGCGCGATCCTGGACTTCCTGCAGTGACGAACCGTGTGCCGAGAAGGCCCGCGCCGCAGGCGCGCGGCGAGCACCGCGAGCCGACTCGGGGGTGGGGCCCCATGAAAATCGCCTTTTCATGGGGCGGGGGGCTTGAAAAGCCCCC
>CAZYWA010000481.1:0-6141 GCA_964650975.1 uncultured bacterium
CGCCTGCCTCGCGCAGCAGTCCCAGGCCCTTGTCGGAGAGTCGATCGGTCACGAGCACTTTCACGGTGTCACCTCGCACGAGCGTGCGTCTGGATGAAGTTTCGTCGAGTGGATCCGGATGCGCCGGCGCTCAATGAATCGGAGAGACACCGAGGCCATTCGCCAGCACTGCTTGCGCGGCGCTCACGGCGGCTCCCGACGTCACTGGGCAGCCGGCCGAAGCGAGCGCCAGCTCGAGCGCCGCGGCCGCAGTGACGATGTCGAGGCCGTCGACGTGGCCCATGTGCCCGATCCTCACGATGCGCCCCTTGAGCTGGTCCTGCCCGCCGGAGACGACCATGCCGTGATCCTCGCGGAGCCGGCGCACCACCTCGGCGCCGTCGATCCCGTCGGGCAGCCGGATCGCCGTGAGGGCCGGGCTCGGCGAGGTTGCGGCGACGACTTCCAGACCGAGCGCCGCTGCCGCCGCGCGCGCGGCTTCGGCCGCGCGCGCCTGACGAGCGTACGCGGCGGGGAGCCCTTCGGCGAGTAGCTGATCGAGTGCCGCTCGCAAGCCGAGCACCAGCGAGATGGCCGGTGTCCAGGCGGTCTCGTTCCGCGCCTGCGAGCGGCGCTCGCGGCGCAGGTCGAAATAATATCGCGGGCTGGTGCAGCGCTCCGCGAGCGACCACGCCTTGTCGCTCAGCGCCACGAACGCGAGACCGGGTGGGATCATGAACGCCTTCTGACTGCCGGCGATCAAAACGTCGATGCCCCACTCGTCCATCGGCATCGGCAACACGCCGACGGCGGTGATGCCGTCGACCACCAGCGCTACCTCGCGGTGACCGCGGACCACGGCCGCGACCTCGCGTACCGGGTGGAGCGCACCGGTCGACGTCTCGGTCGCTTGCATCAGCACCGCCCGCGCCTCCGGGTGCTCGGCCAAGGCTCGCGCCACCTGGTCGGCGCTCACGACCGAGCCCCAGGGAATGTCGATGGGCACGTCGCGCACGCCGAAGCTGGCGAGGATCTCGCTCCAGCGCTGGCCGAACTTGCCGGCCCGAACCACGATCGCGGTGTCGCCGGGCGAGAGCACGTTGATCGCGGCCGCTTCCATGCCGCCGGTCCCCGAGCTGGTGAGCACCAGCACGTCTTGCCGAGTGCCGAACACCAAGCGCAGATCTCGCCTCACGGTCTCGAAGATCTGGCGGAAACCGGGCCCCCGGTGGTGCGGCAGCGGAACCGCCATCGCGAGCGCGGTTTCGGCTGCGACCGGAGTGGGGCCGGGCGCGAGCAACCGGTACTTGTTCATGTGGGGGAAGTGCCTGGCCGCATCGCGAGGCGGGGGCCGGGCAAGGGGCGTAAGCTAGCGGCTCAGGCTGAAAAGTCAACGGCCGAAACCCGCGTGAACGAGCCGATTCGGAGCGCATCCCGGCGGGCGGCCGGAGCACGTTTCAGCGGCTCGCGGCGGGCGCCGCCGCGAGCGCCGCAAGGCTCACCGACGACGCCAGCCGGGTGAGCTGGTCGAGGGTCGACGAGCGGTCGCCGCGGGCCGCCACCAGCACGCGATCGCCGACCAGCACCTCGACGGAGCGCGCTGCGAGTCCGGGCGCGGCGTCGGCTGCGTCCTCGGTGGTCACCGCCGGGAAGCCACCGACGGCGATCTCGCGATAGGACCCGCGCGGATCGCGCCGCGCCACGACCCGTTTCACCTCGAACGGCACGATCAGGTCGGGCGCGCCGTCGGTGTCGATCACGTCGAGCCAGATCGCCGGCGACGCATCGCGATAGCGCCGCCCGGCTCGCGCGATGTCCGCGTCGTAGTACTGGAAGCGGCCGGCGGAGATGGGACCGACCTTCGCGTCGGGCTCGGGCGGCGGAAGCGCCGCGGCCAGCTCGCTCGCGGCGAATCGAACACCTGGAGCGGCCGCGGCGCCGAGACGTTTGCGGGCGCTCGTCGCCAGCTCGCCCAGATACTCGCGCCGCTGGGCGCCGCCGGCAGGAATGGGACCCCAGTGCTCACAGCGTTCGAGCAGCTCGGCGCGCGTGGCCGCGAGCGCCGATTCCCAGGGCTCGCCGCCCTCTCGCGCCGGTCGGGCGTGACCGGTCTTGCACGCGGCCGCGAGCAACACGCCGAGCGCCGCCAGGCGCAGAGATCGTCCCCCAGTCACGACGGGCTCATGACTCGGCGGCCGACGTCGCGAGCGCTCGTTCGTAGTGGGTCAGGGTGGAGGGCATGAAGAGCACGAATCGCACCAGCTCGAGCGTGGTGTCGCCCTCGAGATGAGTGCGCACGGTGGCGAGCGCCACGCTCGCGGCGGCGGGCTCCGGATACCCGTAGGCACCCGTCGAGATCGACGGAAACGAGATCGACCGCAGGCGGCTCACGGCGGCGAGCTCGAGCGAGGTTCGATACGCGGAGGCGAGCAGCTCGGGCTCGCCGCTCGTTCCGCCCTGCCACACCGGACCGACCGCGTGGATGACGTGAGCGCAGCGCAGCCGTCCGCCGGTGGTGATCACGGCCTGACCGGGCGGGCAGGGCCCACGTTCCCCGCGCAGCTTGCGGCACGCCTCCAGGATCTCGGGCCCGCCGGCCCGGTGGATCGCGCCGTCCACGCCACCGCCACCCAGCAACGACGAGTTGGCCGCGTTCACGATCGCGTCGGTGGTGGATTCGGTGATGTCACCGAGCACCAGCTCGAGGACGCGGCCGGCGATCGTGATCCTCACGGAGGCACCGTCGCGTCGCTCATGGCAATGGATGAACCGGAACCGGAACGAAGGTGAGGATCAGGATCAGCAGGCACGCGAGCGCGATGCCGGCTCGTGGCGGGTCCAGCCCCTCGGTCTCCTCCGTGGTGGGCGGATGGTCCACGCCGAGCATCACCAGCAGCGCGGCCCAGAGGAGCCAGCCTTTCCACGGCGTCGTCACGCCGAGCACCAGCAGCACCGCGACGATGACGGTCCCCACCAGTCGTGGAACCCCGAGCCCCGCGAAGGTGGCGAGCCGGGCCGCCCGGGCGAGGATCGCGCGGCCCACTGCCGCCGCCGCGCGCTCGACGGGAAGCGTGTCGGGGTCGGCCGAAAGCTCTCCGATTCGAACCCGTAGACGGCGGGCCCATCCGAGAACCCGCTCGACGCGGCGGCGCCCGACGAGCGCGTGCAGCACGTGTCCGCCGTCCAGCTGGCCGACCGGGATCAAGTTGAACGCCGTGACCAGCGAGCCCACGTAGCCCGCGAAGCCCACCGGATGGAGCACGACCACGTCGTCGTGCGGATTGGCTGGGCCGAACAACCCTCCCAGGAGCTTGACCAGCAGGTTG
Organism: uncultured bacterium; assembly: GCA_964650975.1. Taxonomy (GTDB): domain Bacteria; phylum JADJOY01; class JADJOY01; order JADJOY01; family JADJOY01; genus CAZYWA01. The sequence goes on from CAZYWA010000481.1 coordinate 3,306, forward strand.
TCGCCGAACACCCATTCGCCAGGAACGGATGGGACCGAGGCGATGGTGCTCCAATGCATGCCGAGCGCCAGCGCCGGAACCGCCACGAGAAACCCGGCGATCGGTCCGGCTGCGCCGATGTCGAGCAGCGCGCGCCGGCTGGGAATGCGGGCCGGCATCGCGATCACGGCGCCCATGGTCCCGAACGCGGAGTAGGGAAAGGGCACGAAGAAGGGCAGGCTGGCCGCGACTCGATGGCGCATCGCGAAGAGGTAGTGCCCAGCTTCGTGCACGCTGAGGATGGTCATCAGCGTCAGGGCGAAGAGTGGTCCGCCCGCCAACCACGTGGTGACGATGGTGGCGAGGTAGAGCGCGACGTGGATCGCCAGCAGCCGTCGGCGCCGCGGCGCCGGCTCATCCTCTTCGGGCTCGCTCGCCTGACGATCGCGATGAGCCGCGGACTCGGCGGCGATCCGCATGGTCGCCGCCAGCAGCTCGGCGTCCGGAAGATCCTTGCCGTTACCGGAGCTCATTCCGGTCCCCGAGCGAGCGGTAGAAACGGACCCGGACGGTGGTTCCGACGCGGGCCTCGAGGACTTGGTCGGCACGCCCGCGGTTGACCGAGATCTCGACGCGATCGGTGCTGCCGATGAGCGCCAGCAGTGCGCCGGCTGGGACCGCGTCATAGGAGTCGCGCAACCCCCCGACGGTACGCACACCCACCTCGACCTCGATCGATCCCTCGGCGAGGTGCGGCAAGTCGCCGGCGCGGACGCTGGTCACCAGGTTGCCGAAATGATCCACGTGAACGACCTCGCCGCGCACGCCGTCCGCGAGGCGCTCGATGACGGGCTTGGGAAGCCGGACCGGATCGGTGAGAGGAGAGCCCACCGAGCTCAGCGCGCCACCGCTCGCGAGACGCGCTGCGACCGGCGCAAAGAGATCGCGCCCGTGAAACGTGCGGCTCACGTGGGTGGCCCAGAGCTCGGGGCGATCGAGCACCACCGGCTGGGCCAATGGATGGTCGAGAAAGGGCGAGAAGATTCCATTGTCGGGCCCGACCAGCGTTCCCTCCGGGATGCCGAGCGCCATGGGACGGCGCGCGCCGCCCACGCCGGGATCGACCACCACCAGATGCACCGTGCCCGGTGGAAAGCGCGGCACCGCTGCTTCGAGGAAGAGGGCGCCCGCCGCGACGTCGCCAGGGGGAATCGAATGAGAGAGGTCGTGGATGCTCACTCCGGGCGCGAGACGGAGCAGCACTCCCTTCATCTGCGCCACGTAGGGATCGAGTGTCCCGAAGTCCGTGGTGAGCGTGACGACCGCCGGCGGCATCGCGTCCGTCAGCTGGCGATCGACCGTTCGATCACCGCGGCCGCGAGCAGCGGCACGTTGATCTCGTGATGCCCGGTCACGTGAAAGCCGCGCCCGCCATCCTGAGTCGGCCGGCGCACCACGTTGGTGAGCGGGCGGTAATGGGCGCGGAAATCGAGATCGACCGTGGTGATGTCGTGGAGCGGATGGCCCTGATTTCGCGCCAGCGTCACGGCCTTCAGGAACACCTCGGGCAGGATCACGGCGGAGCCCACGTTCAGATGGACCCCGCCCTCGAGCTCGGCCACGAGCGCGCAGAAGTGCTGAAAATCCCGGAGGGCCGTGGCGCCGATCGCGGCACCGTCGGCGCTCGGATGGATGTGCAGCACGTCGGTTCCCATCGCCACGTGCACGGTCACCGGGAGGCCGTGGCGCCGAGCGGCGATCATCAGGCTCGCGTGCTCGTGGGGCAGCTTGGCCCCCTCCATCGCTTCGGCGACCGACTCACCGAGCCCGGCCTGGCGCTCGTGTCCGCGGCGGATCGCGGCGTTCAGGAACTCGCCGGTTTCCGCGGTGACGCCGAAGCTGCCTCCGGGCAGCGCCGCATCCACGTCCTCGCTGGTCCGGCCCGCGAGCGCGATCTCGTAGTCGTGGACGATGCCGGCGCCGTTGAGCGCCAGCGCGGTGATCATCCCTCGCTTCATCAGATCGATCAGCAGCGGGCTCAAGCCCACCTTGATGACGTGCGCACCCATCGCCAGGATCACCGGGCGTCCCGCCGCGCGCGCCGCGACGATGCGATCCGCGATCTCGAGCAGGTCTCGTGCTCCCAGAAAGCGAGGGAGCCGCGCCAGGAAATCGGCGACGCTCGAGCCAGGAACGTGCGGCCGCCCGAAGTCCTCGATGCAGACCTTGCTGGTTCGGTCCGCCAGCGACACGGTGCGCATCACGAAGCTCGGCGCCAGGAATCGCGCTGGGATCGGGCGTTCACGGGACGGCGACGACGGCGCGCGCCGCCAGCTGCGTCTCGACGAGCTCGCAGATCACGTGGCCCACGGCGATGTGGATTTCCTGGATGCGGGCCGTGACCTTGGTGGCGCCCACGTCGATCAGCAGGTCGACCGCCGAGCCCAGCGGGCCGCCGCCGCCGCCGGTGAGGCCGATCGTGAAGACCCGGCGCTCACGGCACGCGCGCACTCCGCGCAGCACCGACTCGGACTTGCCCGAGGTGCTGATGGCGATGGCCACGTCGCCGGCGGCTCCCCAGGCCTCGACCTGGCGCTCGAAGACCTCGTCGTAGCCGCGGTCGTTGCCGATGCTGGTGAGAGCCGAGGTGTCGGTGGTGAGCGCCAGCGCGGGCAGCGCCGGCCGCTCGTCGACGTAGCGGTTCACGAACTCGGCGGCGATGTGCTGGGCGTCCGCGGCGCTGCCGCCGTTCCCGAAGAGCAAGAGCTTGCCGCCGTTCGCGAAGCTGGCCGCCGCCCGCGCCGCCGCCTCGGCGACGCGCTCCGGCATGACGTCGGCGAAAGCACGCCGGAGCTCG
>CAZYWA010000482.1:0-6133 GCA_964650975.1 uncultured bacterium
CAGCGGGTCGACGGAAGGACCCGACGACACCTGCGACGGGTTGAGGACGATCTGACAGAGAGCGCAGTCCCTCGCGTCATGCCCGTCCGCTGGCGTCGGATCGGGTGACGCGACACGGGCACCCGCGGCGGTGTGTTCCGCGGCTGCTTGGGCGTGAAGGCGCGCGTGTGCCGAATCGTGCTCGTGGCAGAGTCCCAGCCCGTGCGCCAGCGGCAGCCCGGACGTTGCGGTGAGCAACGCCAGAGCGAGCGCGAGAGACCAGATGCGGCGAGCCATGTGATGCGGGAAGGAATCTCGGTTGAGCGACGGCGACTCGTTCTTCTCAGTAGACGCTAATCGTGCGCTGCGGGACCGTCAACGCGGAGGCGGCGCGCCACTCTCGATGACGCGACCGCGCGGCGGGTCCGTCCATGGCTCCTCGCGAGCCGCCTCGCTCGGCCGATCGCGCTCCAGCAAGATGTGATCGAGCAACGCGCCGTTGTCATCGAGCGCCTCGATCCAGAGCCGGCCCTCGCGAGCCACGACGCGGAGGAAGTTGTGCGCCTCTGCACGGAACTCGAGGTCCGGGGACGGATTGGGCTCGCGAAGCGTCCCGCCACCACCTCCGGAAACGACGTACCGGACGCCGCTGGGGTCAGGCCCCCAGAGCCCGAGCGGCCGGGAACGCTGATAGTTGTGCGAGTGGCCCGCGAACGCGACGTCGACGTGGCTGGCCACCAGCAGCGGATGGAGCACCGCGTAGGTCAGCTGGTTCCGGTCCTTGCCTTCGGCGGCGAAGGGAGGATGGTGGAAGAACGCGATTCGCCACCACGTGTCCGTCGCGTTCTCACGCATCGCCGCCCGAAACCCGCGCCGCGTCGCACCGAACGGAAGCGGCGGCGCGTTCGAGTTCACCGACGCGATCACGACCCCCGCCGAGCGCAGCAGCCGCTGATAGTGCACCGCCAGGTCGGAGCCGGGGTCGAGGCCGAGAAAGAGCGCCACATCGCGGCCACCGTCGAGGATGTCGTGGTTTCCCGGAACGATCCATAGCGGGACGTGGCCGGCGAGATCGCGAAACGGATCGTAAAACTGCGACTCGAGGCTGGCGATGGTGGCGCGATCGTACGCGAGGTCGCCCACGTGGAGGATGAGGTCCGGCTCGAACTCGGTGATTCGCTCGATGAGCTCGGCGGTCACCGCTCGCCCGCCGCCGGTGTCCCCGATCACGGCGAAGCGCAGCGCGTTCGGCGAATCGCTCGCCGGGAGCGTCCTGAACGAGCCGTGCCCCTCGCCGGGAGCCGAGGGGCTCACCAGCGCGAATCGGTAGATCGTCGAGGGCTCGAGATCGGTCAAGTGAAGCCGGTGAACCGAATGCTCGCCGATCTCGGAGAAGACCCGCCGAGGGCCACCGCGCGGCTGAATCCAGGCGATTCCCACCTCGTCGTCCGGCGTCTCCCAGAGCAGCTCGGCATCGGTGGGACCAGCCCACGTGAGCGTCGGATGCCGCCAGTACGGAAGCGGCTCCCGCGACGCCACGACCAGCCCAGCGCCACGCCACACGACCCAGAGCTGCCGCTTTGCGATCAGCGGGTCGAGGAGTGTGGCGCGCGCTACCACCAGCCGATTCCCGGCGTCGAGCCACCCCATGAGCTCGCCTCGACTCATCGAGGGCGAGCGCACGAGGCCGATTGCTCCCCCGGGCGCCGGGGCGGGTACGCCGGGGCCGAGCACCAGCAATTCGCCGCCCGACGTGAGCACGAACTCGGCGGTGCCAGCGATGGCGTTCGCGAGATCGAGCCTGAGCCGCACGAAACCGCCGGCCGCGACACCCAGTGCGGCGGCCCAGCCGAGTGCCAGCGCCGCGCCCCGAAGTGCGCGCGAACGGCGCCGGTAGCGGATGCCGGCGAGCGCGACCGACGCTACCGCGATCAGAATCGCAATCAGCACGTAGCCGAGCGGTCCCGCGCCGTGCGGGTCAGCCCACCGGACCCGCGTGGAGATCCCGAAGAAGCGTAGGAACTCGACCATCGGAGGTCACGCGCCTCGCCCAGCGTCTCCGCGCCCTGGACGAGCCCGCGGTCTGATTCGAGATTCGAGCGCCGGGTCGGTGAGGCTATGCGACCACGAGGGGTTCGACGAGTACGGGAAGAGGGCGCCGCCCAGGGCGGCGCGTCTGCAGAGTCCGCATGGATGGGTGCGTCAGGCCATGCAGCGCCGCAGGTCGCTCACTCTCCAGCGCCGCGGCGCGCTTCCTCGTGATCGGCGCCGCTTCGTGCGAAGGTGCGTTCGTGAAGCGGATCGAGATCGAGACCCCGGACGGCGCATGCCCGAGCTACGTGTTCCGTCCCCCGAGCGGCGGTCCTTGGCCGGCGGTCCTGGTCTTCATGGATGGCCTCGGCATCCGGCCCGCCATGCTGGAGATCGGCGAGCGGCTCGCGACCCACGGCTACTTCGTGCTGCTGCCGGACCTCTTCCACCGCTCGGGAGCCTACGAGCCGATGGATCCGCGCGCGATCTTCTCCGACCCGGAGAAGCGAAGGATGAGGGAGACGTTCCTCGCGCTCGCGACCCCGGCGAACGTCATGTCCGACACCGGGGCCTTCCTCGACTTCCTTACCCACTCGCCCGATGTGAAGCCCGGAGGTACCGGCACCACCGGCTACTGCATGGGTGGGCTCATGTCGCTCACGGCGGCGGGGACCTACCCGGATCGCATCGTGGCGACCGCCTCGTACCACGGCGGCCGCCTCGCCAGCGACCAGCCCGACAGCCCGCACCTGCTCGCGCCGCGGATTCGCTCCCGCGTCTACGTCGCCGGCGCGACGGACGATCCTTCGTTCCCCGACGAGATGAAGGCGCGGCTTGAGGAGGCGCTCACGCACGCCGGTGTCGACCATCGCATCGAGACGTATCCCGCCAAACACGGCTGGGTGTTTCGCGACACGCCGGCCTACGATCAGGCCGCGAGCGAGCGCCACTGGGAGACCCTGCTCGCGCTGCTCGATGCGAAGCTGATGCGGCCGAACGAAGGCTCGCCGCTCGCCAAGACCTCGACGCCGACTACTTCTTGAACACCGTTTCAGCGCGTCGTTCCAACTCCTCTCTTGAGAGATTCTCGACGCGCGTCGCGATCCACCAGATGTTTCCGGCCGGGTCCTTCACGCCGCCGCTGCGATCACCGTAGAACTGGTCCATGGGCTCCATCGTCGAAGTAGCGCCCGCAGCGAGTGCGCGCCGGTAGACCCCATCGACGTCTGCCACGTACAGGTAGAGGGCGCTCGGCATCGGTTTCCACGCGTCGCTGGCCTCGCCCATCATCACCATCGAGTCGCCGATTCGGACCTCGGCATGCCCAACGGTGCCGTCGGGTCGAGTCATGCGCTCGGTCTCCACGGCGGCGAACGCTTCCTTCAAGAAGTCGATCAGGTTCGCGACGCCCGTCACAGTCAAGTACGGGGTCACGCTGTGGTAGCCATCGGGAACGGGTTTTGTCGTCATGGTTTCCTTGCCTTGGTGTGGAAGTCGTCTTGGTGGGGCCAGCCGCTCTCGCGCGCGAGCTCGACCGCTGACAGAGTTGGACGCCAGAAGCAGCGACCGGGTCCGTGGCCGATCGCGATCAGCGCCGAGGTGGGGTTCGCGCCGAATCCGGCCCCGGGGCTGGGAAGGGGGAAGCGCCGACACCGGATGACTTCGTAGTCCCGGGGCCGCCAAGCCCGATGTGGCACGACCGGACCTACCGGCGCGCGTTCTACGAGGATCTCGAACGGCTCGGGTTGCCGGTGCTCGTCGGCAATGGGAAGCGGGGCCGCTCGCCGAACTGCGCTCGCTCGACCTTCCTGACACTCGCAGTCGACGATGGCGCGAGGCTCGAGGTGCTCGACCGCGCGGTGCACACCGTCGGCAAGGGTTCGACGGCCGAGCGGCACTACCTGCGGACGTTCTGGCCGACGCTGTGCGCCGAGGTAGCGAATCTCGGCATTCATCGCACCACGTCTGGTTCGACAAGCGGCACGGGGAAGGTGGTTCGCTCCCAGAAGGCTCCCCAGATCGACACGCGAGAGGAAGCGCGAGAGATCTCGGCAGGTTGGATGGTGCCGGAGAAGGGAGTCGAAGCCACACCATCATCCGCGAGCACCCGCTTGGCTCCCAAGATCATAGAGAAAATCACGACCATAAGGTGGTCCGAATGGAGCCTCGCGGGTCTACGGACGCCTCTGTAGTGAGCTCCGTAGTGAGTGCCCGCGAGGTCGCGGCGGCCGAGATCATGGAGGCACTCGGCATCATTGGGACTCTCGAAGGCGCGCTCGTGGTTGGGGATCAGTTGGCGGCGAGACGCGCAGTCGAGACGTTACGGATGACGTTGTCGGCCTGGGGCCGTCGTGAGGCTCAAGCTGACGCGTGTTGGGACGCTAGCGTCCCTGGGGCGGAGTAGCGAGCGATCTCCCATCGCTGGGTCACCGCGCGTGGCGAATCGGCCCGCAAGCTACATGAGGACGATCATGACGACAGACGTTGGGGTAATGGAGCATCGACACCGTTCCCATGCGAGGAGCGGCTGGTGCTCTACCGCTTCGAGAGCCCGACAGGTTCCCAGCGGGAAGTCGTCCTACTCACGAGCCGCGAGCCGGGCGACGAACTTGACCTCGAGTTTTTGGAGGGCAACTTCGACGGTCCACTCCGGAACGTCACGTGGGTCGACAAGCCCTGGATCGAGAAGACGTGGTTTCCGGAGGTGCCGCTCGTCGACGGCAGGCGTGCGTAAGCCAAGGCGCGCGAGCTGGTCGGTGCCGCGTCCCGGCTTGTCTTCGCGGCACCGCGGCTCTTGGTGGCGTAGGTGAGCCAAGGAGCTCCGCATCCGGGGCGCGGCGGGCAACGGTGGTGGTGTTACCGGCTCCAATCGTGGTTGTTGACCCCGCCGGGAATCGAAGTTTGCCTGACAGGGCGGCACAGGGTGTCACAGGGCACTTCAGGTAGGGATTCCGCGAGCGGTGCCCACCCTATGGTGGAAGATGACGCCCTGAGAATGGGCGTTTTGGTCCGTGACCGGGGCGCCGAGTCGGGGCGGCCCCGTGACCTCTCTATAGTCTATAGGGAGCCGCCGGGGCTCCCCGTGTCGCCCGCCACACGCGCCGTGTCGGCTCGTGGGCGCTCCCGAACCGCCCGGGCGAGCGATGATGCCGCCGGGCCCTGTCTGGTGGCTGAGTCGAGGGTTGCTTGTCCGCCGGCAGCGGCTCGAGCCGTCGACCGCGCCCGACACCGCCCACGGTGCCACGTAGGGCGCTGGGGTAGGGCAGGTGCCCGTTCGATCGCAACCCGCGCCGCCGAAGCGCGGGTTAACCCGCTCGTGACGGTGGTGTGGGATCGACGCTGAGCCTCGTCGCGCAGCAAGGGCACGCTACGCATGAAGGACTCCGGCTCTGAGCGCATGCCGTCTCGCTCGGAGCGTTCGCCGCCGGCCCACACGTCGCGATGCGTTCTGCCACGCACTCGCATTCTGCGACATCGGTCACGGATGTCACGACCGATCTGACGGCGACATGGGTCGGTGTCGAGGTCGCCCTTGTTGTGTCTTTTCAGAATGTTCGCGCGATACCCGCAGCGCTGCAGGTGAGACACCTCGATTGGCATGCCGATCGCTATGGTGTCTCGGCGCGTGCTCTCCAAGGCCCCGTCACTTACCTGGGGAAAAATTCAACAAACAAACAACGGTTTCGCGAAGGGGGGCCTTGGGTTTGAGGTGGTGTCTTGGAGGGCCGCCCTTCTTCCCTGATTGAGCAGAAGTCCGCGAAGCGCGAAGGCGAGTGGCTGAGGCCGCTCGCCTTTCGTGTCTCCGCTCGCCAACGAGCGCTCTGCGACCCTGCCCCTCCGGGTTAGATCACCGAGTCGTGGTGGACAGCATGGTCCCCTGCGTAGAGCACGCAACCGCTACCGCAGTTGGCCGCCTCGGGGTCGGGTCGGTAGTGAACGTGGACGCGGGTGAACGCGCGGCCGTCGCCGGAACTGTAAAACGAGGGCCGACCGTCGTACACCCAGGCGACGGACCACTCGGTGAGGGCGGTGATCGACTCGCCCGTCTTGGTCGTCACGGTGGCGTGTCCGCGTTCGAGCAGGGCCGCAGCCACGTTGGCCGGGACGCTGCAGTCGCCATTCC
>CAZYWA010000483.1:0-6097 GCA_964650975.1 uncultured bacterium
TGTGGAGCTTACCAGTCCATCCCAGGACCGGGCTCAGCGGCCCGCGAGAAACGGCCGCACGGCCTCGAGGAAGCGCTCGGGAGCGTCGACGTGCGCGAAGTGCGACGCATCCGCGAGCCGCACGAACTCCGCATCCGGAATCAGCGCGCGCAGCCGCTCGCCCACTTGAGGCGGCACCATCGGATCGCGCGGCACGTAGACGAGCTCGAGTGGGATCGGAAACGGCTCGCCGCGGTCGCGGCGCGCGGCGAGGTCGCCCACGAACTGGCGCATCGCGGCCGGATCGAGCGTCTCGCGCAGCGTCCGCGCGAACGCACCCAGGCCTCCCGGCGAGACCAGCGCGGCGGCGTATTCCCGCGTTTCCTCGCGGGATTTCAGCGTCTCGTCGTGATAGTGGACGTTTCGGTGCACCCAGCGCTCGGGATCGCGGGTCACGAGCCATGCGAGCAGCGTCGAGCTTCCCGGCACGGAGAGCACCGCGTGCAGCAACGCGAGACGTGCGAGCGGCACTCCGGGCGAATGGAGGTTCACCAGCCGTCGCATGGCGCTGGGATCGCGAAGCGCCAGCCGCATGCACAGGTAGCCGCCGAGCGAGTTGCCGATCGTGGCGCACCCCCGGATTCCGACTGCCCGCTGAAAATCGGCGATCCAGTCCGCGACCCGGTCCGGGTGGTACGAGACGGCGGGCTTTTCGGTCCGGCCCGAGCCCGGCAGATCCGGTGCGTAGACCGTGAACTCCTTCGCGAGCGGCCCGATCACGTAGCGCCACGAGTAGCTCGACGTCATGAGGCCGTGCACCAAGAGGAGCGGCGGGCCCGACCCGAGGGTGCGGTAGTGCGTGTCGAGCGTTCCGAACGCGGCGGACGCGACGGGCGTCGTCACGGCCCGCGCGGTCGCGTAGCCGTGCGGCAGCCGCGGCGCCTCGGGAAGCGCCTCGAACGGCAGCTGCCGGAACGCGGCGCGGCTGGTCACCACTTCGCGTACTGGTCTTCGACGAAGCCGTAGCAATCGGCGACCGGCACCACGCGGCCCTCCGCGGTGCGCAGCTCGCCGCGAAAGCGGCCGAACACCTGCTTGAAGTCGGAGGCCGCGAAGCCCAGGTCGAGCCGCTCTCGATGCTGGCCCTCGGGCTGGAAATCGAGCTCGAGGCGCCCGTCGCCGCTCGCCACCCGCCACGGCTCGAGCGGCCGGTCCCAGTCGTACTCGAAGTGGCAGAGCCCGAGCGGATGGATCCGGCCGTCGAGCCAGAAGCAGTTCTCCGAGAAGCTGGTCTCGTTGACGCCGCACGACACGTTGAGGCCGATCGCGTGCCCGTCGGCGGAGCGGCCCGAAAGACAGGCCCAGTTCCAGAACGTCTCGCGGCGCATGTAGCCCGCGGAGAAATCGTGGTGCGCGTAGGCCTTCGCCCGGGCGAGATCGATCTCGCCGCGCGCCGAGCGCAGCCGTCCGGTGACCGGAACGCCGGCCACCTTGTGCGCGTACACCCAGCCGTTTCGCCCGACGCGCGTGCAGAGCGACATCGGCTCGAAACGCGCGGCGCTCTCGTCGAAGGACGCCTCCACGTCGAGGTCCTTGCCGAGACGGACGCGCACCGATTTGCGGCGCGGCGCGGCCGAATACGCGAAGTCGACTTGCAGGGCGCCGGACGCGAACCGGCTGGTCCCGCCGATCGGCGAGGTGGAGAGCCGCACACCGAGGCCGAGCGGCGCGCGCACGCTGCGCTCGACCACCATCCCCACTCCCGGCACGTGCACGTACACGAAGGCCAGCGCCAGGGTCCGGAGGTCGGCGAGCGCGCAACCGAACAGCACCTCGTCGCTGATGACGCCGAAATACTGGAACCGCTTGAAGCCGAGCCAGCGGTCGAGGAAGCCCGCGGTCCGACCCATCGGTGTCCTGTGGCGGTAGTCGCCGATGTTCACCTCGCCCACGGCGTCGGCGAACACTCCGAACGCGGGCCGACCGTCGGCGCCGATGAGCCGCGCGGGAGCGGGCGGTTCGGTGCGAACGCGCAGATCCGCCGCGCGCTTCCGCGGCGCTCGCCGGGAGGATGAAGCTTTCGCCACCATGAGCGCGCGATCATACCGCGCAAGTACGGCGGGCTGCGGTCCCTCGCAGCCGCATCGTCACGTCACGATCGAACGCTGCGGACGCGAGGAACCGCGTCCCTCCGGGCCTTCAGCCCACGCAGGAGAGGTCGGGGGCTAATCCGCTGGGTCGATCGATTCGGTCTTCTTCACGGTGACCGCGGTTCGGTCGCGCGCTCCGGTGCATTCGCAGGCATCGACCGCCGGGTGGGTGCCGCACCTCCGCGGCGCGGCACGGTGCGCGATGTCTTGACCGTGCGGGAGAGCGGCGGTTACCGTCGGGTGTCCAACCCATGATCCGGCTGCTCATGAAACCTCGCTCTCCCGGGCGCGCGGCGCTCGCGGCGCTGCTGGCGCTGGCGACGCTCGTCGGATGCGCCGCCTCGTTCAGCCCGCGGCGGGAGCTCCGCCTCGGCACCGAAGCGTCGCGCGGCTCGCCCGAGCGCTTCCATGCGCCTGGGCAGCACGGCGCCGACGCCGCCTGGTCGGCCGGCACCTCGACCGACGTCGCGTGCGCGGCCCTGCGCACCGGACGCACCCGGCAGACCTCCGAGACGCTGCAGGTGGCCGTGGCGAGCGACGTCGCCGGCGCTCGAATCACCACGCACCGGTTCACACCGCGCGGCATCTCGGCCGCGCCGTCGAACGGTACCCCGCTTCGCTCGAGCGCCGCGCCACGCGCGCCGCCCTCGCTCTCCTGATCCTGCGCTCCTGACGCAACGCCGCTCCGCGAAGGCTCGCGGGCGCGCGTGTTCGCGTCTCCGCTTCTCGCAGGCCATGCGCCCGCGCGGCTTTGCCCGCGCCGTGGCGCCAGGAGAACGAGTCATGTCGAACATCGAATCGAGCCCCGGCAACCGGAGTCCGCGCGCCCCGAACCCGTGGTGGAGAATCCTCGCCTTGCTGGCGGGCTCGACGGCCGCCATCGCCCTGATCGGCGAGCTCGCCGAGCTCTTGACCGGAATCCCGTCGTGACCCCGCTGCACGCGGGCGTCGAGCTGCTGCGGGTCGGACCGCGGCACTTCGTGCTGCGCGATCCGCGCTCGGGCGAGGCCTTTCACCTGGGAGCGACCGAACGGGTGCTGGTCGATCTGGTCGCCGCGGAGGGCTCGCCCGAGAGCGTGGCGCGCGAGTGCCGTCGCCGCACCGGCGCGGAGATCGATCCGCGCACCGTACGCGAGTTCGTCGAGCAGCTGCGGACACTCGGGCTGCTCGATCCTGCGCTCCCGGCGGCGCCGGGAGCGCAGCAAGCGCGGTCGGCGGCGCCCGAGATCGACGCGCACGTCTCGCCTCGCGCGCAGGCGCTCAACACCTTCCTCGACTGGATCGCCGTCGCATTCGGCTGGGCGTTCCATCCACTCACGGCGGTCGCGATCGCCGCGCTGTCGCTCGTCGGGGCGACGGCGGTGATTCACGGCTGGGACCGCTATCTCGCCCAGCTCGAGCACTTGATGGACACCGTGCCGCTGCCATTGCTCGCGATGCTGTCGCTCGCCAAGACGTTCTTCCTGGTGAACGCGCCCCGCGAGGCCGCGGTGGGCGTCGCGTGCCGGAAATACGGCGGCCGGGTGCACGGCTTCCGCGTGCACTGGCTGCTCAACCTGGTGCCGTTCCTCCACTGTGAGCTGGGCGACTCGGTGGCGCAGCTACATGGTCGAGCGCGCTGGACGACGCTCACCGCCGGCCTCTGGTGCCAGACCGCGATCGGTGCCTTCGCCGCCCTCGGGTGGGGCATGGCCGATCCCCGCTCCGACCTGAGCACGATCTTCCTGCTGCTCTTGCCCGCTTGCCTCGCGCACATGCTGCTGCACGCGATGATCTTCCTCCGCTTCGACTGCTACCGGCTGTTGTGCGCGGTGCTCGACGACTGGCGGCTGCGCGAGCGTGCGCTCGCCGAGACCAGCGCCTGGCTCGGCCGCCGCACGTCGCCGGAGCCGCTCATGGACCGCGAGCGGTTCTGGCTTCGCGCCTACGGCGCCGGCTACCACGCGTTCGTGTGGCTGGGCTCGGCGGTGCTGGTCATCGGCGGCCTCTGGTGGCTCGAGTCGCGCATGGGACCGAACGGCCTCTTGCTGGGGCTCGCGATCGCGCTCTGGGGTTATCAGGGCGAGATCGCCGGGTGGCTCGGCTCGACCGCGCTCGCCGGCCGCTGCCGGACGGTGCTGGGGGCGAAGCGCGCGCGACGGCTGCTGACGGCGCTCTTCGTCCTGCTCTGCGGCGCGGTGTTGCTGTGGCCGTACGAGCTCGACGTCGCGGGCCGCTGCCGCACGCTGCCCGCGGCGGAAGCCGGCGTTCGCGCGCGCACCGCCGGCGTGGTGCGCGCGATACACGTCCACACCGGGGACGAGGTCCAGGCGGGGGCGACGCTCTTCACCCTCGACAACCCGGAGCTGGTACGCGAGCGTGACGAGGCACGCGCGGCGCTGGCCCGTGAGCGCGCCGAGCTGACGTGGCTTCGGAACGGTGCGCGGCCCGAGGACATCCGGATCGCGGAGGCCCAGCTCCACCGCGCCCGAGCCAATCTGGCGCACGCCCAGGTCGAGGTGACGAGGGACGAGCACCTCCTGGCCGAGCGAGCCGCATCGCAGCAGTCGCTCGCGCAGTCGCGGAACCGCCGCGACCGCCGTGCCACGGCGGTGGCCGTGGCAGGGTCGAGCCTCGACCTGCTCCGCCACGGCACCCGGGACGAGACGATCGCGGCGCAAGAGGCGGAGGTGAAGCGGCAGGCGGCGATCGTCGAGCACCGCGAGGCGCTGGTGGCGCAGCTCGACGTGACCGCGCCGATCGCGGGAAGGATCGACACGCCGAACCTCGACGCTCGCGCCGGGCAAGCGGTCCAGGCGGGCGACCTCTTGGCGCTGATCCGCGATCCCACGCCCGGGTGGGTCGAGATGGCGGCTCCCGAGGACGCGCTCCTGCTGGTCCGCCCGGGCCTCGAGGCGACGGTGCGGCTCTCGGCGATGCAAGGCCGCGCACTGGCGGGACGGGTGCTGAGTGTCGCCGCGGCGGCCGAATCCGAGGGCCGCTTCGACGCCGCGGCCTACCGCACCGACCGGGAGACACTGTCGCAGGAAGCACCGGCGAACGGCAGCGCTCGCGTGGTGCGGGTGCGGCTCGTCCTCGACCAGCCCGACGCCTCGTCGCTGGCACCCGGGCTCACCGGCTTCGTCCGGATCCGGGCGCGAAGCGACCGGTTCTACACGGCGCTCGCGCGAGCGGTGCTGGGCTACGTGCGGACCGACATGTGGTCGTGGCTGCCATGAGCGCACCGAGACTTGAAGGAAGGAGGCGGTTCTCATGATCGGAACCCTGGGATTCCTGGTGCTGCTCGCGGGCTCCCTCGCAACGCTCCCGCTCTGGCCCTACAGCCGGCGGTGGGGGTTTCGCCCGACTGCCGTTCTTTTGCTGCTGCTCGCGATCGAGGCGTTCGCGTCGATGAACGGCTGGCTGTGACGACCTCGCGGCTCGCCACCCGCGATAGAAGCTCTAGGTTCCATGAAGATAGAAGCGTCCGCTTCTAACATGCGCAGAATCTTAAGCTTCTATGGCAGCTGAAATCGGTTTGATTCCAGCTGGATGACCTTCCGACCAGCAGCGGTGGCCTGCTGGCACGAACGTGCCGTCCAGACCTGCAAATCCACGCCAATCGCCGCGCTTGCTGGGGCTGCAAGCGTGTCGCTTGAGCCTCGGCGCCGCCCGGAAAGTCCGCCGTTCACGCACTCATTCGGCGGTTGCGCGCGCGCCCCGATGAGGGTTAAGACCGCGCGGATGCTGGTCAACTGTGGGGGGATCATGACTTCGTCGCGCTCTTCGATGCGGAAGCGTTGCTGGCCGCTGGCGGTTCTCGCGTTGTTACTCGCCCTCCCGGGAGCACCCGGACTCGCGGCCACCATCAACGTCGACTCGGAAGACGACGTCGCGAACGGCATCGACGGCGTCTGCACGCTGCGCGAGGCGATCGCCAACGCCGACCAGAACGCCAACAACACGCCCACGACCTACGCCGACTGCGC
>CAZYWA010000484.1:0-6095 GCA_964650975.1 uncultured bacterium
GACTCGAGGCGCAGCGTCTCCTCGACGAAGGCCGGGATCCGCTCCGGATGTGCGCGTAGCTCGCTTTCCACCGGCGGGCTCTCGACCAGCAACCGGAGCGCGCTGCCGATCAGGCTCGCGGTCGAATCGTTGCCCGCGACGAACAGCTGGAACACGATCGAGAGCGCTTCTTCCTCGGTGAGCTGGTCGGCGTCCGCCTCCACGCAGCGTGCCAGCTCGCTCGTCAGGTCGTCGCGCGGCGCGGCCCGTGCCTCGCCCAGCCGGGCGCGCAGGTAGTCGGCGAGTTCGATCGCCTGGCGCGCGGCGTCGGCAAAGCCTTCCGCGTCGAGCAGGCCGTTCACGGTTCCGACGGTGGCGTCCGACCACGCCCGCAGCTGCTCGAGATCGGCGTCGGGCAGCCCGAGCAGCCGAGCGATGGTCCCCATCGGTAGCGCCACGGCGAGGGCCGTCATCCAGTCGGTGGCGCCGGCACCGATCGCGGCGTCGACGAGTGCACGTGCCCGGGCTCGGAGATCACCATCGAGGGCCGCGACTCGCTCCGCCGAGAACGCGCGGTTGGCGAGCCGGCGCTGCGCGGCGTGACGCGGCGGATCGATGGTGGCGAGCACGTCGACGATCGGGTTCATCCCCGTCAGGTCGAGAAGCGCCGGTGCCGCGTCCGCCTGGGCGGTCAGCACCGCCAGGATGTTGGACGAGAAGTCGTCGACGGCGAGCGCCGCCTCGCGCACCAGCGCATGCGACGCGACCACGTGGTAGCCGGCGCGATCCAGCGCGTGGACCGGCGCCTCGCGACGCAGCCAGGCATAGAACGGAAACGGGTTCTCGACGGTCTCCGAGGCGTACGGATCGAACGGGCAGACGTCGCTGTTCGGGACGGCGGCGCCGGGCTCGGCTTCGGCGAGGGTGGCGGTGCTGGCTGCGGCATGCATCGGATCTCCTTCCGCTTGCATCGCTCCGGACGCTTACTTACAGTACTGTAAATAATGGCGGACACCAGGTCAACCCGCATTCGCCTCGATCCCTCCGAGGCGCGCGAGCGGATCCTCGACGAGGCCGAGCGCACCTTGGTGGCGCGTGGTCCGGACGGCGTGCGGGTGGCCGAGCTCGCCCGCCGGCTCGGCATCACCCACCCCGCGATCCTCCACCACTTCGGCACCCGCGACGCGCTGCTCCAGGCGGTGGTCGCGCGGGCGCTGGAGCGGCGCTACCGGAAGGTGCTCACGCGACTTCCCCGCGCGGCCGACCCGCACGCCACCGCGCGGACCTTGCTCGACGACGCCTTCGACGCGTTCGAGCGCGAAGGCACGAGCCGTGTGGTGGGCTGGCTGGCGCTCTCGTCGGAACGCCTACCGGCCCGACGTGGATCCCTCCGCCGCGTCACGGCCGCTGTCGAAGAGGCGCGCCTTGCACTCTCGGGGGATCGAGCGGCGTCACCACCGGAAGCGAGCGCCTTCGCCGTACACCTGGGTGCCCTGGTGCTCCTGGCCGAGCCGCTCTTCGGGCCGTTCGTGTGGGGCGAGCAAGGAGCGCGCTCGTCGCGCGCTCGCTCACGGGCATTTCGGGCGTGGTTCGCGTCGCTGCTGAGCGGCTCCCTGCTCGCCAGCGGCGAGACTGCCGCGGTCAGGGCCACGCCGCGGACGTCGCGATCGGCTGGGCGCTCACGATCCCAAGTACGGTGAGCCGCCACGGGCCCAGTCCCCGGCCTACCCGCCCGAGAACGCGGCGACGATCAGCACGTCGCTGGCGCCCACCGGGACGTCGAGCGTGCTCGCCAGCTCCTGGCCGACGAAGAACTTGATGTGCGGGCGGATGCGGTCCTGCTCGTCGACCACGCGAAATCGAACTCCCGGATGGCGGCGATCGAGATCGAGGAGCACGTCGGCGAGCGTCGCGCCCTGGGACTCGACCTCCGCCCGTCCACCCGTGTAGCTGCGCAAGTGGGTGGGGAACACCACGCGCATCACGCCTCCACGGCCGACGTCACGGAGTAGATGTGCGGCAGGTGCCGGCCGATGCACTCGAACGACTCGCCCGCATTGCGGCTCGCCCAGACCTCGCCGCTGGTGGTGCCGAGATAGAGGCCCACGGGCCGCTCGCCGTCTCCGCACATCGCCTGGCGCTTCACGGTCCACCACGCTTGCTCCGCGGGGAGGCCGTTCGCCTGGCGCTGCCATGATTTGCCGCCGTCCTTGGTGTGAAAGAGCGCCGGGCGCCCATCCGGGCTCACGCGCGGCCACACGTCGGTCGCGTCCATCGGGAACACCCAGGCGGAATCCGGGTCGGCGGGGTCGAGCACGATCGGGAATCCGCGGTCGCCGACCTCCTCGGGCATGGCGCGGCCGACGCGCTCCCAGCGTTCGCTCTTGTCACGGTCGAGCTTGTAGATGCCGAAGTGGTTCTGCTGCCAGAGGCGATCGGGATTCTTGGGGTGAAGCTGCACGCAATGCGGATCGTGGCCGAACTCGTACTCCTTTCCGTCGGGCAAGGGCGGCAGCACGTCGATCGAGACGCCGCTGTTGAGCGGCTTCCAGGTCTCCCCGCGATCCTTCGACTCGAACACACCGCCGCTCGACATGCCGAGGTAGAGGTGCCTGGCATCGCGGGGGTCGACCAGCACCGAGTGGAGCTTGGGTCCGTCCGGAGTGCCGTCCTTGTCGTCGCCGACCCAGCTCTTCTGGTCGGGGTGATCGTTGAAGCCGTTCAAAGCGCTCCAGGTCATGCCGCCGTCGCTGCTCCGGAAGAGGCCCTGCGGCGAGGTGCCCGCATACCAGACGCCGGGCTCGCTCGCGTGGCCCGGGGTCAACCAGAACACGTGATCGACGGCCCGCCCGCGCGGCTCGCCCTTCGCGAACGCGGGCGGCTGCGGGCTCTCCTGCCAGGTGCGGCCGCCGTCGGTCGAGCGCTGCACCGTCGGGCCCAGGTGGCCGGTGCGCACGCCAGCGAGGATCGTGCGGCGGTCACGGGGATCGAGCACCACGTGGTGGACGATGCACCCGTAGTGTTGCGGACCCTCGACCTGCCACGCGGCGCGGTCATGGCTGCGGTAGATCCAGAGTCCCTTGCGGGTCGCGACGAACAGGGTGATGGCGGACATGGACGTGCTCCCATGGGAGGTCGAATGGAAACTTCACGTCTAACATCCGCACCGAGCGAGCGCCAACGGGCCTCGGCCTGCGCGCGAGCCACCCGTCAGCTCCTGCGGTCGACGCTCCAGGCTCCGCCCCCGCGGCTCGCGAGGTAGAGGAACACGAAGCAGTAGATCACCGCGAGCTCGCCCTTGTTGATCGCCGGGAAGAAGGCGCGGCCGAGCTGCAGCTTCCAGTGAAACTGGAAGTACGCGACCGCCATGGTGCCGCTCAGCAGGAACGCGGCGAGACGCGTCTGGAAGCCGAGCGCCACCAGCGTCCCGCCCACCAGCTCGATGATGCCGCCCAACCAGAGCTGCGAGCCGACCGGCGGCCGCGGGAAGTCGGAAAGGATTCCCAGGATCTTCTGCGAGCCGTGAAACGCGAGCATCGCGCCCGCGAAGATCCGCAGCAGCGCGTACGTGTAGTTCGAGTAGCGTTCGAGCCATCTCATGGGTCATCACCCTCCGGTCCGATCGGTGTGAGCGGCACAGCCTGTCTGGGCCGATCGCTGGAGGCACGACCATGGACGCTCGCCTGCCGTCGGCGACGTCCGTGTCAGGCCGAAGCGGCGCCCGTTGCGCTACCTTCCCGGGATGCCTCCGATCATCACCGTCACCAACCTCACCAAGCGCTACGCCTCGGGCCTCGAAGCGCTGAAGCGCGTGAGCCTCGAGATCCGGAAGGGCGAGATCTTCGCGCTCCTGGGGCCGAACGGCGCCGGCAAGACCACGCTCATCAGCATCGTGTGCGGCATCGTGACGCCGACCGAGGGCACGATCGTCGCGGACGGGCACGACATCGTCCGCGACTACCGTGCCGCGCGCGCCAAGATCGGCCTGGTTCCGCAGGAGCTCACCACCGACATGTTCGAGACCGTGTGGGCCACGGTGTGCTTCAGCCGTGGGCTCTTCGGCCGCGCGCCGAATCCAGCGCACATCGAGAAGGTGCTGCGCGACCTATCGCTCTGGGAGAAACGCAAGGACAAGATCATGACGCTCTCGGGCGGCATGAAGCGCCGCGTGTTGATCGCCAAGGCGCTGTCGCACGAGCCCACCATCCTGTTCCTCGACGAGCCCACCGCGGGCGTCGACGTCGAGCTGCGCCGCGACATGTGGGCGCTGGTGCGGCGGCTGCGCGAGAGCGGCGTCACCATCATCCTCACCACCCACTACATCGACGCGGCCGAGGAGATGGCCGACCGGATCGGCATCATCAGCGGGGGTCAGCTCATCGTCGTCGAGGAGAAGGCCAAGCTCATGCAGAAGCTCGGCAAGCGGCGGCTCACCTTGAATCTGCAGGAGCCGATGACGGCCTTGCCGCCCGAGCTCGGTGCCTGGCCGCTCGCGCTCAAGGCGCAGGGCAACCAGCTCGAGTACACGTTCGACGCCCACGACTCGACCGGCGCGGCGAGCTCCGACGGCCCACCGGGCGGGCCGGGCGACATCCCCGCCCTCCTTCGGCGGCTCGCCGAGCTCGGCATCGCCTTCAAGGACTTGAGCACCAGCCAAAGCTCGCTCGAGGAGATCTTCGTCAACCTGGTCAGCGACGGCAGAGGCGCGGGCGCTCGAGCATGAGCGAGGTGGGCTTCAACCGCACCGGCGTGTGGGCGATCTATCGGTTCGAGATGGCTCGCTTCGTCCGCACACTGCTCCAGAGCGTCGTCACGCCGGTCATCACCACCTCGCTCTACTTCGTGGTCTTCGGCTCGGCGATCGGCTCCCGGATGTCTCGCGTCGCGGGGGTCCCGTACGGAGCCTTCATCGTGCCTGGCCTCATCATGCTCTCGATTCTGACCGCCAGCATCTCGAACGCCTCGTTCGGGATCTACTTTCCCAAGTTCACCGGCACGATCTACGAGCTCCTGTCGGCGCCGATCTCCTTCGTGGAGATGATCATCGGCTACGTGGGCGCCGCGGCGACCAAGTCGATCACGCTCGGCCTCGTCATTCTGGCGACGGCGACGGTGTTCGTGCCGGTCGAGGTACACCACCCGCTGTGGATGATCGCCTTTCTGTTGCTGACCGCCACCACCTTCAGCCTGTTCGGTTTCGTGATCGGCGTGTGGGCCAAGGGCTTCGAGCAGCTGCAGTTGATTCCGATGCTGGTCGTGACGCCGCTGACCTTCCTCGGCGGCGCCTTCTATTCGATCGACATGCTGCCGGCCAGGTGGCGCACCGTCGCCTTCTTCAACCCGGTGGTCTACCTCGTCAGCGGCTTTCGCTGGAGCTTCTACGACACCGCCGATGTGGGCGTGGGCGTCAGCCTGGCCATGACCTCCGGGTTCCTGCTCCTGCTCCTCGGCGTTGTAGCCTGGATCTTCAAGACCGGTTACCGGCTCAAAAAATGAGCGAGCGGGGTTAGGATGGTCCGATGAGCCCCTCCCAACGGATCTCGAATGCTCGGCGGTTGAGCGCGCTTGGCCACCCCTTCGGCCTGGCGTGCGGTTTTCTGATCGTAACCGCCTTCGGGGCGAGCTGTTCCAACGGCTCGTCGGGCTCGTCCGGCGCGGGCGGCGCCGGTGGGACGACCGCAGCGGCCGGCGGAGGACCCGGGGCGGGTGGATCAGGCACCGGCGTGGGCGGTGGGGGCGCTCCCGGCTCGGGCGGCGCCGGTGTGGGCACGGGCGGCGACGGGGTGTCTGCGGGCGGCACGTTTGGAAGCGGCGCCTCGGGCGGCTCGCCGTCGGGGGCGGGCGGCCTGGTCGGCGCTGGCGGCGGTCTCGGCGGAGCCGGCGGATCAGCCGTTGGCGGCGAGGGAGGCACGCTTGCCGGCCTGGGTGGAACCGGAGGCCTCGGTGGCTCGACGAGCAGCGGCGCGGGCGGCTCCGTTGGCACAGGCGGCGCGGGCGGGTCCGTTGGCACAGGCGGTGCGACCGGCGCAGGCGGCACCACCAGCGGCGGACCAACCTATCCCTACATCTTCTCGGTCTTCAACGACTCCGCCGCCCTGTCCGACCTCATCATTTAC
>CAZYWA010000485.1:0-6084 GCA_964650975.1 uncultured bacterium
GAACAACGTCCTCACGTTTCCAGATGAGCCCGTCGAGCTTGCGGCCCTTCTCGCGCTGCTCGGGCGTCTTCATGTCCTCCATCTCGATGACCTGGAAGATCGTGAAGGGCTTCTCGCGGCCCAGCGCTTTGCGGCGCTTCAGGAAATTCTCGATGTTGGCGAGCGTCTTCTCGAACTTGCCGTTGACCCGGTTCCGTTCGTAGGTCTCCTTGTCGTAACCGTCGAAGGAGAAGCTCAAGAGATCGGGCGCGGCCTCCACCAGGCGCTCGATGCGCTCGGCATTCAGGATCGTGGCGTTGGTGTGGATGCGGCTGCGGATCCCGCGCTCGCGGCACATCCGCACCATCGAGCAGAGCTCTTTGTGGAACGTGGACTCGCCCCGATGGGTCAGGTTGACGTCGTAAACGAAGCCGCGAGCCTCGTCGATGATCTTCCGGAAGAGCCCCAGGTCCATGTAGCCGCGCGGAGGCTGCTCGTCCACCGCCTGGGGGCAATACGGGCAGCGCAGGTTGCACCAGCTCGTCGGCTCGATCCAGAGCCGCACCGGGCGGGCGCTCGACACGATCTCCTGGCGGAGGAACGAACGATAGACGCGCGCGAGTCCCGCGAGCTGCTGCAATTTGTTCATGTCTCGAGAGTCCGATGAAACGGCCTTGCGGCCAATATCCCGGCGCGGAGGAGCACCGTCAAACGGCGCCGAGCCTGACCGGCGCGGATGTGTGGGCTGCGGGGAGGCCGATGGCGTGCTCGACGGCCACACGCGTCTGCGCCACGTACTGATCCCAGCTGTACCGCTCGACGTACCGGGCACGCGCGGCCGACGCGAGAGTTCCGGCCAGAGCGGAGTCGTTGAGCACCGTCACGATTCCGTCGGCGATTCCCCGCGGCGTCGCCGGCACCAGCAACGCGGTGGCCGAATCCAGGACCTGGGTGTGGGTGTAAAGATCGGTGGCGACGATCGGGCGCCCCCACTTGAGATAGCTGTAGAGCTTGAGCGGGCTGTTCTGCCCGCGGCTGCGCGCCGAGACCAGCACCTCGGAGGCCCGCATGAAGGCCGGCATGTCCTCGAGCGGACGCTGTCCGGTCAGGATCACCGAGCGCTCGATGCCGAGTCGCGCGGCTTGCTGGCGGAGCACTTCGACCTGGGCGGCCTCGCCGCCCACCAGCAACAGCCGCGCCTCGGGAACGCGATCCAGAACCGCCGGAAATGCATCGAGCAGCAGGTCGAGGCCCTGGTTGATCTCGAGCGTGCCGGTGTAGAGCACGATGCGGGCCGACTCGGCTGCGAGCCGACCCAGCAAATCGCGGGTGGCACTCGCCTCGCGACCCTCCTCGACGAGGTCGTCGGGAGGACGGTTCTCGATCAACACGCACGGCGTCCCGGGTGCGCGTTTGCCGACCAGATCGACCAGGTAGGGACAGACCGCGATCACGCTCGACGAGCCGGCGAGTGTGGTCTGCTCCACGAGTCGCATCGCCCCGTGCGCCAGACGCGATCGCGTGAAGCCGTAGTTGTCGAGCTGCTCGGGCAAGCTCGAGTGCATGTCGTAGAGATGTGGCACTCCGGTCAGCCATCCGAGCCACGCGCCGATCAATCCCGCTTCCTCGTGCCCCTGGATCAGGTGATACCGGTTCCGGAGCGCCAGCGTCATCGCCTTCCAGGCGACCAGCGCGTCGAGCGGAATCTTGATCCACGACGGGCCGACGCGCACGTCGCGCACGCCCGGCAGCGCGGGAATGCGATGGATCCGCACGTTCGGGATCGAGACGTCGTTGCCGAGATGGTAGGTCACGAGGTCCACGTCGGCACCCAGGCTCGACAGGGCTTCCAGCCGGTGGCGCACGCTGAACGGCGTGCCGCGAGAGCTGAAGAACGGCTGCGGCGAGATCATCAGCACCCGCGAGCGCTCGCGGCGTCTCGCGTGGATCGTGGCCGGCGCACCGATCAGCCGCCTGAGCCCGAGGGCACCCAGCGCAGATTCGATCGCGCCCGACCAGCCCACGCGAGCGAGCGTCCGATGGAAGCCGATCGGCAGCACGAACTCGCGATGGACCTCGCTGACCTCGAATCCGTTGCGAATGAGCTCCCGCTTGAGCGCGCGGATCCAGAACGTGCGGTACACCTGCTCGTCGGTCCCGAACCATTTCTTCAGCAGCGGACCCAGGCGGGCGAAACTCGCTTTGGGTGGAACGTCGAAGATCAGGTCCCGGCGCGTGACACGACACAGCTCGCGGAGCGCCTGCTTCCACTCGACCACGTGAAGCAGCACCCGGGTGCAGACCACGGCGTCGAAGGCCCGATCGCAAAACGGCAAGTGGTGAGCGTCGCCGGTGAGGAGCGCCAGCCGGCTGCGCAGCTCGGCGCCGGTCTTCTCGCCGGCGCGACCGAGCATGAGCGGGGAGGCGTCGATCCCGACCACTCGCGCGCCGTCGCGCGCCAGCGGCAGCGCCAGACGTCCCGTTCCGACACCCACGTCGAGAATCCGCCGGCCGGCGAGCTCGCGCCCCAGAAACCGGCGGATCACGGCCTCTTGGCGATCCGCGATCCAGCCGCCGACGGCACCGCCGAACTTCGACTGGTCGAACCCGTCCGCGATCTCCGGACGGAGATACACCTGGTAGCTGTAGTGATCGCGGCTCGGAACGTGGTCGTGCCGCTCGCCGCCGGGGGACGGCGGAGTTGCATCGGCGGCCATGGCGCTCTCAGCGGTCACGTGCGCACTCCCAGCCCTCGACTCGTCGGAACCGTCCACTCGATCACGCGGCCCCCAGTCCCGGGGCTCAGCGACCGGACGGTCACGGCCCAGCGGCTCAATGAACCGTGAAGCCCACCGGTCCGTGGTGAGGAGACTCGCCGCGTAGACGCGCCATGAGGCGGAATCGCAGCAAGGTCAGGGTGAGCACGCCGTACCGGTACACGTCGCGCCACGAGTAGAGGCTCTTGAGCACCGCGGGAAGCTTGCGCTTCACCTTGACCTTCTTGTGGGCGATCGAGAACCGCACCATCAGCTCGCA
Source organism: uncultured bacterium (assembly GCA_964650975.1). Taxonomy (GTDB): domain Bacteria; phylum JADJOY01; class JADJOY01; order JADJOY01; family JADJOY01; genus CAZYWA01. Next base: position 3,016 of record CAZYWA010000485.1, read on the forward strand.
CACCTGCGCCCAGGTCAGCTTGTCGAGGTAGAGAGGCGCGTGGCCCTGGACCGGCGGCAGCAGCACCACCCGTGGATCGCGCTCGACGCTCCACGAGAAATCCTTGGGGAGCTGGCCCTCTTCTCTCGCGCGCTCCTCGATCGGAGTGCCCGGGTAGACGTGCAGGATCGACATGCTCGCGTCGGCGCGATCGCGCACCTTCTCGATGACGCTGATCGTCTCCTGCGCTTCCTGCCAGGTCTCGGTGGGATGCGAGAAGATGAAGAAGGCCGACGGCACCATGCCGAGTTCGTTGCACCAGTCGATCACGTCGTACGCCTGAGCCAGCGTCGCGCGCTTGGTGATGATGTCGCGCGACACCCGCAGGTTCGCCGATTCGATCCCGAAGCCCACGCCGAAGAGCCCGCACTCGTGCATGCGCGCGAGCAGCACCTTGTCCATCACGTCCACGCGCGCTTCGCACCACCAGTGGAGATCGAGCTTGCGGCGCTCGATCTCGTCGCAGATCTCGTAAACCCGCTTGGGGCTGTAGTTGAACGTGTCGTCGTAGAACCAGATCGCCTGGGCGCCGTACTTCTCCTTCAAGAGCTGCATCTCGTCGGCCACCTGCACCGGCGTGATGGCGCGCATCTTCCGTCCCCAGTTGGTGGGCGTCGCGCAGAACTTACAGGTGAACGGACAACCGCGGCTGGTCATGATGTTGCCGCCGGGGAGCTTGCCGACCCCGGGAACGTCCATCAGGAATGGATACTTCTCGATCGGCTCGAGATGCCGGGCGGGCATCGGCATGGTCGAGAGATCGCGCATCAGCGCGCGCTTGGCGTTGCGCGTGATCTTGCCATTCCGCCACACCAGACCGGCCACGTCCCCGAGCGCACTGCCGCGCTCGATGGCTTGGCAGGTCTCGAGCATGGTCTCTTCGCCCTCGCCCTCGCACACGGCGTCGATGGCGGGGAGGTGCTCGAGCGTGTCGATGCCGGTACCGTTGAAGTGAGGTCCACCCACGATGGTGAAGGCGCTCGGGTGCGCCTTCTTCGTCACCTCCGCCAGGCGAAAGCTCAGGAACCGGTTCTCGGTGGTGGTGGTGATGCCGACGATGTCGGGCCGGTCCTGGCGGATCTTGTCCTCGATCTGGTCCCAATCCATCCCGAGGACGTGGCTCGGAACCACTTCGACCGGGTACCCCGCTTCCTCGAGCACGGCGGCGATGTAGAGATGCCCCAGCGCGGGCATCATGTTCTCCGACCACCGCTCCGCGAAGTAACCGCCCGGCGGTACGTACATCTGGATCTTCATCGAATGGAGACCTCGCCGTGACTCAGCTCACGGCACGAACGCGCGACAGGTGGGAGACTCATGACGCGACGCGCAATCGACCGCTGGCAACTCTAGCCGAGCCGATCCGTCTGCGCAAGCGCCGCCAGGTCGCGCAAACTAATGGCCGTCGGCCGGACCGTCAAACGCATGATCGCAGTATCTTGCGGTCTGCCCAACGATAACCCCCAACCGCTAGGTTTCGGAGCGCGGGAGCCCCTCGAGTGCCGTTCCCGGAATCGCGGTTCCTAGGCGGTCACCCGGGAGCGCAGAAACCGCGCCGGAATGCCCACCGCGATCGCGAACGGCTCCACGTCCTGGGTGACGACCGCCCCGGCCCCGATCACCGCGTCGTGGCCGATCGTCACGCCGTCGAGCACCGTCACCCCCGCTCCGAGCCAGCAGTTGTCCTCGATCACGACCCCACGGGTCGTGGAACCCTGCTGGATGATGGGGACATCCACCCGGTCGAAGTCGTGCCGCCCTCCGCCGAGCACGTAGCAAAACGACGAGATCAACACGTTCGCCCCGATCTCGACCTGCGACTCCGAGTGCACGATGCAGTTGATTCCGATGTTGGTGCGGTCGCCGATGCGAATGTCGCCTTCCTTGCAACCGATCACCGAGTTCCGGCCCACCATCACGAAATTCCCGATCGTGATCCCTCGATTCCCCGAGCCCTTCGCGTCGAGCACCGCGCCGTCGTCGAAGATGCAGCCGTCGCCGACCCGAACCTTGTGCGGATGACGGAGCGCCAGGTTGCGGCCGAAGGCAACCCCCCGGCCGGTCGCCGCGAGCACCGTCGGAAAGAGCAGCTTTCGGGCGGCGAATCCCAGGGCCCCGGGCAATCCCGTGGACACCAGTACCACCGCCTCGAAGCAGATCCACTTCGCGAGGCTCGCATCACCGGCCACCGCCTCGCGGTAGCGCGCGACGGGCGATCGGCCCAGATCGGTCATCCGGCTCTGCAGCACCGTCTTGCGCTCGTCGCGCACCTCGCTCATCCATCCCCTCCAGTCGCGGTGGTGACGTCCACGTTCACGAAGAGCCCCAGGAAGCGCGGATCGCCGGTTCGACCGTCGGGAGCCTCGAGCGCGGGAACGAAGCCCTGCGTGTTCGCCACGGCGACACGGTAGATCGAAGCACGAAGGTTCTTGTGGTGGTATGAGAATCCACGCCCGGCCGGCAACGACGTCGCCCACACCTCGCCGGGCGCCAGGTCTCGTTCGGCCTTTCGTCCTTCGACGGTGATCTTCACGTGATTCGGCTTCGGACCGTTCGAGACCGACACCTGTACCGCGGACGCCGGCTGCTCGGTCTGCAGCAAGAACTCGTTCTCGCGTGCACCGCGTATCCAGAAGCACCCGGCGCCGCGCGCCTTGGGATCAGGCACCCAGTCGCAACCGGCCTCGGGTCCAAAGAATGCATCGTCGAGATAGTAGAGCTTGTAGCGGACGGGATCGCCGAACGGCTTTCCGTAGGCGTGCGGGTTGGTGTCGGTCGGCAGATCGAGCAACAGCGGCCGATCGGGCGGAAACCAGCGCCACGGAAATCCCATCGCGTGCGAACCGGGGGAAGCGGTCGCCGCCGTCGGTGCCAGAAGCGCGGTGCCGAGGAGCAACCCCGCGGCCGCCCACACGCCCGCCAACGTCCGCGGTCGCAACGGGCGCGACAGCAGGAAGAACAGCAGCGCATAGGTTCCCATGAAATAGCGATTGCCGATCGCCCCGCCGCCGCCGACGTAGTTGTAGGGAA
>CAZYWA010000486.1:0-6078 GCA_964650975.1 uncultured bacterium
GCGGTGGCGAAGTAAAGTGGCCTTCCCAGCACCATCTGCTCGGGCTGCTTCACGAACGGGATGATCTTGCCGGTGGTCGGCCCCGAGCACGACGCGAGCCCGCCGAACGCCAGCGAGGCGCCCATGAGCTGCACGAAGCGGCGGCGGCTCACCGGGTCGCTCCACTCGGCTGCGCGATCGGGAAACTCGCGATCGAGGAGGCGGTGGAACTCGGGCGTGTCGGCGAGCTCGTCGAGCCCGCGCCAGAAGCGCTTGCCCTCGAACCCGGCCAGGCGCTCGCGCAACCGCGCGATCTCCCAGCTGGCGGCGCGCCCGTTGGTCTCCGTGGCCGCGGGGGCCGTCGGTTCGGTTGCGAGTGAGTCAGCCGGGCGCGTCATCGGTGGCACGTGGAACAGTCGGTGCGGGTGTGGACCTTGTTCTCTTCCATGAGCTTCCGGCCGAGCGCCTCGCGATCCGCCGGCGGCTCCCAATCCATCCGGAAAACCGCTTCCTTGGGCGATAGATATTTGGCGGGGTTTCGATGGCACTCGAGGCACCACTCCATGTAGAGCGAGTTGCTCTTCCAGGTGAGCGCCATCCTGTCCACCCGGCCGTGGCAGGTGACGCAGGCGACGCCCTTCGCCACGTGCACGTCGTGCGGGAAGTAGACGAAGTCGGCGAGATCGTGGACCCGCGCCCACTCGAGCGCCGTGCCGTTCTTCCAGCTGTCCCGCACCGGCTCCAGGATCGAGGCCGAGGTCCAGAGCTGCGAGTGGCAGTTCATGCAGGTCTGGGTGGGCGGGATGCCGGCGAACGAGGAGTCCTCGACGGATGTATGGCAGTAGCGGCAGTCGAGCCCGACCCCTTGCACGTGGTGCTGGTGGCTGAACGGGACCTTCTGCTGGCGGGGAACGTTGACCAGCGTCACGTACGACGATCGTTGAATCGCGAACCCGAGCGCGAACACCGCAGCGGCAATGGCGCCAGCCCCGAAAATCGAGGCCTTGGCGATGGTGTTGGTGCTGCGGTGGAAGATCTGCGCCACGGCGATCCGGTCCGCTGCGGTCCCTCGGGAAGGCGGACCGTCACATCATGGCTAGCACGTCGATTCCTTGGGTCGCTCCAGATTGTATACAGTATACAATGACTGGTCCTCAGGTTTCAACTCGCCGCATCACGATCACTCGCCGGCGGCCAGCGGCCGATCCCTTCGCCAGCGAGTCCTTGCTAGCTCCGTCGCGGTCAGATGTTCAAGTGCTGCGACCGCCGCCTGCTCTCCGCTCCGAATGCAGTCGGGAATCCCGACCGCGCCGATACACCCACCGGCTAGACAGAGGCCGGGCTGGCGCTCGCTTTCCCTCTTCACTCGCTGCAACCAACCCAGGTGGCCAACGTCGAACTGCGGCATCGCCTCGGGATAACGGTGCACGCGCACCACCAGAGGCGATCGGTCGATGCCAACGGCGCGCGCCAGCGCGGTGTGCGCCCGCTCGGCCAGCTCCGAATCGTCACCCGACAGCGACTCCGACGGACGCGCAGCCCCGCCGAGGAAGGCGCGCAGCAGCACCCGGTCGGGCGGTGCGCGGTGCTCGAACTTGGCGCTCACGAAGCTGCACGCGAGCAGGGCGCTCTGCTCCGCCCTGGGCACGAAGAACCCCGAGCTATTTGGTCGTCGTCTCAGTGCATTCACCGAGTATCCGAGGTTCACCGTCGCGCACCCGGCATAGCGGAGCCGGCCCAGCTCGCGAGCCAGCTCCGGCGCGGTCTCGACCAGCTGACCCGAGGCGGCGTAGGCGGGGCACGAGACCACCAGCGCGCGAGCGTGCACCTCGCGGCCGTCGCTCAAGACCACCCGGAACCGCTCGCGCGGCGCACGCCGTTCGATCACGCCAGCTCGCGCCGAGGTCCACAGACGCTCGGCCGGCAACGCCGCGACCAGGGCGTCGACGAGCCGGCCCATGCCGCCGCGGAGGTAAGCGCCCTGCCCCAGCGGCGCGCCCTGCGTCGCCGCAGCGCGCATCACGCTGCCGTGGCGCCGCTCCATCTCCAGGAAGCGCGGCAGGGCCGCGCGCACGCTCAGGTGATCGGCGTCCGCGATCAAGAGACCCGCGACGATCGGCTCCACGATCCGCTCCAGCAGCTCGCGACCGAACCTGCGGGTGACGAAGGACGTCAGGCTCTCGTCGTCCTCGTCGGAGGCGAGGCGCGGCGGGACGAAACGCTCGAGCCCCATTCGCGCCTTGCCCGCCACCGAGAAGAGCGGCGAGCGCAGCACCGGCGTCCAGCGCGTGGGCGCCATCAACGCGAATCCGTCCGGCAGCGGCTGCAGGCGGCCGCGGTGCAGGATCGAGATGCGGTGCCGGCCCGCCGGGACCTCGATCAGCTCGCCGGCGATGCCGAGGCGCTCGCAGAGCCGCACCCCGGCCGGCTTCGCGACCAGGATCGTGTCGGGGCCAGCCTCGAGCAGGCAGTCCCCCACTCGCTCCGTTTCGACCTGCCCGCCGAAACGATGGCTCGACTCGAGCAGCACGAAGGACGGCGCGGAAGGCGCGCGAGTCAGCTCGAATGCCGCGGAAAGCCCGCTGATTCCGCCGCCGATGATCGCGACGTCGACGCGCTGGGCCCGCCGCCCACCCTGCGTGTCACCGCCGGTCACGCCGCACCCAGCCGGCCGCTCAGCCGTGGCTCTCGCCCAGCACTTGCTGGGCGCGCTCGAAGAGCTCCTGCATTCCCCAGTCGGGCGAGCGCTCGTAGTAGCCGCGGATCCGGCCACGCTGGTCGACCAGCACGAACTTGCCGGTGTGCGCGATCTCGTACGGATTGGCGCCCGACGCGGGGGCCTCGCCGACCGGAACCTTGAAGCCGTGCTCGGCGAGATCGACGATCGGATCGCGGGTGCCGGTGAGCAAGCGCCAGCGCGGCGCCTTGGCACCCACTTTCGCGCCGTACTCGCGCAGTCGCTCGGGAGTGTCCTGATCCGGATCGACGCTGATGCTGACCAGCTCGACGCCGTCGACGTGGTGCTCGTCGAGCGCCGTCCCCAGCTCCGCCATCGAGTGCATGAGCGTCGGGCAGATCGACGGGCACTGCGTGAAGAAAAAGTTGGCCACGTAGACGCGGCCCGCGAGCTCGCTGCTGGCGAACGGCTTCCCATCCGCGCCGACCAGTTCGAACGCCGGCACCTGGCCCAGCACCGGGGGCGGCTCGGGAGCGCGCTTGAGCAGCGGCCGGATCGCGGTGAGCGACGCCGCCCCGATCAGGAACGCGGCCGCGAAGAACTTCCAGCCGAGCACCTGGCGCTCGGTCGGCGGCACGGTCCCGGTCATGCGCCCGGCGGCTCGTCGAGCGCGTTGCCGATGGTCTTCTCGAGGACCTCGGCGTAGCGGAACTGGCGGAAGTTCTGGCGCGCGTTGAGCAGCACGAAGACCATGATCACGTACCGGGGGCCCATCTCGTAATGGTGACCCTTCATACCCAGAACCGTGTAAATCCCCAGCAAGCCGACCGCCGCCACGATGCCGATCACCGCCAGCACCAGGAAGAGCTGCTTGCGACGCAGCACGCGGCGCACGAACTTCCGCTGCGCCTCGCTCAGGGATGACGAAACGGGAACGATCTCGACGGACGTCACGGGCTGGCCTCCAGGGAATGTGAAGCGGCGGGGAAGATCGCGAACAGGTAACGTGAGGGGTTGACCACCTCACCACCCGTAAGTAGACTCGCGCCGCTTCGTTCGTGGGCAAGCGTCCCGCGGCGCGAGACGCTTCGATAAACAAGAGTTCGGTCGCGAGTCTAGTCGGCGCTGTTGCCAGCCGGCAACGCGCAGTCCCGCGATGGCTGCACCCAGGTGCAGGCACGCGATCCGTGGAGGTCGAGCGCTTTGGCGCAGGTCTTCCCCGAGTCCAGCAACCGCGCGGCGGTGGCTCTCGCCGCCGCCGGAGCAATCGGAATCACCCTCGTCACGTGGGGGATTTGGTATTTCTTTTCGCCGAAGTTCACCGATGTGGGCTACGGCCCCAAGCAGCCGGTCCCCTACAGTCACCGGCTCCACGTGGGCGACCTGGGGCTCGACTGCCGTTACTGCCACGCCTCGGTCGAGAAGTCGCCGGTGGCGAACGTGCCGCCGACCCAGGTGTGCATGAACTGCCACGCGGTGGTGAAGCGCGATAGCGAGGCGCTCGCCCCGATCCGGGCCAGCTTCAGCTCCGGCCAGCCGATGCGCTGGATTCGCGTTCATCAGCTCCCGGACTTCGTGTTCTTTCCGCATTTCATGCACGTTCGCGCCGGCGTCGGCTGTGTGGAATGCCACGGCCGGATCGACACCATGGAAGTCGTGACACAGGCCCAACCGTTGAGCATGGGTTGGTGCCTCGAATGCCACCGGGATCCAGCGCCTCACCTTCGCCCCACCGAGCAAGTGACCAACATGCGCTGGCAGGCGCCCGAGAATCAGCGCGAGGTGGGGCAGAAGATCATCGAGGCGAAGCATCTCGCTCCCCCGGTGAACTGCTCGGGATGTCACCGATGAAACCACCGCAGTCGCAAGAGCCCGTGTTCTGGCGCAGCCTCGCTCAGCTCGAGGGGGGTGCGGAGTTCCAGGACCGGGCCAGACCGGAGTTCCCGGAAGGCGCCGACCTCCCGCCGGCCGGCGTTTCGCGCCGCCAGATGCTGGGGCTCACCGGCGCGACGCTGTCGATCGCCGGGCTCGCGAGCTGCCGCCGGCCGATCGAGCGGATCGTCCCGTACGTGCGCCCTCCGGAAGAGGTCATCCCCGGTGTGCCCCGCTTCTACGCCACCACCATGCCGTTCGGACGCAGCGCCTATGGCCTGGTCGTCGAGAGCCACGAAGGACGGCCGACCAAGGTCGAGGGGAACGAGCTTCACCCGGCGACGTCGGGCGCCTCCAGCACCTGGATCCAGGCGTCTATCTACGATCTCTACGATCCGGACCGCGCCGGCCCGGTTCGCGCCCAGGGCAAGCCGTCGACCTGGGACGATTTCGACAAGACCTGGAAGGACCTCGGTGGCGGTCTCGAGTCGAGCGGCGGCGAGGGGCTCGCGATCCTGAGCGCGCCCTTCACCTCACCGACGATGGCGCGGATGCGCGCCAAGGTGATGGAAGCGTTCCCGAAAGCCCGCTGGGTGACCTACGAGCCGCTCGGTGACGAGAACGTGCTCGCCGGAATTCAGGCCGCCACCGGTCAGGCGTACGAGCCGGTTCATCACCTGGGCCGCGCCAAGGTGGTGCTCACCATCGAGGCCGATCCCCTCGGCTGCGATCCGGAAGCGGTGCGGCAGGCGCGCGAGTTCGCCGACGGCCGCCGGATCGGCGGCGAGGCCGAGCACCAGAAGCACGCCGCGGCGCCGGAGCTCAACCGGCTTTACGCGGTGGAGAGCACCTACAGCGCGACCGGCGGCGTGGCCGACCATCGGCTGCGCCTGCGGCGCGGCGCGATGGGCTCGTTCGTCAGCGCCCTCGGCGGCGCTCTCGGCATCGGCTCCGCGCCCGCGTCCGGTCCCGACGCCAAGTGGGTGGGCACCGTCGCCAAGGATCTTGCGGCCAATCGCGGCAAAAGCCTGGTGATCGCGGGCCCGGAGCTTTCTCCAGAGATCCATCGCGCGGTGTTCGCGATCAACATGGCCCTCGGAAACGTCGGCTCGACGATCACGCTGATCGATCCCAAGGACGCGGCCCGCTCGCGGGTGGCGGATCTCGCCTCGCTGGTGCAGGCGATGAACGCGGGCCAGATCGGCACGCTGGTGATCGTGGGCGGCAACCCGGTGTACGACGCTCCGGCCGATCTCGGGCTCGTGAAGGCGCTCGGGAAGGTCAAGACCGTGGTGCGCGCCGGTCCATTCGCCGACGAGACGTCGCAGGCTGCGGCCTGGCACCTGCCGCTCGCGCACTTCCTCGAGAGCTGGGGCGACGCGCGCGCGATCGACGGAACGCTCAGCATCGTGCAGCCGCTGATCCTGCCGCTGCACGGCGGGCGCAGCGCGATCGAGCTGCTCGCGGGGCTGGCGGCGCCCGATCGCGATCCCAAGAAGCCGATCTCGGGCTACGACCTGGTGCGCGAGACCTGGAAGCCGAGATCGGAA
>CAZYWA010000487.1:0-6073 GCA_964650975.1 uncultured bacterium
ATCCGGCTTCAGCTCCACGATCCGCGGATTCAGCAGCAGGGACTCGGCCCACTTCGGCACCCGGAACGCCCCGAACAGGTAGGTGAGCCCGTTCATGTAGGTGTGCCGGACCTTGAGATAGTCCTTTTGATAGATGTCGCGGACGTCGTCCTGGACCAGCCCTTCCTTCTTGGCCCGGTCGTAGAGGTCCGTCCCTGGATAGAACGTGAGCGAGTAGAAGGTGATGATGAAGGGCCGCGGCAACGACTGGAGCAGCCGCAGCGTCTCGGCCCGGTCCTCGTCCTTTTCCCACGGGTTGTCGAGGATCAGGTCGTAGTTCGGGACCCGGATCGACGAGCGGTACTTGTCGAAGATCGACGCCGCCCGCACGATCACCGAGTCCTTGATGTTGCGTCGGTAGATCCGCTTGGTGTTCTGGGCGCCGCTCTGGATGCCCATGCGCACGTTGTAGAGCCCGGCCTCGACCAGCGCCTCGGTCTTCTCCTCGGTCACGGTCACCGGGATGAACCCGGTCACCATGAACGGCAGCGTGACGCGCTCCTTGTACTGGGCGCCGAAGTCGCGGATGTACTCGATCGACGCGTCCATGAAGGAATCGTCGTCGATCACCACCCGCCGCACGTACGGCATGTCGCGCTTGATCTGGGCGAGCTCGCCGATCACGTGCTCCACCGAGCGGCGCCGGGTGTTCCCCGCCTTCGACCCGTACATCTTGCGGAACGCGTTGTGACAGCAGAAGGAGCAGTTGAGGATGCAGCCGCGCGAGGTCGACGTGGTGTAGCGGTAGAGCAGGAACCGCTCGAGGTGCTCGTGCTGCATGCGCACCACGCGCCCGTGCTCGAGCACGAAGTGGTCCGAGAGGCTGTAGTCGGCGAAGGGCAACGCGTCGAGATCCTCGATCAGCGGCCGGTGCGGGTTCTCGAACACCCGGCCGTCCTTGCGCGCCCAGATGTTCTGGATGGCCGTGGTGTCCTCGCCGCGGCCCAGCGCGTCCGCGAGCTCCACGGCCGCCTCTTCGCCTTCGCCGACGCACACGTAGTCGGCGGTGCGGATCGACTCTTCCGGCCGCACGGTGGGGTGAATGCCCCCCCACACCACCGGCAGCGCGACCTCGCGCTGGATCGCCTCGGTGAGGTGGCGCGCGGTCAGGTAGTTGTTGCTCATCAACGTGAGACCGACCAGATCCACGTCGCGGCACAGCTCGAGGATGTCGGTGACCGCGGCGGCCGGATACTCGACCACGTACCCGTCGCCCGTCTTGGGCAGGAAGATCTGCTTGGTGGAGTGGCCGGCACGCCGCAGCACCGACGACAGCATCCGGAGACCATTGGCCTCGACGTCGAAGTAGGTGCTGATCAGGGCGACCTTCATGTGCTCTTCACCATGTTCGAGGATACGGCCCAGCGGTCTCCCGAGGCAAACCAGGGGCCGCGACGGGGGAAGCGACGAAAGCCAGGCGGGGCGCCGAGCGCCGACGGCTACAACAGATGGACGACCAGGTCGTAGTCCGCGTCGCCGAACGAGACGTACCAGCGGCGGTCGTCGAAGAAGGCCGCTTGCTCGGCCGTTCCCTCGACGTTGACCCGCCCCATCACGAAGCGGGTGCCGCCGGCGTCGTCCCAGCGCGCCACGAAGCCCATGCTCTCGAGCACCGGAAAGAGGTGCTGGCACGGCGCGATCGTGTACGCCAGGTGGACACCCTCGCCGCGGAAATGGCGCATGCCGCTCGCCACCAGCGCGCGTGCCACCACCGGATCGTCGTCCTCCACCAGCAGGTCGACCAGCACGCCCTTGCGCATCCGCTTGGCGTCGAAGACCCGAAAGACCGCGTAGCCGACCGTCTCGTCCCCCAGCCGCGCCACCCGGAGCGCGTACCCGCCGAGCGGGCAGCGCACGTAACGCCACTCGAGATAGGCGCGGTCACGCGCCGTCATGTTCGGGTGGCGCCGCCGCGCGCGCCGCCACAGCCCGTCGAGCGAGGCGTCGAAATGAGCCACGGTCTCGATGCGCACGCCGCGGCGCCGAGCCCGGCTCGAGGCCCATCCGTCCACGATCCCGCCCACCAGCCCGAGCGCACCCCAAGTGACGGATCCGACCACCGCCCCGAGCGGCGGTGGCAGCTTCTCGCGAGCCAGGAAGCTCAGGTCGACCGGCCGGATCATGATCGGCGCGGTGGTGCACACCCCCGCGCGAAACCACGACCAGAACCGCATGATGTGCGTCCCCGGGTTGCCGAGCAGCACCGGCACCGGATCGATGGTGCGGCTCGCCTCGCGGATGAAGCGCGGCCCGGCGCTGCCGCGCGCATCGGGATGGGTGACGAACCCGATCACCCACGCCGACGGAAAGACCGCCGAGCCCACCTGGGTCGGGTTGTAGTAGAAGCCCAGGAACCCGACGACCGCGCCGTCCTCCTCCACCACCATCGAGCACGGCACGCCCGCCGGCCGGTACGGGTTGTCGAGGTACTGCCAGTCGAGGAGCGTGTCGAAGTTGGCGCGGACCTGGGCGTCGTAAACCGTCTCGAAGATCTCGAGCACCCGCGCGCGGTCGGCGGGCGTGAACTCGCGAGCGTGCACCTGAACGGCGGGGCGCTCGCTCGTCTCCCGCGCCGGCGGGCCTTTGGGGTCGCGTGCCGGAGCGGCCGCGTCGCTCACGTGGTGCGCATGCCGGGCACGGCGCCTTCGCGCTGCGCCCGTTCCTTCCAGTAGTCGACCACCTCGCCGACCTTGTCGTCGAAGCGCCAGCGGGCGCGGAAATCGAGCCTTTCGGCGGCTTTCGACACGTCGGCGGTGAAGGCGCGCAGCTCGGACCGCTGTTTGGGCAGGTACTGCGGCTTGGCTTCGATCCCCAGGTGGCGCGCCACTCCGCGCAGCACCTGGTTCACGGTCACGGCCTCGCCGGTGCCGACGTTGTAGGCGTCGTTCACGTTGCGGGTCACCAGCGCCTTCATGTTCGCCTAGACGATGTCGCCCACGTAGACGTAGTCGCGGACCTGCTCGCCGTCGTCGTAGATGGTGGGCTGGCGGCCGGCGAGCAGCGCGTTCACGAAGATCGTGGTGACGCCCACGTACGGCGTGGGAGTCTGGCGCGGGCCGTAGGTGTTGCAGTAGCGAAGCGCCACGCAATCGATCCCCAGTTCCGGGCAGAGCCTGAGGCAGTACCCCTCGCCCGCCAGCTTGCCGACGCCGTACGGGCTGAGCGGCGGCACGTCGGTGTCGGTCTCCTTCACGCCGAAGCCGTCCTTGCCGTAGACGCCCATGCTGGAAGCGAACACCAGGCGCTTGGCCTTGCTGTCGCGGAGCGCCTCGAGGAGGTTGAGCGTCCCCTCGACATTGGTGCGCGCGTCCTCGCGGAAGTGCTTCACCGACTCGCGGATCGAGACCCGCGCCGCCTCGTGGAACACCACGTCCACGTCGCGGCAGAGCCGCGCCAGGAGCTCGCGGTCGAGCACGCTGCCGTGGACGAATTCCACTCCCGCGGGGACGTTCTCGCGCACGCCCATCGACAGATCGTCGAGCGCCGTCACCTGAAATCCTTCGCGAATCAGGCGATCCGCGAGGTGCGACCCGATGAATCCAGCACCGCCTGTGACAAGGGCCCGCTGCATGGCGGCGTGACCGTAGCGTCGCTCGCCGCGCACGGTCAAGCCGCGTCGAGCGCGTCGCACCGTTCGCGGCGCCGCGACAGACGCGACGCAGCCGCGCGCGGACGACGCCGGTCTGACGCCCGTTTCCCGAGTGGCGCCAGCGCCCTCCGATTGGTCGCCGGTACCGGACACCTCGGCACTCGATTCGCAAAGGCGCACCGCATGGACGATTCCGACACGAATGCGACGTTTCGCCAGGCCGTGGCGCTGGCGCTGCTCCGTGACCAGCTGAGGCCGGGCACGGCGGCGCGCGTCGCGAAGAGCGCGCCGCGATCGGAGGACGGCGGTCCACGGATCGGCAACGGTCCGGATGCGCTCTCATCGCTCGCCGGGCTCGCGCGTCCGGAACGTCAAGCGCTTGCATCCTTCTCCGAGTGGGACGCGGTCGACCGCGAGATCGAGCGCGCGCGCACACTCGGCGTCACGCTCATGCCGCTCACCCATCCTTCCTATCCGCCGCTCTTGGCCGAGATCCACGATCCACCCGCGCTGCTCTACCTGCGCGGCGATCTGACCGACGGCGACCGGCACGCGCTCGCGATCGTCGGCTCCCGTCACGCGAGCCGCTACGGGCTCTCGGCGGCGCGCGGCTTCGCCAAGCAGCTCGCGCGCGCCGGGCTCACGATCGTGAGCGGGCTCGCGCACGGCATCGACCAGGCGGCGCACGAGGGCGCGCTCGAGGCCGAGGGCCGCACCGTCGCGGTGCTGGGCTGCGGCATCGACGTCGACTACCCCGCCCGTGGCGGCGCGCTCCGCGACCGGATCGCCGCACGCGGTGCCGTGCTCTCGGAGTTCCCGTTCGGCACCGTGCCGTTCAAGTCGAATTTCCCGGTGCGAAACCGGGTGGTGAGCGGTCTCGCTCGGGGTGTGCTGGTGGTGGAAGCGGCGCGCTCCAGCGGATCGCTCATCACCGCGCGCGCGGCGCTCGACCAGGGCCGCGAGGTCTTCGCGGTTCCTGGACCGATCGACCAGCAGAGCTTCGCCGGCTGCATCGACTTGCTCCGTCAGGGGGCGCACGTGGCGGGAGCGCCGAGCCACATCCTCGAAGATTTGAAGCTCGACGGCGGCACTCTCGAATTGCCGCTCGCTGCGCCCGCCGCGGCGCTCCCGCCGCGCCAGCTCTCGACACGCGAGACCGCCGCACGACAGGTGCTCGCCGCGATCGCGCTGACCCCGGTGACGTTCGACGCGCTTCTCGCTCGAACCGGCCTCGATCCCACCGCCGCGGCCGCCGTGCTGCTCGACCTCGAGCTCGACGGCCTGGTGCTGAGGTCGAGCGACGGCACCTACACCGCCCACGATCCTTTCGCCGGTTGATCGATCCCGCCCCATCCCGATCGATCCCCGCGGACGCGAGGGACCGCGTCCCTCCCACCCTTGAATCCTCGATTTTGGAGGCGGTCGCTCGCCCCCGCGGCGCCACATTCGCCGGAGAGAAACGCCCACGCGGTCTCTCGATCACGCGTCCATCTGTGAGGAATCGCGAGGCAGCGCGGCGGCGGGCGCTCGCCTCGGGGTGCTCGAGGCCGAGCATCGCGATGGCGCAGTCGTCGCGATGAAGCCGGCGCGAGGCCGAATGCAGGCCGGCCTGCCCCCAGCGTCGATACGATCGCCGGCCGTGCCCCGGGGCGAGCGCCCGCCGCCGCGCTGCCAACCGGGCACCCCGCCGAGTTCAAACACCTTCGGCAGGAGGCCAACCCGTCGCTACAAACGCGTCCGATCCCGTGGCAAGCTCGTGGTTTGGCTTCTACTCGCTTCTCGTATCCGATGACCTCTCCCTCCAGCACCGTCACGATCGTCGGCGCCGGCCTCGCAGGCTGCGAGGCCGCGCTGGCACTCGCGCGGCGCGGCATTCGCGTGCGCCTCATCGAGATGCGTCCCACGCAGTCAGGCCCCGCGCACCGCACCGGCGATCTGGCCGAGCTGGTGTGCTCGAACTCGCTGCGCTCGGACAACCCGCACAACGCGGCCGGACTCCTCAAGCGCGAGATGGAGTCGATGGGCTCGGTGGTGATCGAGGCGGCACGGCACGCGCGCGTGCCGGCGGGCGACGCGCTCGCCGTGGATCGCGTGGTCTTCTCGCGCTTCATCGCCGAGCGCATCGCCGCCGAGCCGCGGATCGAGCTGGTCCGCGAGGAAGTGACCGAGATACCACCGGCTCCCGCGATCATCGCCTGCGGTCCCCTGCCCCCGCCGCCGTTCGTCCAGGCGCTCGGACGGCGTTTCGGCGATCGCTTCCTTTCCTTCTACGACGCGATCGCGCCCGCGGTCTGGGCCGGCAGCGTCGACGCGAGCCGCGTCTACGCCGCGTCCCGGTACGGCAAGGGCGGCGGCGCCGACTACCTCAACTGCCCGATGAGCTCCGATCAGTACGCGGCCTTCATCGACGCCGTGCTGACCGGCACCCGCGTACCCGAGCACCCG
>CAZYWA010000488.1:0-6067 GCA_964650975.1 uncultured bacterium
AGAAAGATACCTTCTATTGGTTTGTAAGAGACACTACTATCAAGAGAAACAAGACAAAGACCAGGGCACGATTCGTTCACGTTTTCATCCGATTCGTTCACTTGAGCCATCCGATTCGTTCACGCATGGGCCGCTCGCTCAAGGAGAGGCGGACAGCCCTCAAGCTCACCAAGAATCCCGGCTACCCGGTTCCACATGCCGCGGCCCTTCTCGTCGAGCAGTCGATCGGGGTGTCGGATAATCCGCACGTCGGACCGAAGCTCGAATCCGCCGAGCACGGTGCGGCTGGCGTCGGCCATGACCCGCTGCATCTCGGCGACGGCATCGTCGATCTCGTCGTCGGCAGCCTCGATGAGAAAGGCGTCATGGATCGGCGCACAGACCTCGATGCCGCTCTCGACCGCGAGACAAGCCGCCAGCCGCATCATCTCGGCACCGTGGGCCTGCATGGGGAAGTTCGCGAGTGTCAGCGGGCGCGTCTCCGTGCCGAGGTGAATCGGCCAGCCCAAGGTGGTCCTCATGGACCCGTGGAGGAAGACGGTGTCGACCGCGGCTTGTCGCCATGTCCAGAAATCTCGGTAGGTGGCGTGGTGAGCGTCGAGTAGCTCCTGCCCCGAAGCACGGGGTGCGCGGATTCTCTCGGCGAGCCCCTTGGCTCCGAGGCCGAAGAGCACGCCCAGCGAACACGCTTTGAATCGTTCCCGCTCGACCGGATGCGTCTCCTTGGTAGCACCGGGCGGAACCGCACCGGCTTGCTGCGCGAAGCTCAAGTAGGGGTCGCCAGACATGTACGCATGGCTCATCGCGGCGTCGCCGGAGAGAGCGGCGGCGATGCCGAGTTCTTGTTGCGACCAGTCGATGCACGCGAGCGCTCGCCCGGGTGTTGGGCTGATGAGACTCCTGAGCCACGAGGGAAGCCCGAAGATGGACTTCCTTGCTGCGTTGCGGCCTGTCACCGTGCCGAATGCGGACAGCAGCGTGCGGTGGCGTCCGTCGCTCGCGACGGGTAGGTCGAGGGTCTTGAGCTTCGATTGAACTTGCCGAAGCTCGTGCATCGGAGCGACCTCGGGATGCAGGAGTGCTGCCAGTTCGAACGTCTTGTCGTCGAGCATGGGGTGTCCGCTCGGGAGGTGGGGCCAGTCGATGTGATGCCCGCGCGCCCATTCGAGCCATCGCGCGGAGTCGAACCGTGTGCCGTCGTAGATGCCGTACTGCGCGTCGACCTGGCGGATGAGCTGGAGCTTGATGGTCTCCCAGTGAGTCGTGAGGCTCTTGAGGAGAGCAGTGTCGATCGGGACTCCTCGCCGCTCCATCAATGCCGCCGCCTTCATGAAGCGACCGCGGAGAAGCGCGTGTCGAAGATCGATTCCCGGCGCCATCTGAGGAAGAAGCCGTTCGAGGGCGAACACGTCCTCGTTGCAGTACGCCTGGAGGTCGGGCCGCTCCTGATCGGAGAACGGGGCACCGCGTCTCGCGAGCGCCCGCATCTCCTCCTTCTCGGCCGCGTCCATGGGATCGAGATCGTAGTAGGCGAGAGCCCCTAGCAATCCGGAGCTGCCACGCTCCGAACCGATCGTGAGGCGCTTACCATTCGTCGCGACACGGAACTCCGGGTAAAGGTCCAACACATGCCGAGGAAGCGGCCAGCCGAGTTCGAGGAAGCAGTTCATCTCGGCACTCGCGTAGTAGGCGACGAAGAGAGCGTTCGGATCGGAGAACGGTTCCGGAATCGGGGGGCGTTCCCCGGAGAGCCAGACTTCATGAACACCTGGCTCACCGAGAAACTTCCACGAGAGACAGTGGATGGCGGGATTCCCGCCGCTCTCGCTCCGGAACTCGAAGTCGAGCAGGATGGCCGGACCAGTCCACCCGCGGATCATCGCTCACCTCGGATCTTCCGGAGGACCGGGTGATCGGTCGTCTCGATCAAGAGATCTTTGAGTGCGAGCTTGAGCAGCTCCTCGAAGGTCCGGGCGGGCCACTGCGGTTCACCCAAATCCGCCTTCGCCCCGACCGCGTCGTAGTGTCGGGCGTATTGGTTGGATCGGACACTGACCCACTGATGCTCGG
The DNA here is from genome assembly GCA_964650975.1 of uncultured bacterium. Lineage (GTDB taxonomy): Bacteria > JADJOY01 > JADJOY01 > JADJOY01 > JADJOY01 > CAZYWA01. Next base: position 2,071 of record CAZYWA010000488.1, read on the forward strand.
CGGCCTTCGCGGCGCGGAGCGCAGACTCGCTCCAGGCGTCCAAGCGTCCATCTTCACCGGGCAGGCGGAGCGGCCACAGGAAGCTCACCCCGTCTCGCGTGATCGCCTGACGGAGCTGCATCGGCGTCGCCTCACCGGGGAACGCCTCGGCGATGGCCGGAGCCAGGACGTAGGTCTCGTCCCGTTCGATCTTGAGCTTGAGCGCCGCGACCACCACCTGCCGATCGGCGTCGGGATGGACGCGGATGAACTCGTGCCGACTCGGCTTCCGGAGCGGCATCATCAGGACGATCGGCTCCACGCAGAGCGTCTGCTGATAGTTCTGAGGCAGCCGGATCTGTTCGAGGATCGACACAGGGGCTCCACCCGGTGCGCCCGCGGACGAGACGGTCGTCGGATCGAGCGCGTCGGCGCGTGACTCGCTGGAATCGGTTGCCGGGTTGAACTGCTGGTTGTGGTGCATGAAATAGCTCCTTCTGGTCCCCGCGGACCAGCTCGACTCGTAGGTCGAGACAAAAAGCCGCCCCTGACGACGACCCGGCGAGGCGTCTATCAGGGGCGGCTCCCCCGATAGGGGGAAGTCGTTGTTGTCTTCGATCGCCGGGTTGAGAGCGATGCCCTCACCCGGGTCGCGCTACAAAACCGCAGGTTTCGCTACAGCGGATGTAGCATCGACGTCGCGGGCATGGGCGATCTGGCCGAAGGGGCGTGGAGCTGACCAGAGTCCCGGGACCAAATGGTCCCACTTTCGTTCCCGGCTCCCGAAAAAATCCGTCTTTTTGGAGGGGTGTTTACACTTGGCCTCCCACGAAATCATTACGTTTTCCCGTTTTGCCAAGGTATCCTGTACCTTGGATGGTGGGTTTCGTTGTATCCCGGCTGGTCCCGGATCGGGCGGGTGCAAAGGGTAGTCCTGGCCTCCCTTCGACTCGGCTTGCCCCCGCCGACGATCGCAGCGTGCGCGTCTCGGCGCAGTGCGCCCAGCCCGAGCCGCGGTCTGTTCGGCGCGTGCCGACTACTACCTCTCTCAGCCCCCGGGCCGCACGAATCGGATAGACCGGACGAACGAATCGGACGATTCGGTGAACGAACCGTGTCCTGCTCTTTCTCTTGATTCTCTTGTTGTTGCTCCTCTCTTCAAACGATAGATAGACCTCCCTGGTAACGATCGGGCAGAGCCTCGGCTCCGGCCGTGAGCATGCCTCCGGTCGTGCGGCCCTCCCTATGCCCCGGCGAACCGACGAAGCGCTCCGCGAAGCCTTCTCCCGGGCCGTCCACGGTGAGGGTGCCGCGCACGGCATACCGTCCGCGCGGGCGACGGATCTCCTGGCCCACTTCGATGAGGCGTTTCCTGCCGATCCGACCCGGTCCATTTCGGACGGGCGCCCGTCGATCCTCGATCTCGCCGCCGTGTTCTGGCAGGCAGCAGGCGTCCTGGAACCTGAACCACTCTTCAGCTTCTTCGAGTCGGCTCCTTCTGCGGATCTGATCCACCTCGTCGATCGGGTGGCCGCCGCGAGCTACCTGGCCACCCCGAGCACGCCGCTGCTCGATCTGGAAGAGCTGGCACACCAGGCGACGCAGACCCTCGAATTCCTGCGGGCACACGAGAAGGAGTTTCTCCGACATGGCGAGGTCACCGTGTTGCCCTCCGACTTCCGGTGGCTCGCTCTCCGCATGTGTAGCTTCCACCATCACCAGCGAGGTCTCCGGTTCGCGGAGGTTGAGCACGACAAGCGGGGTCGGAGCTGGATCATCTACGACGCGCCTGAAGCATCGGAGTCCGCCGCCGATGCAGCGATGAGCCGCAGTCTCGATGCTCTCCGTCAGACGGTCCCGGCGAGCCGCATGAGAGCAGCCCCCGGCGAGCCCGAGATATCAACGTCGTGGAGTCACCTGATAGCGCCCTCCGGTCTCGCGGATCGCCGATCGGCCGCGAGGAACGCGGCGGTGCATGCGGCTCGGAAGCGCGTCCTCAAGACGTTGATCGACTGCGTCGTCGCCCGCGAGCCGAAGCGGCTCTGGTCGCGCGTCGTCGACGAGTTGGGGAAGCACTTCGACCAAGCAGAAGTCGAGTCGATGCTCCACGAGTGCATGCTCTGGGGCTCGGTCGATCGCGAGCCCGGTGGTTTCGCCATCGAAGAGATGATCTTGGAGCTTGGTCCGTTGATCGGGCTTCTGGAGGTCGTCGGGCACTTCGAGAAGGAGCTGGAGATCGGTTCCCTTTCGAAGACTCGCGCCAGGCTTTCGCCGGTGCTCGGTTCGTTCGCCTCCGCTCCGGATCGGAGCCGATTCCCCTCGTACTTCCAGCTACTCAACGGCCCAGTCATCGAGCCCGTGAACGAGGCGCTCGATCTCTATCTCGATCTCGAACGCGCAGAGCGTGGTTTCTGGGCCTCATTCCAGTCACGACTGGTTCTCGATTTGCAGACGGACTTCCCGGTCCGTATCGAGGTTCCCTCGATTCGTGTTCGTGCGCGTTTCGTACGCGATGCGACGGAGATGTTGCAGGAGCTGACTCGCGAGGTCGCGCGCCGCATGGAGGAGCACGGCCGCGAGCTGGATCGCCCGCTTCGGTCGCCCATCGCGATCGGTGAGAACCGATTCATCCGCGATGGCGGCGACTGGTTGGTCGAGTTCGAAGGCGTCGTGGTGCGCGTGAAGGCGTCCAAGAATCTTGCCCGAATCGCTCGACTCCTCGAAAAGCCGAGGGGCGACGTCCCGTCGATCGACCTCGCACGCATGGACGAGGACGGCCGCATCCGCGTCGAGGAGCCGGACGAAGTGACGGACGATCCGGATGACCCGGACGAGGGTCCGCCGATGGACGGTGGCCAGGCGCTCGACCACTTCGAACCCGAGGAGATCGCGAGGCTTCGTGGGCAGCGTGCGGCGCTTGCGAGGGAGATCGAGGAAGCTCGTCGCGATCACGACGTCAGCCGAGTCGAGCGACTCCAGGCGGAAGTGGCCGCTTTGAGCGACTACATCATCGGCGGACTCACCAAAGACGGAGCAGGTCGGAAAGAGGGATCGTGGGTGGAGAAGGCGCGAAAGAGTGCTGGCAACTCCATCGGCCGCGGGATCGAGGCCATCCGCAAGGTCCATCCGTCTCTCGCGATTCACCTGCATCGATACATCGACAAGGGTGTGACGTGCGTCTACCGACCCGATCCGCCGTGCGCGTGGCGCATCGAGTTCGAGCACAAGCCCTGAGCGTCCCTCCGGTTCGAGCGGTCCCGCCCGTGGTGTGAGGCAGAGAGCCGTAATCAGACCGTCTCTTCTACCTATTCTGGGTGAACACCGAGTTCCCGATTCCGGGAACCGGCGTCCACCCCGATGGCGACGACCCCGAGACGGCAACGAGCCGATCGATCCGGCACCGCGCTGAAGCTCCTGGAGCGTGTTGTCGAGTTCTACGAGACCGCTCTCGGGAACGACCCCCGCGGCCGGGCGGCCCTGGAAGGGCTCGGTCTCTACGTCACGCACACCATCGAGAGCTTCCGTCTCGGGTACGCGGGCGGCTCGTTGGTCTCGACGCTCCCGGAAGATCCAGATCTTCGAGCGCAGCTCCAGGAACTCGGTGTTCTCGATCCCGCGGGAGCGGAGACGCTCGCGGGCGCGGTCACGGTGCCGCTGCTCGATCCCGCCACCGGCGCCGTCGTCGGGGTCTACGGGCACCGGATCGAAGATGGTGCCAACCTCTACGTGCCGCCCGGCGCTCCCGCGGGGATCGTCAACGTCACGGCGGCGAAACGCTCGAAGTCCGTGCTGATCACGGTGTCGGTGCTCGACGCGGCTGCGCTCGATGCCAACGGCTTCTACAACACGATCGGCGTGCCGGATTCCGAGGGCTCACGAGACAGCCTGAGAGCCCTTCTGGCGGGTTCTGGGACGGAGGAGGCGTACATCGTCCTTCCGGTTACCAGGTCTACGGGTAAAGCCCTACAGCTCGTCCTGGAAGCAGTCACGGCGACGGTGGCGAAGACCCAGGTTGTCT
>CAZYWA010000489.1:0-6060 GCA_964650975.1 uncultured bacterium
CGATGGTGGCCTGGTGGTGGTCGAGCCGCCGCGGGCATCCGGCGCGCACCCGGCTCCACTTTTCCGACACCGGCGTGCTGCAGGAGGTCGCGCGCACCGCACGGGCGCGCGTCCCGCGGCTGCTCGCGGGACTGCGTGGCACGGGGCTGGTGTTCGCGGTCCTGGCGCTGGCGCGCCCGCAGTCGGGAGTGGTCGAGGAGCGGGTGACCCAGGAAGGCGTCGACATCGTGGTCGCGCTCGACATCTCGGGCTCGATGGCGGCCGAAGACTTCCAGCCGTCGAACCGGATCGAGGTCGCGAAGCGGGTGATCCAGAAGTTCGTGGAAGGGCGCAGGGGCGACCGCATCGGGCTGGTCATCTTCGCGGGTCATGCGCTCACCAAGTGCCCGCTGGTCCTCGATCCCGAGATCCTCTCGGCGCTGGTCGACGAGGTGGAGATCGGCGAGGTCGAGGACGGCACCGCCATCGGCACCGCGATCGCCACCTCCCTCAACCGGCTCAAGGCGGGTCACGGCAAGAGCCGTGTGCTGGTGCTGGTCACCGACGGCGTCAACAACCGCGGCGAGATCGATCCGATGACGGCGGCCAAGCTCGCCAAGCCGCTGGGCGTGAAGATCTACACGATCGGCGTCGGCACCCAGGGAGTGGCGCTCTTCCCGATGCGCGACGCGCTGGGACGGGTGCATCACGTGCAGCAGCCGGTCGAGATCGACGAGCAGCTCCTGACGGAAATCGCGGGCATGACGGACGGGCGGTACTTCCGCGCCACCGACACCGAGACGCTGGTCAAGATCTTCGCGGACATCGACCGGCTCGAACGCTCGCCCGCGCAGATCGACCGTGTGACGCACTATCGCGAGCTCTTTCCGCCGCTCCTGGTTCTCTCGCTGGTGCTGGTGATCGGCAGCGAGACGCTGCTGCGCACGGCGTTCCGGGTGATCCCGTGAGCATCCTGAGTGCACCATCGTGGCTCGTGCTGCTGCTCGCGGTGCCGCTTCTCGGTGGTCTCTTCGCGTGGGGAGCGCGCCGGCACGCGGCGGCGCTCGAGGCCCTCGTGGGTGCCAAGCTCGCGCCGCGCCTCGCGCCGCGTCCGCCGCCCTGGTCGCGGGCGGCCCGTGTGGCCGCCGTGCTGACGTTCGTGGCGATGGCATCGCTGGCGCTGGCCCGGCCGCGCTGGGGACACGAGCTCAAGGATCTGACCACCCACGGCGTCGACGTGATGGCGCTGGTCGACGTGTCGCGCAGCATGGGAGTGAAGGACGTGGCGCCGAGCCGCCTCGACCTGGCGAAGGCGGTGCTCGGGGCACTCGCGTCGCGCGCCACCACGGATCGCCTGGGGCTGGTGGCGTTCGCCGGATCGCAGCACCTGATGTGTCCCCTGACGCTCGATCGCTCGGCCTTCGCGCTGTTCCTCGATCTCCTCGACACGGGGCTGGTGCCGGTGCCGGGGACCGACATCGCGGGAGCGATCCGCAAAGGCGTCGGCCTCCTGGCGCACGCTCCCGGTAAGCCGGTGCTGCTGCTCATCTCGGACGGCGAGAGCCTCATGGGCGACCCGCTCGCCGCGGCGAAGGAAGCGGCGGCCAAGGGCATCCTGATTTTGACCATCGGTGTCGGCACGCCGGCCGGGCAGCCGGTGCCGCTGGTCGACGAGAAGGGCCAAGTCACGGGCTACCAGAAGGATCGCGACGGGCAGGTGGTCACGAGCCGCCTCGACGAGTCCTCGCTGGCCGCGATCGCCGAAGCCACCGGTGGGCGATACTTCCCGCTGCGTGCAGGCGGCGCGGCTCTCGAGGCGCTGGCCGCGGAGCTCGACCGGCTGCCCTCCTCGGAGCGAACCATGCGCGCTGGCGAGAACAAGCCGGAGCGGTTCCAGATCCCGCTGGCGCTGGGTGTGGTGGCGCTGGTGGTGGAATCGCTGATCGGGCGGCTGGCGCGGCCGCGCGGCGTCGCGGCTCGCGCCGGAGTGGTGCGGGAGGAACGGTCGTGAGTCGCACCTGGCCGCCCCTGTTGCTGATGCTCTTGGCGCCGGCGGTCGCGGGCTTCTCGCCGCTCTCGTGGATCGATCCGGCCGCGGGCGAGAACCGCGCCGGTAACCAGAAGTATCGAGCGGGTGCGTTCGAGGACGCGGCCAAGAGCTACTCGAAGGGCGCCGCGGCCGATCCCGGACGGCCCGAGCTGCTCTACAACCTCGGCAATGCGCTCGAGCGCTTGAACAAGCATCCCGAGGCGGCGGCCGCATACCAGCAGGCACTACAGAAGGCGCCGGCGTCGCTCTCGGCGCAGGCTTGGTACAACCTCGGGAACAGCCTGCTGGCTGCGGGCAAAGGGAAAGAAGCGGTCCAGGCGTATCGCGAGTCGCTGGTCCGCGACCCGAGCAGCGCCGACGCCAAGCGGAACCTCGAGCTGGCGCTCGAGCAGGCCAAGAAAGAACCGCCCAAGTCGGACAAGAACAAGAACGACAACGACAAGAACAAAGACAAAGACAAAGACAAGGACGATAAAGACAAGAACCAAGGCTCCTCCAAGAACTCCGAGGATCAGAAGAACCCGCAGCAGGACCAGCCGAAGGACCAGAATCCAGAGCAGCAATCGTCCGACTCCAAGAAGCAGGATCAGGACGCGGACCAGCAGACCGCGAAAAACGAGCCGAACGACCAGAAGCCTCCCGAGCAGCCACCGCCTTCGTCACCTCCGCCGCAGGAGGATGAGAAGCCCGCGCCGAAGGAGGAGCCAGAGCCTCAGCCATCCGATTCCGATCTCACCAAGGAGCAAGCGGAGAACCTGCTCCGGAGCTTCGATCAGATGGAGCGGCGCCAGCGCGAGCAGGCCGAGGCGCACAAGGATCAGCAGGGCTCGTCCGGAGGGCTCGACTGGTGAGCCTCCGGCGAGTCGCGGCGACCGCCGTCGTGCTCGCGCTGACGCTTCTCGGCGTCACCGCGCGAGCCGCGCCAGCGCGCGTCACCGTCGACGTCGACCCGAATCCCGTGGGCACCAGCGACCGGCTCCGGGTGTCGATCGTCGTCGAAGGTGAGGACGCCTCGGACGCCAACCTTCCAGCCTTTCCGGTGGTCGACGGCCTGCGCAGCCTGGGCGGTGCGAGCACCAGCGAATCGCAGAACGTGGTGATCGACGGAGGCGGCTTCCGGCGCACCGTCACCCGCACCATCAGCTACTCGTTCCTGCCGGAGCGGGCCGGCGACGTGACGATACCTGCGCTCGACGTCACCGTCGGCAAGCAGACGGTTCGCACCCAGCCGCAGACCGTGCACGTGATCGCGGGCTCCGTGGGCGCCGGGCAGTCAGGCGGACGGGCGCCCTCCAACGATCCGTTCGATTCGCTGTTCCGCGATCCGCTCGACTCGGTCCGATCGCGCACCCGGACCGTCGACGTCCCGGAGATGTCGATCCGCCGTACCGCCAGCGCCACGCACGTCTACGCCGGCGAGCCGATCCGGCTCACCGTCGAGCTCTGGGTCGGTCCCGGTGAAGGACACATCGAGCAGGCCGGTCCGGTGAGTGGCACCGAGCGTTCCGGCTTCTGGGTCGAGAATCTGAAGACCGACCCGCGCGCCACTGCGCGCACCGAGGAGCGGGCCGGGCGCGTATTCACCGTGTTCACGCTGAGCCAGGACCTGCTCTACGCGACCCAGACCGGCAAGCTGGTGTTGCCGGCCGAGAGCTGGCGGGTGGTGTACCGGCCGAGCGCCTTTTCGCTGCTGTCCCCGGCGCAGGAGATCTTCCCCAAGTCGGACGAGCTGCCGCTCGACATCGACCCGCTTCCCACCGCAGGCCGCCCGGCGGATTTTTCGGGCCTGGTGGGCCAGTTCGAGGTGAAGAGCGACGTCGACCGGGAGCGCGGCAAGGTGGGCGACGCGGTCACGTGGCGGATCTCGGTTTCCGGGAAAGGCAACCTGCGCACCGCCGGCGAGCTGCCGCTTCCCAAGCCCGACGCGTTCGAGGTCTTCTCGTCCAAAGCGAACGACGACGTGCACGCGAGCGAAACCGGGCTCGAGGGGGCGCGCACCACCGAGCAGGTGCTGATTCCGCGCAGCGCCGGGACGCTCACCGTGCCGCCGCTCGCGCTCTCGTACTTCGATCCTCACGATCGCGTGTACAAGCGCGCCGAGGCGCCTGGCCATCGCATCGTCGTCGAGGGTGGCGCTCCGGTTCCGGCGGTGGTGGGACCGGCGTCGCAGATCGCGACGGCGCGCCCGGTGCAGCAGGGGACCGACATCCGCTACATCAAGAGCGCGCCTGGCGGGCTGAAACCGGAGCGCGATCTCTCGGGCTCGACGTCGATTTGGCTGCTTGCGCTGCTGGCGCCGGCCGCGAACGTGGGACTTTGGTGGCGTCGTCAGCGAACGATGGCGGAAGGGCGCGATCCGCTGCGGCTCAAGCGTCGGCAAGCGTTGGCGCAGCTCGAGAAGACCCTGTCCGTGGTGCGGGACGACGAGAGCGACGCCCTGGCGCGGATCTCGGGCGCGCTCGTGACGTTCTTGCACGACCGCTTCGGCATCCCACGGGTGGAGGTGACCGCCGCGCGGCTTCGCGAGGGCGCCGCCGAGCACGGTTTGCCGAGCGATCGGATCGAGGATCTGGTGACGCTGCTCCGCGAGCTCGACGCGGCCCGGTTCGGCGGCGTGAGCGGCGGAGCCGCCGGAGTGGCGAAGCGAGTGCGCGAGCTGGCGAAGCTTCTCGAGGCGGCGTCGTGAAACGGCGGAGCTGGCGCGCGCACGTGGTGGGATGCGCCGTGGCCTTGCTCGCATGCGTCGCTTGCACGAGCGCCGTGCGGGCCGGCGAGCTCGACACGGTGTTCGAGGACGGGAACCATGCGTACGCCGACGGCCATTTCGCCGACGCCGTCGCCAGCTATCAGCGGCTGGTCGATCAGGGCGTGCGCGATCCGGCGTTGCTCTTCAATCTGGGCGACGCGCTCTATCGCCTCGATCGGCTCGCCGAAGCGCGCCTTGCATGGGAGCGGGCGCTCCGCCGTGCACCGGCCGATGCCGACCTCGCCGACAACTTGAAGCTCGTGATCACCAGGCTCGGGCTCGAGCCGTTGCCGTCGCCCTCGTGGCCCGAACGGGTGCTCGACGCCGCGCTGGGAATGACCACGCCCAACGGCTGGCTGATATGGACGCTCCTCACGTGGCTGGCGTTTCATACGGCGCTCGCGGCGTCGTGGGTCACGACACGCGCTCGCGCGGCGCGAGCCGTGGTCGTGGTGATCGCGGCGGTGGCGTTCGCGGTGGCAGCGCCGCTCGCGTGGCTGAGCCAGGCGCGCTTGCTCCGGCCCGAAGCCGTTGCGTTGAGCGGCGCTCTGCCGGTGCTCGCGGCGCCCGCCGCCGGTGCCACCTCGCTCTTCACGTTGCCCCTCGGCGAGCGGGTGCGCGTCGAGGGCGAGCAGGGCGAATGGATGCACGTGAGCCTGCCCAACGGCTGGCACGGCTGGGTGGCCGTCGCTTCCGTGGGGCGGATTTGAGTGCATCCTGAGTGCATGACGCGCGACGATCGGTTCGGCTTCTCGGTGCTGTCGCGGCGCCGCTGGCTCGAGCTGTCGATCGGCGTGGGGGTGATGGTGGCCGGTGGATTCGGCGGCAGCGCCGCGCTGCGCGGAGCCGCGCCCGACGTCCCTGGCCTGCGAGCGCTCACCGCTCGTGAGTTTCAGACCCTGGCCGCACTCGCCCGCGCGCTCTTTCCCGCGGGCGGGCCGGTGCCGGTGAGCGCCGACGATCTCGCGCTGGCGCGCGCGTTCGACGGCTTCCTGGCGGACGAGCCCGAGTGGAACCGAGCCGACCTCGAGAAGGCGCTGCTGCTCGTCGAGCTGGGGCCGCTGCTCTTCGAGCGACGCTTCACCACATTCCCGCGGCTCTCGCCGGTGGAGGCGCTCGCGCATTTCGAGCGAGTGTGGGCAGAAGGCGAGAGCGTCCTGCGCCGCCAGGTGGCGCTTGCGTTCCGGAAGTTCTTCGCGCTGGTCTTCTACGACGACGAGCGCGTCTGGCCCCACATCGGGTATCCGGGTCCCTCGCTCCATCCGATAGTAACCACGCCGGGAGC
>CAZYWA010000490.1:0-6058 GCA_964650975.1 uncultured bacterium
CCGTGGCGGCCAGAAACAGCGCGATCATCGACGGCCCGAGGACCGGGTGGAAGGGCCGGTCGAGCGCCAGCACCTCGAGCGGGGTCAAGACGAAGAACGCCACGTGCGTCGCGAGCAGCCAAGGGAAGGCCTGGTCGCGGGTGGGCAGCAGCGTGCGAGTCTCGGCCAAGCGCGCGAGATTGCTGCGGGAGCGGCGCTGGTCGGCCACTTTGCGGAGTGCGAACAGCGCCAGGAAGGCGAAGTAATAGACCATCGGACCTGAGGGGGTGGGGGTGGGGGCGCGGAGGTCGTGCTTCCCAGCGAGCGAGGATATGCGCGGTTACGAGGAGCGGAAAGCGAAGCCTCTTCCTTATTCGTAGGCGACCGCCTCCCGGATCGGAATTCGGCTCGCGATTCGAGCCGGGTAGAAGGAGGCGGCGACCGCCGTCACGAGCGAGACCCCGACGAGCGGAGCCACGGTCCGCCAGGGGAACACGTAGAGGATCGTCCAGCCCGATTGGACCTGGACCATCCCTTTCACGGTGAAGAGCGAGAGCAAGGCGCCGCACGCGAGAGCCATCCCGCAAGCGGTCCCCGCGATCCACAGCCCCTCGAAGGTGACGGTGCGCTGGACCTGCCTTCTCAGGCCGCCGATCGCCCTCACGACCCCGATTTCCCGGCGCCGGTCGACCACCGACACGATGAGCGTGTTCACGATGCCGAGGACCGCGACCGCGATCGCCACCCCCACCGCGGCGTAGGTGAGCAGGAAGAAGCTCTCGATGAGCTTCATGAGCTCGCCCTTGTACTCGTCGTTGGTGTAGACGAAGAGGTGGCGCTCGCCGCCGATGCGCCGGCGGATCTCGGCGTTGACGTCGTGCGCCGACGCTCCCGGGGTCAGGAAGAGGCCGAAGGAGTCGAGGCGCGCGTCGCCCCAGAGGGAGACGAAGGTGGAGTGGTCGATCATCGCCATCGAATGATCGGCCGTGTAGTCGAGGTAGACGGCCGCGACCCGGAGCTCGCGCACTCCCCGCGGGGTCTCGAGGCGGAAGCGGTCTCCGGGATGGACGTGCTGGCGTCGAGCGAAGAGCTCCGAAACGAGAGCGGCGCGGCCTAGGGCGAGATCGCGGCGCGCGGCGTCGTCGATCGTCCCCTCGAGCAGCACGGGGTGGGTGTTCTCGAGGTACGGGCCGATGTCGACGGTGACCAGCGACAGCAGGTCGCCCTGGTAAGTGGTCCGGAAGATGCGAAAGCCGTAGATCGCGCGCACCCCGGGGATCCCCTCGAGCGTCGTCCGAAGGCTCGCCGGGATCTTGTACGGAAAGGTCGGGTTCGTGGCCGACGCCGTCACGAAGAAATCCGCGCTCACCGTCTGCCGCATCCACTCGACCATCGATCGCTCGAAGCTCGTCATCAGGCCCGAGATGTTGAGGACCTGGGCCAGCGCGATCATGAGCGCCGCCACCGTCACCGCGCTGCGGCCCGGTCGCGCGAGCAGCGAGTCGGCCGCGAGCTTCGCCTCGACCCCGAGCGCCCGTCCCGCGGAGGGACCGAGGGTGCGCCCCACGGTGCGAATCGCCGTTCCCGCGAGGGCGGCGAAGCCGAACACCGCGGCCATGGCGCCTGGGTAAGCGAGGACGTACGCGTGTGCCCCGAGGACCGCGGCGGCGGCCGCACCGGACGCCACGAGCAGTGCCACCCCGAGCGTCGGCGCCCAGCGCCTGAGGCCGGTCCCTTGCATGGGCTCGGCGCTGCGTCCCATGGCGCTGCGCGGGCTCACGAGCGTCGCGGCCCGCGCGGGAAAGTACGCGGCGGTGAAGGACGCGATGAGCCCGAGAGCGAGCCCCAAGGTCCAGTCGGCTGGTGAGAGCGCCAGCACCTCCGGGTAGATGCGAACGAAGGTGCTCGACACCGTGCGCGCGGTCGCGGCGAGCGAGAATCTCGCCAGGATGCTGCCCGCGAGGACTCCCAGGGTGGATCCGACGCCGCCGAAGAGCAGCGCCTCGACCAGGAAGAGCCGTCTGGCCTCGCCGCGACGAACCCCGAGAGCGCGCAGGATGCCGATCTCGCGGCGGCGCTGCACCACCGCGACGGAGAGTGTGTTGTAGATGATGAAGGCACCCACGACGAGCGCCACCGCGCTGCTCAGGTTGAGCCCGGCCTCGAAGGCGGTCAGCAGCTGGGCCACCTGCGCGCCGCGCCGTTCCGGCCTCCCGACCGTGAGACCAGGCCCGACGGCCTCGGCGACCGCGCGCCGGACCGTCTCGAGCTCGGCCTCCGGGGCGAGGACGAGGTCGATGCGGTCGAGCCGTCCCTCTCGGTCGAGGACCTGCTTGGCGAACTCGACGTCCATCACCGCCACGTTGCCGCCCAGAACCCGGGCCGCGCCCGATGCGCGCAGCAGCCCGCGCACCGTGAGCGCGCGGAAGCCCGCCGGCGCCGCGAGGGTCAGGCTGTCTCCGATCCGCAGGCCGTGCGCCGCCGCGAACTCGTCGGTCACCAGGATCGAGTCGGGTTGCGAGACGAAGAGCAGCGAGTCGAAGGGCTCTCCGGAGGGACCGTGCGCCTCCAGCTCGCGGACCTTCGAGTCGGCGAGCGTGTCGACGCCGAGGACCAAGAGGTCCGTGTCCTCGAGGCCGCGCACGGGGACGGTCTGCTCGACGATGGGCGCCGCGACCTTGATGCCCGGGACGGCGGCCACTCGCTCGAGGAGTGTGTCCGGGAAGCCAGCCTCGCCTGCCTCGACGGTGAGCTCCGCCCGCCCCGCGATGGTCTCGATGGTGTGACCGAACGAGGCGCCGAGCGAACGGTTGACCGTGAGGATCGACACCAGCATCGCGACGCCGAGGGCGATGCCCGCGACCGTGAGCGCGGTGCGCAGCAGGTGACTGCGGTAGTAGGGAAGGCTCACGGCGCGAAGCAGGACGCCCGTCACGTCGAGGTCCTTCGGGGGTCCTTTCAAGACTCCCGCCCCGTCGGGAGTGAATCCCGCCGGGACCTCACCCCCGAGTCGGCTCGCGATGCTCGCCGGGCTCCTCTCGGCGCCGGTCGGGATCCGCACGAGCAGTCGGTTCGGGGTGAGGACGGGTGCAGGCGTCCCCGAACCGACTGACGAGCGAGGGCCTCACGCACCTCGAGCACCGGGAACTCGGCCCGAGTGGCGACGACGCGCGGACCGGAGTCCTGAATGGTCATTTGGGATGTGACGCCACTCTTCAGACGGGCGGCGCGTCGCGCTCGATGCGGCCGTCGCGCAAGTGGACCACGCGGTCGCCGACCCGAGCCGCGCCGGGATCGTGGGTCACCATCACGATCGTCGTGCCGAGACGATCGACCGTGCTCCGCAGGAGCGTGAGGATCTCGTGACCGGTCTGCGAGTCGAGGTTCCCGGTCGGCTCGTCGGCCAGCACGATGCGCGGCGCCAGCGCCAGGGCGCGCGCGATGGCCACGCGCTGCATCTCGCCGCCCGAGAGCTGGTCCGGAGTGTGGCTCGCGCGCTCCCCGAGCCCCACCAGCTGAAGCAGTTCCCGGACCCGCTCCCCGATCTCGGGTGCCGGCCGTCGCGCGAGCCTGAGCGGCAGCGCCACGTTCTCGGCGGCGCTCAGCGTGGGAAACAGGTTGAAGAACTGGAACACCAGCCCGATCGAGTGGCGGCGCAGCAGCGTGAGCTCGTCGTCCGGCAGCGTGTGCATCGGGCGCCCGTCGAAGAGCACCTCGCCCGAGTCGGGGGAGTCGATCCCCGCGAGCACGTTGAGCAGCGTCGACTTCCCCGAGCCGCTCGGCCCCATCACCGAGATCATGGCGCCGCGGTCGATGTCGAGATCGACGCGCTCGAGCGCCGCGATCCGGCGACTGCCCTGCGGATAGGCCTTGCTGACCTGACGGAGCTCGATGAGCGGCGGCACGCTGTCCATCAGGGCTCGAGGTACCCGTCGCCACCCGCCGCCTCGAACAGCAGGCTGACGTTCTGGCCGCCGAAGCCGAACGAGTTGGACAGCACGAAGCGAGGCCGAGCCGCGCGTGCCGCACCCGATACGACGTCCAGAGGAATCTCGGGGTCCGGTATGTCGTAGTTGATCGTCGGCGGGATGGCACCCGCGAGCATCGTCTGGATCGAGATCACCGCCTCGATGGCACCCGCCGCGCTCAACGAGTGGCCGAGCATCGATTTGTTGGCGGTGATCGGGATCGCGTGGGCGCGTTCGCCGAAGACCTGGCGAATCCCGAGGTACTCGGTGCGATCGTTCTCGACCGTCGAGGTGCCGTGCGCGTTCACGTGGTCGACTCGATCGGGCTCTACACGCGCGTCGTCGAGTGCGGCTTGGATGCAGCGCGCGATCGTGCCGCCCGTCGGGTCGCTGCGGGTGCGGTGGTACGTGTCGATCGTCTCGCCGCAACCGCGGATCCAGCCGAGGATTCGCGCGCCGCGGGCCCGCGCATGGTCGGCGTGCTCGAGCACCAGCGCCGCGCTGCCTTCACCCATCACGAAACCGTCGCGGTCGCGAGAGAACGGCCGGGACGCTTTCTCAGGCGGATCGTTCGCGTGGGAGAGTGTTTGCAACGCCGCGAAGCGCGCCAGCACGTCCGGGATCACCGAGGCATCCGAGCCCATCGCGAGCGCGGTCCGGCAATCGCCCCTGCGGATGCTCTCGACCGCGAGCTGGATGGCCGAGGCACCCGAAGCGCACGCCGTGGTGACCAGCACCGGCGATCCGGAGAAGCCGAAGTCGCGCTTGAGCCACGAGCCGAGCAGCGCGGGCGAGGTGCGCGCGTAGACGTCGCTTTCGACCTCGGCGGCGCTCAAGAAGCTGAAGCGCCCTCGACCTCCGTGCTCCCTCCACCGCTCGACCAAATGCATCAGCTCGCCCACCGCGACGGTAGCAGGGGCCGTGCCGAGGTAGAGCGGCATCGCCTGCTCTCGGTTCGACCGGAGTCCCGCCTGTGTCAATGCCTCGTGGACGACGTCGCTCGACATCTGGTGCATGAGCCGCAAACCGCTCGGGTCCTCGAGCAGCCGGTCGACGGTCGCGGCGATCGTGACCTTGAGGCCCTCGGTATCGAACCGGGTGATCCGACGAACGCCCGAGCGGCCGCCGGCCAGCGCTTTCCAGTTCTCCTCGAGACCCACACCGAGGCTCGTCACCAGGCCCAACCCGGTGACCGCGATGGGGGGCCGTCGCTCTTCGGCTCGACCGGTCACGACGGCTTTTCGAGCACGGTCAACGCTTCGCCGTGCGCGTGACCCCATTGCGTGACCACGGCATGCCGTACCTGCTCGGAGTCGATGGGCGTGGATCCGCTCGGATGCGGTTCGAGCGACGGAACGCGGCTCGGTTCGTTCATGGCGAGCATGGCGAGGATGACCGCCGCCGGAAATGCCGCCTCGAACGAGTGACCGATCAGGTCGGCCGACGAGCGAAGCGCCATCGAGGCCCCCGCGTTCCGGAGTCGCTCGAGCCACGCCCGCTCGTCGCTCGTGAGTGGCTGTTTGCCACAGGCGCCGCTCACGGTCACGAACGGACGGCCATTCACGAGCTCTCGGTAGGAGTCCCATTGAAGTTGCGCTGCTTCCGCGGCTGAACCGGGTGAACGGTCCGATTGGTCGTGCAGAACGGGGAAGATCCTCGCCATTCCCGTGGCGCCACGCGCATGGGCTTGGCGCTGGGACTCGAGCACCAGGAACGCCGACACGCTCCCCATGCAGACGCCCGGGTCGCCGCTCGAGTCCCAGACGCTCTTCCATTCGTGCCAGCGCAGCAATCCGTGGCTCCCGTAGAGAGCAACGAGGTCGGCACGCTCGGCGTTGAAGGTGCCTCCCGCCAGACAGATCTCGGTCTGGCCGGCCGAGACCCGCGCGACACCCTCGCGCACCACGTCGACCCCCGCGCTCTCCTCGCCCATGAACGTGGCGCCGCCTCCCGTGATGCCATAGGCCATGGCGACGTTCCCGCAGAAGAGATTCGGGAGCTGGGCGAGGAAGAGCGAGGGCCGGATTCCCTTGACCAGCAAGGGGTTCGCGAGGCCCAGCGCCCGGCTTCGTGAGCACCCGCCGGCTTCGGCCTCCTCGACCGCCGTCACG
>CAZYWA010000491.1:0-6054 GCA_964650975.1 uncultured bacterium
CCCCGCCCTGTGGGCGCGACCCTGCCGTGGCCGCCACCCAAACCCTCGCGCTACCGCCTCCCGCCCGTTGGCTGGCCTCGGCGCCCGTCTCGCCGCGTGTGCCGCGACGCGCATCGTGGGGGCCCCTCGTGACGCAACGGGACCCCTCCGTGCCGAGCGCCGGCCCGAGCCAGGACGAGATTGCGGCCGCGTTTTCGGTGCTGCTGCGTGCTGTGGGACGTCCCGACTCGGGCGGCGGTGACCGCACGAGCAAGGGCCCCGGGAACGGCAGCGTCATCCGCTGGCTCAGCATCCAGGATGCTGGTGAGCACGCGCGTGTATCGCCCGAGACCGTCCGCGAGTGGATCAAGAAGGGCTGGCTCAAGGCGAGCGCTGTTGGCCGCGTCGTACGGGTCGACATTTCGGACCTGGATTCACTGCTGCGAGAGGGCAGGACGACATCGACCTCTGCTCGGGACGAGCAAGCACGCTTGAGCGCCGATGTTCGAGCGCGTCGGATCGTCGAATCGTTCGAGAGAGGAGGGCAGAAGCGATGACTGACCCCTGGTGGCGAAAGGATCGCGGGCAGTTTTACATCCGGGTCAAGGATCCGATCACTGGGAACTGGCGAAACCGAGCAACCGGTGCCACGAGTATCCGAGAGGCGCGTGAGGTTCAGCGACAGGTCGAATCGGGACTGCGCTCACAGTCACTCGCTGCGGAGCGAAATCAACCGGAGCCGCCGCGCTCTTCGAAGCTTCGTGAACTGACGGGCTGCTGGTTAGAACGGCGTGAGAAGCGCGGACTCCGGGACGTGGAGAACGATCGAAGTCGACTGGACCGCCATGTCTTGCCCGTGCTGGGCGACATGGCGGTCGCCGAGATCAGACCCAAGCACGTCGTCGCTCTTGTCGAAGGCCTCCGCGAGCAACAGACGTTGGCGCCACGATCGATCCGGAAGACCTACGGCGTGCTGCACAAGCTCTTCGCGGACCTTGTGCTCGATGAAGTCGTCGAGCGCTCGCCGTGCGTGCTCACCAAGGACCAGTTGCCCAAGAACATCGACAAAGACCGCGAGTGGCGCGCTGGCGCGATCTTCGAGCGAGGCGAAGCGGAGATCCTCGTCAGCTCCGAGGCGATCGCCGACGATCGGCGGATGTTCAACGGGCTCGCGTTGCTCACCGGCGCACGCCTGGGGGAAATCGCGGCGCTTCGGTGGGGGGACTATGACGATCGGGCTGAACCGCTTGGCCGGCTGAGCATCAACCGATCGTTTGCCGGGCCGCTCAAGAGCGAAGTTCCCCGCGAGGTACCCGTGCATCCGGTGCTCGCGGCAATGCTCGGCGAGTGGCGTCTACGCGGATTCTCTCAGCTCATGGGCCGCGCGCCACGAGCGGATGATCTGATCGTTCCCTCTCGCCAGGGCGAGATGCGGTCCAAGAACCAGGTTCGCGGAAAGTTCCTCGACGACCTCAAGCGGCTCGGGCTTCGCCCGCGTCGGGTTCACGACATGCGTCGCACGTTCATTACGCTGGCGCGCGTGGACGGGGCGCGGCCGGACATCCTGGAGCAGGTGACGCATGGGGTCCGCGGGAACATCATGAACGTCTACACGACGCTCCCGTGGCCAACGCTGTGCGACGCGGTCTCCGGCGTGAACGTGCGTCGACTCGGAGCGGACGTGGTTCGGGTGCGCCTGGTGGCGAACGCTCGGCGTGAAGCAGCCGCCACCGGTGGCGACGCTGAAACGCACGCCTCAACGGCGGATTTTGCCCCCGGATTTGCCCCCGTGCTGGACGAGCGGACGCGCTTCGTCCGTAAGTCCTGGACCACACACGTCAAATCGAAACTGAAACTGGTGGAGGCGCCGGGAATCGAAGACGACGCTCGGCATCGATCGGGTGGTCGACGCCGTGGTGCGCGGGCTGCCGGTGGCGTGGTTCGCCCCTACCTACAAGCTGCTGCTGGAGGTCTGGCGCGAGTTGGAGATGATCTTCGCACCCGTCACCGTGTCGGCGAGCGTGCAGGAGCGGCAGCTGCGGCTCGTCGGCGGTGGCGTCATCGACTTCTGGTCGCTCGAGCATGTCGATGCGGGCCGAGGGCGTAAGTACGGGCGCGTCGTGGTAGACGAAGCGGGTGTCGTTCGCGACCTCGAGTCGTCGTGGCAGCAGGCGATCCGGCCCACGCTCACGGACCTGAAGGGCGACGCCTGGTTCCTCGGGACGCCGAAGGGCAGGCGTTACTTCTGGACGCTCTACCAGCGAGGGCAGAGCGACGACCCGGAATGGGCGAGCTGGCGGATTCCGTCGGGATTTAACCCGTACATCGACCCCACTGAGATCGAGGCGGCGCGCCGCGACATGCCCGACGCAGCGTACCGTCAAGAGTTCGAGGGCGTGCCGGCGGACGACTCGGGGAACCCGTTCGGGATCGACGCCATTCGAGAGTGCGTGGCGCCAGAGTCGGATGGCGAGCCGACCGTGTGGGGGTGGGATCTGGCGAAGGCCGTCGATTGGACGGTGGGCATCCCGCTCGACTCGGAGATGCGGGTTTGTCGTGAGTGGCAGCGCTTTTCAGCTGCCATGGGAAGAGACCGAGTCGAAGATCCTGGCACTCACGGAGGCGCCCGCGCTCGTGGACTCGTCCGGTGTGGGCGATCCCATCGTGGAACGACTGCAGCGGGAGTCGAGCTTGTTCGAGTGGTTCAAGTTCACCGGGGTGTCGAAACAGCAACTGATGGACGGGTTGCGGGCCGCCATTCAGCGCAGGGACGTGCGATTTCCCGACGGACCGATTCGGGCGGAGCTGGAGGCGTTTGAGTACGAGTACACGGGGCGAGGAGTCAGGTACTCGGCGCCGCACGGCATCCACGACGATTGCGTGATGGCGCTGGCGCTCGCGGTGCAGCACCACACCGGCGTCTCGAATCGAATCGACTGGGCGGAGCTGCTCACGCCGCCCAGCGAGGCGCGGATGGCGGTGCTCGTGCAGGAGGAGCTGGCGCGGCGCGACAAGGCTCTCCGGGAGGTGCTCGCCGAGCGCGGGCAGCGGTACGAGGACTTCATGGGAGGGTGGGAGCCGCTCGAGGTGGGGCTGGCGAGGATCAGGGGGTGGTGGGCCGGTTCACACGGCGCCCCCGGCTTCGCCCAAACGCGCGTTTCCACTCACGCCCACCGCCGCTCGGCTAGGCCAGCCGACGCCGCCGCGCCCGGTTCGTGGAAAGCGCTGAGCATCCCTCCAACACGGCACCGGTAATTTGGACACTCGTGGTTGCATCTTGTGCCCGACCGAGTCGGCCTGGCCAGCGCCCCGCGTCTCGAGAGCGATGAGCGACGGTCGACGCAGGGCCCCTGAAACTAGCAGATAGCAGTAGTACCGGCGTCGTGAGGCACGCGTCGTGCAGAGATCGAGCCGACCAATCTAAGTCCTCTGTGAAGGACGCATCCCTCGAACGGTTGGAGGGCATTCATGCGACCCATTCATCTGATTCTCGTCTCGGCGGCGCTGGCGGCTGGATCGGCTTTTGCCGGAGACACGACCGAGGATTCGACGTCCTCGACCAGTCATCACAACAGCTCTTCGACGACCACGCAGTCGCAGAGCCCCTCCCCGGAGGTGGGTTCTCCCACCGGGGCGACCACGACGAACTTGCAGCAGCACAATTCGCAACAGCACGATTCCTCGTCTACCTCGAGCACCGGCGCCACGGTCCCGGGGGACCCTGGCACTTCTGGGACGATCACTTCCATGCCGAACTCCGTGAATCCCCCGCCCCCAGCAGTGCCGGGTTCCAGTCAGTCCACGTCGAGCTCGGCCAAGGCGAAGACCAGCTCCACGACCACATCCACTCCTTCCGGCACGAATTCGACATCCACGCAGACATCGACCCACGACAGCTCCAGCACCGGAACTGCAACCGCGCCGCGAAGCTCGGACACCGGCCAGCCATAGCACGAGCGCGGCGCCTCCCTCGGACCGGATGATTGGGATCGTTCGGGACAACCACTCGGCTCGGAGACCAAAACCATGAAAGCCTGGAAGCCCTCCACCGTCTGCAGCCGTTCTCGCGCTGCCCGCAATTGCGCTCGCGAACGACAGCAACGACTCGTCAACAAGACGCCACCGCCGAAGAACCGACCGGCGGATCCTTCACCCTCGTCAACGCCCTCGACAAGCACATCCACCCCCGCGGACTGGCCCGCGACCTCGCCTAAGGCTGCTACGCTACCGTCCCCCAAAACGTCAGGGCGCGGCGATGCCGACTCGTGGACCATAGATCACCGCCCGTCCATAAAGAGGCCGCTGGCCGGCCGAAGAGACAAGCCGCTGGCCACCAATCCGGCCAGGGCGCGCAGCAAACACGATTCACGTGCGAAACGCGCATAAGGCGTAAACCGTGTTCACTGCTAGTCCGACCGGCGACCAGTGCGAAACTCGCGAGGACGTCTCCTTAAGCCGGGGGGCAGACTACCTCCTCGAGGAGTGCCGCATGGTGCTCCCGGGCATTCAGGCGCTCTTCGGTTTTCAGCTGGTTGCCGTCTTCAACGCTCGATTCACGGAACTCACGGCCTGCGAGCAACGGATTCACCTCGTTGCAATCGGCCTCGTAGCGGCAGCCGTCGTCCTGATCATGACGCCAGCGGCTTACCATCGGCAGACTAGCACCCGCACGATCACATCCACATTCATCCGGCTTTCGACTCGGCTCTTGTTGTGGAGCATGATTCCGCTCGCGGGCGCGATTAGCCTCGATTTCTACCTAATCGCGCGCATGATCCTGAGCAGCCGACTGGGGGCGGTTCTCGCTACCACGCCGCTCTCGATGGGCTTCCTTCTGTGGTTCTTGCTACCGCGTGTGCGAAGCTTCAAGGAGGAGACTGAAACCTTGCCCAGGATTAATCTTTAGTCGAATGGCAAAGCAACGCAAGCATAAATATCCGTAAGATGCCTCTGCTCGCAAGCTTGCATCGCAGTTACCCCCTTTTCGGTTTTCTTCAGACTATCGATTTAGGTGCGAGGGAGAATATGTCCAAAACCGCCAAGACAAGATGGCTTTCTAAACCAACAAAAGACGACTACCGTGCCGCGCGTTCATACTTGAGTCTACTTTATGATGAGAGGCGGGTGGCGACTAGCTGCTTTCGTCTTAAGAATGCCCGTGTTGTATGGTACAAAGCTGAAGACGTCATACGGGCCTCGGGATTGTCTCTTCTCGGGCTGAGCGATGATCATGTAAAAAAGGAGCGAAAGCGAGTTCGATCTGGCCAGAGACTGGCGCCCGTGTTACTGGTAAAAGATCCACGGAGTGCGAGGCTCGTCATCGCCGACGGCTACCATCGCCTTTGTGCAGTGCATGCCTGCGACGAAAACATAGTTGTGCCTTGTAAGATAGCTTAGCTGGTTAGGTTCACACGGGGGCATTGTCACGGGCGCAACAACGAACTTTGCGCAAAGCCCCCGACGAGCCTGCCACTTTGCGCACTCTAAGCACGCATTCACACCGGCTCTTGGACGAAGGCGAAGGCACTACGGACGGCACCCTAGAACCTAGTTGAGATCACCAGAAGCATCATCACGAACGATCGCCTCCGACGGGAAGCCGTCAGAGACGAGGGAGAGGATATGAGCAATCCAACGAAGAACGAAGGTGAGGGAAGCCGAACCGGGGCACGGAAGTACGACGAAGGTGCCACGCGCCACGCCGAGAAGGGCGCGTCGGCCGCCAAGGCTAAGAAAGCCGCGCGCGATCTCGAGGATCCGGAGAAGCGTCGGGAGCTGCAGAAGGCCGAGGAGGTCGGCCGGAAGCGCGCCAAGGAGAAAGACCCTCTACTCCGCAAGCCTGGCCGGTCGAAAGGATCGTAATGCTCGGCCGTCGTTCCTCGCTCGCCTGCCGCGGTTGGGTCCGCTGCTACTGCCGATGTGGCAGGTCGGCAAGGTCCTCGGCTTTTCCTGCTCTCCGCGACGCTGGGGAGCGTGGACAGTGCGTCGCGTCCTCGATCTCGCGATCGACCGCTTCACCGGACTCCCTGGATGCATACTCCTGCTCGCCCCTAGTGTGCTGTCTCAGAAATCCGT
>CAZYWA010000492.1:0-6053 GCA_964650975.1 uncultured bacterium
GGGTGCTGGTGGATTCCTCGACCCATCCGCTCGCCATCGCCCTGGAAGGCGACGAGGACCCGCTGCAGGCGTTTCTTTCCCGGCGCTACGGCGCGCTGGAGGACCTGCCGGACGAGGTCGTGGTGCCGCGCCCGGTGGAGGGCGCGGAAGCCTTCGAGGAATGGTGGAGCGAGCGCCGAGGCATGCGGGTGCGGCTCACGGTGCCCGAGCGCGGCGACAAGCTGAGGCTGGTGAAGCTGGCCGAGGAGAACGCGCGGGCCGCGCTCGACTCGTCGACCGATCCGGTGGTGGAGCGCCGCGCCGTTCTCGCGGCGCTGGGCCGCAAGCTCGATCTCGATCACGAGCCGCGGCGTATCGAATGCACCGACATGTCGACGCTCGGCGGCACCGGATCGGTGGGCTCGATCGTGCGGTTCGAGGACGGCGAGCCCGAGAAGGACGGCTACCGCCGCTATCGCATCCGCAGCCGGACCGTGCCCGACGACTACGGCGCGATGCACGAGGTGCTGTCCCGCCGGTTCGCCGCCAGCCGGGACCTGAATGCCGATCCCGATCTGTTGCTGGTCGACGGTGGCAAGGGCCAGCTCAACGTGGCGGTCTCGGTGTTCACCGAGATCGGCGTCACCGGCGTCGAGCTGGCCTCGATCGCCAAGGATCCCGACCGGATCTTCCGCCCCGGACGATCGAATCCGGTCAACTTGCGCCATGACGACCTCGGGCTGCTGCTACTGAGCCGGATCCGCGACGAGGCGCACCGGTTCGCGATCACCTACCAGCGGCAGGTGCGCGGGCGCGAGCGGATTCGCTCGGCGTTGGATGCGATTCCGGGAGTGGGGCCCGCGCGCCGGAGGGCGCTGCTCGCGCATTTCGGCAGCGTCGCGCGGATCGCGGAGGCGCCGGTCGACGAGATCGCCGCGGTTCGAGGGATCGGTTCCGCGCTGGCTTCCGAGATCGCCGCGAGCCTGGGCGCCGGCGGCGCCATCGCCGCGGATCCCGCCGTCGGTTCGGGATCTGGCGAGCCATCGTGAAGGCGGCACGCTAGAATCGCCGCGTTTTTCCGAAACTCGCGATCCAACCGCACGCGGAGGATACCGATGGGAATCAACCTCGAACTGGTGGGCAAGAAGTCCGAGCCGATCGTCTACGGCTACACGTGGAAGGACGTGGTGGTGTACGCGCTCGGCATCGGGGCCAGCACCAACGAGCTCGACTTCTTGTTCGAGATGGGCGACCTCAAGGTGTTCCCGACGTTCGCGGTGGTGCCGTCCTTCCGTGCGCTGGTTCAGGCGACCAGCAACCTGAACGTCAATCCGATGATGATCCTGCACGGCGAGCAGACCGTGATCCAGCACAAGCCGATCCCGCCCGAAGGCGAGATGACCACCGTCAGCCAGGTCACCGGGATCTACGACAAGGGCAAGGCGGCGCTGGTGGTGGTGAAGGCCGAGACCACGATCGGCGGCGCGCCGGTCTTCGACAACATCTTCACGATCTTCGCGCGCGGCGAGGGCGGCTTCGGCGGCGATCGCGGCCCGGAAGCGCTGAAGGCCGATCCCCCCGAGGGAAAGGCGCCCGATTTCCGCATCGAGTACCCGACGCTTCCGCAGCAGGCGCTGCTCTATCGTCTGTCGGGCGACACCAACCCGCTCCACGCCAGCCCGCAGTTCGCCGCCATGGGCGGCTTCGACCGGCCCATCCTCCACGGCCTCTGCACCTACGGCCACGCCGGGCGGGCGGTCCTCCACTCGGTGTGCGGCAGCGATCCGGCGCGCCTCAAGTCGTTCGCGGCGCGCTTCGCGAGCGTGGTCTTCCCGGGCGACACCATCATCACCGAAGGCTGGCGCGAGAAGCCGGGCCGGTACATCGTTCGCGCGTCGACGCAGGAGGGGAAGACCGTGCTCTCGAACTCGATCGCCGAGGTGGTCGAGTAGCCCTCGCGCGCGCCACGCGCAGCGCGGCCACCAGCACCATCCCGGGCAGAGCCCAGATCGGCCCGTTGCCGCTCTCGGCGCCGCCGATCTCGCCGCATCCGCCGCTGCCGGGCTGTGGTCCGGGGCGCAGCCCGGTCTCGACGACCGTGACCTCGTCGAGACTGATCTCGGTCACGTCGCTGAAGTAGGTGCGCAGCTCGATCGAGTGCGTGGAGAGCGGCGTGAACTGGATCGCGAAGTCCTTCCAGGTTCCGGCACTGCCGAAGTCCTGTGCGGCGATGTCGTGACTCACGAGTACCTTGGACCGGGTCGCGTCGTTCACGTCGATCTTGGCGACCGTGGCGGTGCCGCTGGCGCTCGACGATTTCAGGCGGAAGCGAGCCTCCAGCACCAGCCCGCCGGGCAGGGCGGTGGTGTACGGGCCGAAGGCCAGGTAACCCGCGGGATCGAGAGCGGGCGTCGCGGTCCAGGCGGTTCCGTCGAGATGCCCGACGTCGTGGTTGAGCTGGGTCTCCGCCTGCCAGACCGCGCCGCTCGCGGGCAGCGGGTCGCGCCCACCCACGGGACGATCCTCGATCAGCGCCGCGTACGCGCCGTAGCTTTCCTTGGGAGTGAGATCGCTGCGCAGGATCCCCCACTGGTCGGTGGTACTGGGATCGTCGGAGAGCTCGTAGAAGAACACCCGGTTCCACCACGGGCGGGCGTTCATCCCGTCGAGCAGCTCCAGGTAGTAGTCCGCCTGATCGGCTTCACCGACCGAGTTCGAGGTCCAGCCGGTCTCGGTCATCCAGAAGGGTTTCGACCCGCCGCCGTTGGCGTCGATGATGCCCTTGATGCTGCCGAGGTTGAGCGGGCCGTCGAGCCCGTCGAGGGTGTTGAACGCATCCGAGTCGTAGATGTGCTGGGTGATGATGTCGATGGACCCGCCGGCTTGCTGGAGCACGTCGCGCAGCCACTGGTCCCATTGCCCGGAGTTGAGATGCGCGAGCTCCGGACCGAGCACGAAGCCACCGGGATCCGCGGCCTTCACGGCGTTGGCACCGTTCACGAGGATGTCCTGGATGTACTGGGTGCGGGTTCCCGTCCAGAAGTCGCCCAGGTTGGGCTCGTTCCACATGCCCCAGTGGTGCACCGGGCCTTTTACCGGCTCACGATCTTGAAGACCGCGTCGTACCAGTCCGCTGGATTGGAGGGCGGCACGTACTGGGCCTGCCCGCCGTTCGCCCAAGGCGGCGTGTAGGCGATGGTCGCGAAGATCTTGAGCCCACGTGCGTCGGCCTGCGACACCAGGGTGTCGAACGTCGACCACGCGAATTGGTCCTGCGCCGGCTCCAGCATGTTCCAGTTGAAGTCGCAGCGGATCCATTCGATTCCCGCTTGTACCGCTCGGTCCATGCGAGCCGTGTCGGGGATGTGGGCGTTGATGCCGTAGGGAGACGCAAGAGCCGGCGCTGGACAGAGGCCAGCGAGCACAAGAGACGTGACCAGCACGCCGAACCCGGTCGCCGTGCGGCCCGAGGGCCGAACGACCCGCGAGCGAACCCTGTGTCCCATCTCCCCTCCCGGTCGCCGCAGCGCGGCGTTCGTCGATTCTAGGCCGGGTGCCAGTCCCGGTCGCAATGCCTCGTCGGGGAGGAGCCGTAGCCGTGGCACGCGAGGGCGCGCCAGAGTCTGCGGTCGAGCCAATCGCGGAGCCCGAGCGGCTCCGCGCCGCGAGGACCACATGGGACAACCACGGGATCTCGAGTCGAGCGAGCGTCTCTTCGACCACCCCTTCCTCAGCCTGCGTTGCGACGTGTTCGCGGACCCCGATCGAGGCACCGAGAAGCGCGCCATCCTGGTGGAGATC
Source organism: uncultured bacterium (assembly GCA_964650975.1). GTDB lineage: Bacteria > JADJOY01 > JADJOY01 > JADJOY01 > JADJOY01 > CAZYWA01. The sequence goes on from CAZYWA010000492.1 coordinate 3,781, forward strand.
TCCGACTGGGTGAACGTGGTCGCGGTCGACGAAGTCGGCCGGGTGCTGCTGGTCCGCCAGTTCCGCTACGGCACTCGCCAGCTCACCGACGAGATCCCGGGTGGCGCCGTCGACCGCGGCGAGACGCCGCTCGTCGCGGCGCGCCGCGAGTTGATGGAGGAGACTGGCTACCAGGCCGACGATTGGCGCGAGATCGGCACGGTCGAGCCGAACCCGGCGATCCAGGGAAATCGCTGCACCACGTTCCTGGCCCGCGGGCTCCGGGCGGCCGGCAGCTTCGACGTGGATGAGATCGACGAGATCGAGTGGGTCGACTTCGCCGCGTTGCGCCGGCGGATCCGAAACGGCACCATCCGGCACGCGCTGGTGATCGCAGCGGTGTATTTCGCCGTCGACGCCTTGGCCGAAGGTTGAAGGGGCGCGGGAAAGGTGGAGGCGAAAGGGCCGGCCTGTAAGCCGGATTCTGTTCCGCGCCGCCGTCTCCGGCGGTGCGGCGGTAACCATCCCTCTGGGGCGGCCGTTGCCGACCGCCTCGTGCGACCAACCCGGGAGTATCGGACGGGCCGCCCACTCCCTGCTCGGTCTTGCTCCAGGTGGGGTTTGCCGAGCCGATCCGGTCACCCGGATCGCTGGTGAGCTCTTACCTCACCGTTTCACCCTTGCCGCGGCCACGGCGTGAACCGCGATCACGGCGGTTTGCTTTCTGTGGCACTTTCCCGAGGGTTACCCCCGGTCGCCGTTAGCGACCACCTTGCCCTTCGGAGTCCGGACTTTCCTCCCGCTTCGCGAGGAAGCGGGCGGTCACCCAGCCGGCCCCATCGCCTCCGGTCAGGACCCTATCACAGGCCCGGGGCGCCGAGCCGAGGTCAGCCTGTGGCTTCGGCGGACGCGGCGGCTTTGGGCACCCACCGGACGTAAACGATCCGGTTGCAGGTCGGGCAGATGTGGTGGGTGTTGGGCGCGTGGAGCTCGTTGTACATCTGCGCGGGGATCTTGGTGCGGCAGGCGAGACAGATGCCGCGCTGGACCTCGGATACCGCCGTTCCGCCGCGCTTGGTGCGCACGATGTCGTAGTGGGCGAGCAGGCTGCGCTCGATGTCGGTGCGCATCGCGGCGACCTCGCCGTCGGACTCGGCGATGCGCCGGTCGAGCTCTTCGGTTCGGGCCTTGACCTCGGCCTCGACGACCTCGACCTGCCCGCGGGTCTTCGCCGCCTGGGCGCCGGCGTTCCGGATCTCGGCCTGCAGGGCCTCCACCCGCTCCATGTGGACGAGCACCTCGTCCTCCATGGCGGTGATGCGCTTGCGATGCTCGGCCATCTCCTTCTGCCCGGCCTGAAACTCCTCGTTGGTGCGGACCTGGCGCAGCTTGCGGTCGCGCTCGTCGAGCTTGGAGCGCTCGAACTCGATCTCCTTCTCCAGCCGCTCGCGGGCGCGAGTCGCTTCCTGAATGCGCTCGCGGGCGGTGTGCTCGGCGGCGCTGGCGGCATCCAGCGGCGCCCGCGCGGCGGCGAGCCGCAACGGACCGGCGTCACGCTCGCGCGCCAGCTCGTCGCGCGCGGCGTCGAGCTCCTGGAGGCGGATCAGCTTTTCCATCGCATTCACGTTGGGGTCACTCCTCGTCGGTGCTCGCCGTTCGCTGATTTCGGGATTCGGCTGGTAGGCCCGCCAGGACTCGAACCTGGGACCAAGGGATTATGAGTCCCCTGCTCTGACCAACTGAGCTACGGGCCCTCGCCACTCTCCCTCGGCCATTCCTCCGCTGCATCGGTCCGCGTCAGTTCTCGAGGAAGCTCTTGAGCCGCTTCGAGCGGCTGGGATGGCGCAGCTTGCGGAGCGCCTTGGCCTCGATCTGCCGGATCCGCTCGCGGGTGACGGCGAAGTCCCGCCCCACTTCTTCGAGAGTGTGCTCCGATTTCTCGCCGATTCCGAACCGCATTCGTAGCACCTTCTCCTCGCGAGGAGTGAGGGTCTGCAACACCTTGCGCGTCTGATCGGAAAGGTTGATCGCGACCACCGCCTCGGAGGGGGACACGACACCCTTGTCCTCGATGAAGTCGCCCAGGTGGCTTCCTTCCTCCTCGCCGATCGGCGTCTCGAGACTGATCGGCTCCTTGGCGATCTTGAGCACCTTGCGCACCTTTTCCAGTGGAATTTCCATGCGCTCCGCGATCTCCTCGGGACTCGGCTCGCGGCCCAGCTCCTGCACGAGGTAGCGGGAGGTGCGCACCAGCTTGTTGATGGTCTCGATCATGTGCACCGGGATGCGGATGG
>CAZYWA010000493.1:0-6045 GCA_964650975.1 uncultured bacterium
TGACCCGGCCGCGCATCGGGGCCTCGGTCAGGAGCTGGACGAGACCGTTGGCCGTGGTGGTGAAGGTCTGGGTGGCGCCGCCGAGCAGCATCAGTGCCAGGCCGAAGAGCCGGTAGTCGGGCATCAGTGCCGCGAGCGTGCAGGTCGCTCCGAAGAGCGCCGCTGCAAAAACCAGGACCGCCAGGCGAGGTTTCGCGCGCCGCGCCGATCCGAGCGCGCCGGCCACCGAGCCGAGCGCCATGGTCGAGGTGAGGAAGCCGTATTCGCCGGGGCCTTCGCGGAACACGGTCACCGACATGGTCGAGATGAAGATCGGGAAGTTGAGGCCGAAGGTGCCGATCACGAACAGCATGAGCAGGATGGTCTTGAGGTCGGGGCGCGACCAGACGTAACGGAAGCCGTCGAGGAGACCGGGGTTCGGGCGGGGCGGGCGCTCTGGTCGCGAGGGATCCGAGCCGCGTGGCTCGCGGTGCAGGTTGGGGACGCGGAGCAACGTGAGCGAGCCGAGCACGGCCACGAACGACGCGGCGTTGACGAGGAACACCGGGCCCGACCCGACCTTCGCGATCAGCACGCCGGCGACGGCGGGGCCGATCATTCGCGCGGTGTTGAAGGAGGTGGAGTTGAGCGCGACGGCGTTCGAGAGATCGGTGTCGCCGACCAGCTCGGAAACGAAGGTCTGACGCACGGGTCCGTCGAACGCGGTGACGCATCCCAGCAGGAGCGCGAACGCGTCGACGTGCCAGAGCCGCACCAGACCGGAGACCGTGAGCAAGCCGAGCCCCAGCGCGAGCGCGCCCATGGCGCCTTGCGTGACGAAGAGCAGCTTCCGCTTGTCGAAGCGATCGGCGGCGAGGCCGGTGAGCGGCAGCAGCAGAAGCTGCGGCCCGAACTGGAGGGCCATCACCACGCCCACCGCGGTGGCGTTGTGGCGCGTGAGCTGGGTGAGGACGATCCAGTCCTGCGCGATCCGCTGCATCCAGGTGCCGACGTTGGAGACGAAGGCACCCGCCGCCCACACCCGGTAGTTGAAGCTCGAGAGGGAGCGGAAGGTGCCCTTCATGCCGGCACCACGTTAATCGCGGTTTCGGACGTCCACGGACGGGCATCGGATCCGCGCCGGTCGCGGCCGTCCCTGAAAATAAATAGAATGCCTTCGTCGTAGTCGTATCTACCGATGGGGGGAGAAGGATGGGATCCTGGGGCGATTCTCTTCGGGGCCTGGTGGTCGGGTTGGCCGTGGTCCTCGGCCTGACCTGTACGACGGTCCACGCAGCACCGGACCTGCAAGCCCTCCGTGGACGCGGCGAGACCGTCGATCGCTACGGCCGGGTGGTCTCGAGCCCTTCCGGCGGAAGGGTCAACTACTTGCTCGACCGGCCGGGACTTCACAGCGCACCTCGGGGCCCCAGCGAGGCGCGGTCCGTGGTCGTCTCCGAGCTGCCGCCGCTCGCCTTCCCAGAGCGGGCACCGGTACCCGCGGGCGCCGGTGCGGCGTGGCCAGCGGTTGCCGTTTCGGTGCCCTTCACCGAGGAGTGGCGGACCGGCATCTTCGGCAGCGGCATCGGGCTCAGCGGCTTCAACGTCGTGGACCTCGACGGCGACGGCACGCTCGACATCGTCGCGGGCGGGTCCACCGGCACCTTCGGCTCGAACGACTTCTTCTACGTGCTGCGCCACGACCTGGCCTCGGGAAACTACCTGATGCGGTGGGTGAGCGATCTGATCCCGGAGGGCATCAGCCGGATCGCGGTGTTCGACACCGACGGCGATCAGGACCCCGAGATCTACCTGGGCCTGGTGAACGGCGACGTGCAGATCTTCGACGGCAAGGCTCTCACCCAGAAATCGGTGATTCACGGACCGACCAGCCAGATCAACCAGATCCTGTTCGCCGACGCCAACAACGACGGCAACAAGGATTTGGTGCTCGTGACCGACAGCAAGACGTACCTCTACAACCCGACCACGCACGCGCTCGAGCTCCAGATCGGCTACGGCGGGAGCGACGCGAAGGTCGGGAACGTGGACGGTGACGCCGACCTCGAGCTGGTGCTCGCGACCGGCAAGGTGCTGGACGTCAAGGGCAGCACGGTCACCGTGAAGTGGACCTATCCGTCGGGCGACTTCGGAACACGCCTGGAGCTCGCCAACATCGACGACGATCCCGCGCTCGAGATCGTCGCCGCCTCGGACTGGTACTACATCACCGCGTTCGACGCCGATCTCCAGTCGCCCAAGTGGCAGATCCACACCGATCTCGACATCAGCGCGTTTCGCATGGTCGACATCGACGGCGACCAGGTCCCCGAGATCTTCTACGGCGACGGCCAGTTCGGCGCGATCCATTGCATGGACGCCAAGACCCAGGCAGAGCGCTGGGAGATCGAGAACCCGGACGACGGCGCCACGGACATCGCGGTCGCCGACACCGACGACGACGGCTCGCTCGAGGTGCTGTGGGGTGCCGGGGCCGGCGATACCGGCGCCGACTACCTCTACGTGTACGGGGTCAAGAGTCGCACCCAGGAGTGGAAGAGCGCCGATCTCGACGGGCCGTTCACCGCCATCGACACCGGCGACGTGGACAACGACGGCACCGTGGACGTGGCGGTGTCCTCGTTCTCCAGCAACAGCGGCTACGACGACGGAATCGTGACCCTCTACGACGGCGCGACCCACAGGATCAAGTGGCAGACCACCCCGAACACCTTCGGCGGCGACGCGTGGACCGGCATTCACGACGTGAAGATCGGCGATCTCGACGGCGCCGGGACGAAGGAAGTGGTGGTGGGGACGGATCGCCTCTACGACGGCGCGATCTACGTTCTCGATGGCGCGAACGGCACCGTGAAATCGAGCTACGTCTACGACGAGGGCGCGCCCATCTCCTCGCTCGCGATCGGCGACGCGGAAGGAGATGGTCCCACGGACATCGTCGCCGGGGGTGGCGGCGCGGACACCGGCTCGCCCGGCACCTATGTCTACGTCATCAACGGCGCGACGGGCGCCGTCAAGTGGCACAGCATCAATCTCGGCAGCCAGTTCTCGGCGGTCGAGCGGGTGCGGATCGCCAACGTCGACGGAGATGCGAACCCGGAGATCGTCGCGATCGACGGCTGGGCCTACGTGTTCGACGGCGTCACCCACGTCCAGTGGCAGAGCCCGACGTCGAGCTACAACACCCTCGAGGTCGCCGACGTGAATGCGGACGGCAAGCCCGACGTCGTCCTCGGGACCACCGACGGCAAGATCGTGGCGCTCGACGGCACCACGCACGCACAGCTCCTGAGCCGCAGCGTGGCGAGCGGCAACATCGACAGCCTCGCGGTCGCCGACGTCGACGGTGCCGATGGAGCGGACGTGGTGTTCGCGAACGGCGGAAGGCTGAACGTCTACTCGATCTCCGCCGACAGCCTGTCGTGGCAGAGCCCGGTGCTCGGGGATTCCGTCGGCATCGGCAACGGCATGGCCCTCGCCGACGTGGACGGAGACCGGCACTGGGAGATCGTGACCGGAACCGATCACACCATCAACCAGTTCCAGGGGCCCTACGTTTGTGGTTTGCCCGGGCCGGGCCTGGTCGATCCCTGTGCCATTTTCGCCGACGGATTCGAGTCCGGGGACATGTCGTTCTGGTCCGGCATGAGCCCGTAGCAACGCCCGTTGGAGGTGCTGCGCTCTTCCGCGCCGTGGCGATCGATCGGCCCGCAGCGACCCATCGATCCCGATCCTGCTAACGGCGGGACGCGGCGCATGCTTGGGGTGGCAGCGGCAGGGAGGTGGAAGGTCGCCCGTCCCGGCTGCCTTTCGACGTGTGGACTCGCGAAGGGCGGCTGCTCGCACCCGTCGTGAGTGCTCCACCGGCTTGTCGCGTTTCGCCCTCAAATCGAGACATTTTCGAGACACACGCCTCGGTCATCGCGGCGTGGACCGCTGCGCGTACGCGCCGGTAGCGACCACCGTCGACTCTCCTCACGATTCCGCCGCAGGCACTGGCCCCGACCTTGCTAGCCAGCGAGGTGCGGCAGAAATCAATCGCGCGGGCGCCTGGCGAGTGCGCTTCGCAGGGGGGACGTGATGAGGATTGGCGGCGAACGGGAGAGCTCCGTCTGGACCTGGATTTCCACGATCGCGGCGATGGCCCTGTGGGCCGGATCGATCGGTACCGCTGGCGCCACCACGCCGCCGCGCTTCGGCGGCGAGGACATCTTGGCCAGCGACTACAGCTATCTCACGTCGGTGGGCGCCAACGTCTACGAGGTCGGTGTCTCGTGGGCGAAGCTCATGCCGGATGGCGTGACGCTCGACGCCAACGCGATCGCGGCGCTCGATCGCGACGTGCGGAACGCCTACAACGCCGGCGTCCGGCAGATGCTGATCCGGGTGACGCCGTCGGGCGGCGAGTTCGCGCCGTTCGCGGGCCCCAAGAGCGGCTGGCCGGTCGACACCACCGCCTACACCTACAAGGACGGCGAGTACCTCGGGAATCAGGTGGCGGCCGGCACCGAGTCCTATCCGCCCAAGGTGCTGACGCTCGACACGGCGGGAGACACCTCGCCCTGGTACGACTTCGTGCACCTGCTCGCGACCCGCTACGACGGCAACACCGTCGATCCGCTCGATTCCAGCAAGAAGCTGCCGCGCATCGATCTGTGGTCGTGCGTCGAGCAGCCCGACCAGAAGACCTCCTGGTACGGAACGTCGATGGATTACTACGGCGGCGTCGGCGGCAACGCGGCGGTGGGGACCCTGCCGAGCTTCGCTCGCGCGGTGAAGGCGTCGAGCGCCACGGCGGTGGTGGAGGCGGGCGGCTTCTCGAGCACCGAGGTCGGCCTCTACCTGGTCCACGAGATGGGGCGCGCGCACGGCAACACCTACGACGCCGCGGTGCGCGCGTACGGTGTCAGTTACTTCAACACCGACTACCCGATGCAGCAGGCGCTCGAGGTCAACATCTCGGACGCCGACCTCTTCACCCAGTTCGAGAACGATCCGGAGCGGACCCAGGCGCGGCTCATGATCGATCGCGCGTTCGACCCCACGGTCGCCGGCTTCTACGACGTGGTGGCGATCCACAGCTACGACAACTGGCAGATGCTCGAGGACGTGATCGGCTTCTACCGCAGCCGGATGGCGGCGCCCAAGCCGGTGTGGATCACCGAGCTCGGCTTCATCGACTCTCCTCCCAACAACCAGGACAGCATGCTCACGGAGGAGGACCAGGCGTCGTGGCTGGTGAAGAAGCTGGTGATCGGTCTGTCCGACGGCATCGAGCACATGAGCTACTCGCCGGTCTTCGGGTTCGCGGGCTACGCGGAGATCTACCCGTCGACCACGACGGAGCGGCTGGCGCGGCGCAGCTACCAGCTCATCGGGCGCGCGCTCAACGAGTCGAGCGGCTATCGCTACGGCAGCACGTTCACGAGTGGCGGCACGGAGTTCCACGTGTTCGATCACAGCGACGGGGCCTCGCACATCGCCGTCGCGTGGCGCGCCAGCGACTCGGCGCAGCAGGACGCTCGCGCGATCCTGGGCGTTCCGGGCGCCGCGAGCTTCCGGGTGCTCGACGACGTCGAGCACGTGATCTCGACCGGCGACGGCAACGTCACCTTCGGCACGGCGCCGCTCGCGGTGTTCTGGAGCACGGCGACGCTCGACGCCGACGGCGACGGTGTCCCGGCTCCGGTCGACTGCAACGACACCGACGCCACGGAGAGCCCGGACCTTCCGGAAGACGCGAACAACGGCAAGGACAACGACTGCGATCCGGTGACCCCGTCGGGCTCCGGTTGCGGCTCGATCGCCAGCTCGGCGGACGGGATGGGTACCCTCTCGGCCGACGCCGGGAGCTTCGGCGCGTGGCTGCTGGCGATCTCGCTGGGACGGGCGGCGCGCCGCCGCGGCGGCCGTCGGGCGCGCTGAGGGTCGGCATGAGCGGGGTCGAGGTTTGCCGAGGATTCAGCCGGGCCGGGGCGGGGGGAGTTCCCCCGGCGGGGGCCCGCGGGAAGGCACCAACCGGCAACCCCCCCGGGGGTAGGGCCC
>CAZYWA010000494.1:0-6039 GCA_964650975.1 uncultured bacterium
TAGCCCATCACCCGCGCCGGCAAGAGCTCGCGCTCCCACGCGGTGACCGGCACGTCGAAACCCTGGAGCTGTTCGATCACACGCAAGAGCCCGCGCTTTCCCTCGAGCCGCGTGCCGGGCGCCACGTGCTGCCAGCGCAACAGGAAACGCACGTGGTCCTGGCCGGAGACCGGCTCGATCTCCTTCCGCAGGCGATCGAGTGTGTAGCGGTGGATGCGCGCCAGGAGGCGGCGGTCGCAGACTTCCTCGTCGGTGATTCCGGGGTGGAAGCGGCCCCGGATCACGGTGCCGGTGGCTTCGAGTGCCGCGACGGCGGCGCGCACCCGCGGCGTCGGCAACGCGACCGCCTGCGAGATGTCGGCGAACGAAAGCGGGCCGCGGCATGCAAGATGCCCTTCCACGAGCAGCGCCGCGACGTCGTCCTCGACCGGGGCGGCCGCGTCGAGCGCCACGGGCAGCTTCACGTCGGGCTCGATCCGCGATGGCGCGTGGAGCAGCTCGACAGCCTTCCGGTTCTCGGCGGCGAAGAGCACGCGGTGACCACCGGCGCCGAGCTCGGCGAACGCGGCCCGTCCACTGGCGATCAGCGCATCGGCCAGCTCGCTCCATTCGGCGGCCTCGTCCTCGGCGAGCGCCACCAGCCCGAGCAGCGCTTCGTGGAGCTCGTCGGGGTCGCGGGGATCGGGCCAGGCCTCGTCGCACACGCGCTCGATCGCCTCGGCGTCGAGCACCGCGAGCGAGCGGTCCTCGTCCGAGAGCACGCGGCGCGTCTGCACGGCGCGGGCGCGGCGTTCCTCGAGCGGCGCGTCGTCGAGGAAGGTGTAGGGCTTCGACGACAGGATCTCGTGGGTGAAGGGCGAGGGCTCGGTGGTGTCCCGCGCGTGGACGCGGATGGCACCCGACTGGATGCCGTCGAGCACCGCGAGCATGCCGTCCACGTCCATCGCCTCGTGCAGGCAATCGTCGACGGTCTGCGCCACCAGCGGGTGATCGGGGATCTCGATCGGCCCGGTCGCGTTCTCCTGACACGCGACTTGCTTGGGGAAGACCGCGGCCAGGAGGTCCTCGGCGCGCATGCGCTGGATGGGCGGCGGCACGCGGCGGCCGTTTCGCTGTCGCAGCAGTGCCAGCGCGCGGGTCGAGTTCCAGCGCCAGCGAGCGCCGAACATGGGCGCCGCGAGCAACGCCTGCGTGAGCGTCTCGCGCGCGGCGGTGGGTCGGAGCAGGCCCTTGAGGTCGTCGAGCGGGAAGCTCTGGCTGGCGCCCAGCGAGAGCAGGATCGCGTCGTCGGTGGCGGCGGCCTGCAGCTCGAAGTCGAAGGTGCGGCAGAAGCGCTTCCGCATGGTGAGGCCGAGGGCGCGATTGGTGCGCGCGCCGAACGGCGCGTGCAGCACGATCTGCGAGCCGCCGCTCTCGTCGAAGAAGCGCTCTAGGACGATGTCCTCGGTGGTGGGCAGGATGCCGAGCGCCGCTTTCTGCGCGCGGATGTAGCGGGCCAGCTCTTCGCCTGCCTGGCGCGGCAGCGCGGCTTCGCGCTCCAGCCAGTCGAGGAGGGCGTCGTCGATCTCGCCGTTCGAGAGGGTCAGGCGATCGTCGACCTCTCGGCGCAGGCTCGACACTTCCTCGGAAAGCTCGCGGCTTCGTCCTGGCGCCTCGCCCATCCAGAACGGGATCGTGGGAGGCGCGCCGTGGGCGTTCTCGACCCGCACCACTCCCGCCTCGACGCGACGGATCTTCCACGAGGTGGTGCCGAGCAGGAAGATGTCGCCGGCCATGCTCTCGATCGCGAAGTCCTCGTCGAGGGTGCCGACGAACACGCCTTCGGGCTCGGCCACGACGCGGTAGTCGGCGAGCTCCGGGATGGCGCCGCCGTTTTGCACCGCAACCATGCGCGCGCCGCGGCGGCCGCGCACCGTGCCGTGGACCCGATCGCGGTGCAGATGCTCCGCGGCGCGGCCGTTGCCGGTGGGAATGCCTTCGCCGAGCATGGTGACGATCTCGTCGAAGCGCGCGCGTTCGAGTGACGCGAACGGCCACGCGTCGCGCACCAGCTCGAAGAGCGCGTCCTCGGTGTAGGTCTCGCCGGCGCACTCGGCCACGATCTGCTGCGCCAGGATGTCGAGCGGCGCCACCGGCATGCGTAGCCGGTCGAGGCGCCGGCCGCGCACCGCGCGCACCAGCGCGGCACACTCGACCAGATCGTCGCGCGTGGTCGGAAACAGAATTCCGTGCGGCTCGAGCCCGAGCGCGTGGCCCGAGCGCCCTACCCGCTGCAGGAACGTCGCGATCTGGCGCGGCGATTCGAGCTGACAGACGAGATCGACGGTGCCGACGTCGATGCCCAGCTCGAGCGACGCCGTCGCGACCACCGCCTTCATCTTGCCGTGCTTGAGGCGCTTCTCGAGATCGTGGCGACGGTCCTTCGAGAGGCTCCCGTGGTGCGAGGCCACCTGCTCCTCGCCCAGCCGCTCGACCAGCGCGTGCGCGGCGCGTTCGGCGAGGCGCCGCGTGTTCACGAACACCAGCGTGGTGCGGTGGGCGCGGATCAGCTCGGCGAGCCGGTCGTAGAGATCTTTCCACTGCTCGCCCGACGCGACCGCCGCGATCTCGGTCTTGGGCGTCTCGATCTCGAGCTTCAAGTGCCGCAAATGGCCCGAGTCGACGATCGCGCAGCGCGGCGTGCCGTCGGGCGCCACGCGGCCCGAGCCGATCAGGTAGCGAGCGCTCTGCTCGATCGGCTTCTGGGTGGCCGAGAGACCTACCCGAGCCGGGCGGGTTTCACACAGGTGATCGAGCCGCGCGAGGGTGAGGCTCAGGTGGCTGCCGCGCTTGTCGCGCGCCAGCGCGTGGATCTCGTCGACGATCACCGTGTGCACGTGGCGCAACAGCTCGCGGCTCTTCGCCGCCGTGACCATGAGGTAGAGCGACTCGGGGGTGGTGATCAGGATGTGCGGCGGCTTGCGCAACATCTTCTGTCGCTCGCTGGAGGGCGTGTCGCCGGTGCGCACCCAGGTGCGGATCTCGACCGGCGCATAGCCGAGCTCCGCGGCGGTGGCCGCGATCTCCGCCAGCGGCTCGTCGAGATTCCGCTGGATGTCGTTCGAGAGCGCCTTGAGCGGCGAGACGTAGACCACCTCGATCTGGTCGTCGAGCCATCCGCTCTCGGCGGCGCGATAGAGCCGATCGATGCTGGTCAGAAACGCCGCGAGCGTCTTTCCCGAGCCCGTGGGCGCCGCGATCAGCGTGTCCCGCCCCGCGAGGATCTCGACCCAACCGTCGCGTTGCGGCTCGGTCGGCCCTTGAAACCTCCGCGAGAACCAGGTCCGCACCACGGGATGAAACGCATCGAGGATCGATCCCGAGCGCGCCGCGGCCACGGGTACGAGCGCGGCGCTCGACATCGGCAGAGCGAGTTGATGACTCACGATTGCCCTGCTTCTGGCCCGTGAAGCGGTCGCAGGTTCAGCGTCGCGCGCGAGGGACCGCGCGCGCTCCAAACCGCATCCGCGCGATCCGGCGTGGAGGCCCACCGGTCCCTCGGTGGGCAGCGAACGACCTGGGACACGACCGGCGCCTCTTTCCTACTCCACCGTCACCGACTTCGCGAGATTCCTCGGCTGGTCGATCTCGCAGCCGCGTTCGAGCGCCACGTAGTACGCGAAGAGCTGCATCGGCACGACCGTCAAGAGCGGCGTGAAGAGCTCCTCGCTGGCCGGGACGTGGATCACGTCGTCGGACATGGAGCCGATCTGCTCGTCGCCTTCGGTGGCCACCGAGATCACCGGGCCGCTGCGGGCGCGGATTTCCTGGATGTTGGACACCATCTTCTCGTACGAGCTGTCGCGGGGAACCAGGCACATCGACGGGAACTCGGGATCGATGAGCGCGATCGGCCCGTGCTTCATCTCGCCGGCCGCGTAGGCCTCCGCGTGCAGGTAGGAGATCTCCTTGAGCTTGAGCGCGCCTTCCAGCGCGATCGGGAAATTGAACTTGCGGCCCACGTACAAGAAGTTGTGGAAACGCGCGTATTTCTTGGCGATGGCGTGGATCTTTTCCTTCTGCGCCAGGATCCGCGCGATCTTGTCCGGGATCGCTTCCAGCTCACGGATGAAGGTCTGACCTTCGTTCACGTCCATTCGCTGGCGGCGCGCGAGGAGCAGCGTCAGCAGGTAGAGGATCGTGAGCTGCGAGATGAACGCCTTGGTGGATGCGACGCCGATCTCCGGCCCCGCGTGGTTGTAGACGCCCGCGTTCGTCTCACGGGCGATGTTGCTGCCAACCACGTTGACGATGCCGAGGACCAGCGCTCCTTTGCGCTTCGCCTCGTGGACCGCGGCCAGCGTGTCGGCGGTCTCGCCGCTCTGACTGATCGCGAGCACCGCGGTCTTGGGCCGGAAATTGAGCTTCCGGTAGCGGAACTCGGAGGCCGTATCGACTTCCACCGAGTAGTCGGTGGCGGTCTCCAGGATGTAGCGGCCCAGAAGCCCCGCGTAGTACGAGGTGCCGCACGAGACGATGATGAGCCGGTCCATCTCGGTGAGCCGGTCGAGGACACTCTCGAGCCCGCCCAGCCGTGCGATCCCCTCGCTCGCCACCAGCCGCCCGCGCATCGCGTTCCGCACCGCCTCGGGCTGCTCGTGGATCTCCTTCAGCATGAAGTGGGCGTAGCCCTGCTTCTCGGCCGAGCTCACGTCCCAGTCGACGGTGGTGGAAACGCGGAACACCTTGCTCTCTTCGAGGTTCCGCAGGTGATAGCCGCTCTTCGACATCACCGCGACGTCGTCGTCGTGGAGGTAGACGACCTCCTTGGTGTGGTTCACCAGCGCGGAGACGTCCGAGGCCGCGAACACCTCGCCGTCGCCGATGCCGAGGATCAGCGGGCTGCCGCGCCGCGCCACCACGATGGTGTCGGGCTGGTCGACGGCGACGATGCCGAGCCCGAACGTGCCGCGCACCTCGCGGAGCGCGGTGAGCACGGCCTCCTCGAGGTCGCCCTTCATGTGCTCCTCGATCAGGTGCGCGATGGTCTCGGTGTCGGTCTCGGAGCGGAACACGTGGCCGCGCGCGATCAGCCGCGCGCGGATTTCCTGGTAGTTCTCGATGATGCCGTTGTGGATGACGTGGATCCGGCCCTTGCAGTCGCTGTGCGGGTGGGCGTTCTCGGCGGAGGGCTTGCCGTGGGTCGCCCAGCGGGTGTGCGCGATCCCGCCAGTCGCGGCGGTGGCCTTCGCGAACACCACCTTCTCGAGCTCGCGGATCTTCCCCTTGGCCTTGTCGACCCGGATCGAGCCGTTTTCGAAGAGCGCCACTCCCGCCGAGTCGTACCCCCGGTATTCGAGCCGGTGGAGGCCCTCGAGCAGGATCGGCAGGGCCGGTCTCGACCCCAGGTAGCAAACGATTCCGCACATGTTTTCGATGCCTTTCTGGCTGGACGTCCCCGGGTAGCTCGCCGAGCCGAGGACGTAAACTAGCGTTCACCTGTTGGGGCCGCAAGGGCCGGAGCCGGGCGCTCGAGGGCGCGCGGTCACTGAAAGCGCGCGCAGGTCGGGGTGCGCTCGCGCAGCACGGCCTCCTGGCCGAAGCGGCGCTTGTACTCGGCGGCGATCTCCGTCACCGCGCTGCTCGACGAGGCGTCGTCGGGGTGGAGGAGCATGACCACCTCCGACCGCTCTTGCTCGACGCGGCCGCTCTTCCCTCGCCACTGGCCGGTGGCGTCGAGCACCGTGAGACCGTCGGGGAAGCGCGGCGTGACGACCTCGTTCAGGAAGCCTTGCCACTCGGCGTCGCTGATCGTGCCACCGGCGGGGAGATTGCGGCCGAAGTAGAGGACGTCGCGGAGCATCGCAGTGTCGGCGAGATCGCAGATGACGCCGGTGCCCGGGTCGACCCGGCGGAGCTCTGCCGAGCAGCCGAGCGCGCTCGCGAAGAGCAGGAGCCAGGGGATGACGAGCGGTTTCATCCGGTGGTGGCGCAGATTGCCGATATCCGGCTCGGGCGCCGGCCGTCCGATGGCCGTGCTCGGGCACGGCTCGGCCACGA
>CAZYWA010000495.1:0-6037 GCA_964650975.1 uncultured bacterium
GGCACGCCCGCCGGCACCAACGACGTGCGCGTCTTCAACCCGACGACCGGTGCGCTGGGCGCCACGGTGTTCACGTGTGGCGGCTTCCTGCCGTCGATCGCGTGGAACGGCGGCACCACGTTGCTCGCGGCCTGCCAGGACTTCACTCATCCGGGCATCACGCTGATCGACACCACCTCCGACGCGGTCATCGCCGGTCCGATCGACACCGGCCTGCCGCCCTTCAGCATCGCGTTCCTGCCTTGAGCACGAGCGCGCCCAGGCAACTGATCCTGGTGGGGGGCGGGGTGCGCTCTGGAAAGAGCGCCTTCGCCCTCCGCCGGGCGCGTGCGCTCGGAACGCGGCGCGTGTTCCTGGCCACCGCGCAGGCGCTCGACGACGAGATGCGCGATCGCATCGCGCGCCATCGCGTCGAGCGCGCGGCGGAGTTCGAGACCATCGAGGAGCCGCTGGCACTGGCCGAGCAAATCGGCGCACTGGGCGACCGCGGTGACGTCGACGTGGTACTGATCGATTGCCTCACTCTCTGGCTCTCGAACTTGCTGGTGCGCGGCGACGACGAAGCGCGAATCGCGGACGAGGTGCGACGGCTCGCGAGCGCGCTCGCCGCGCGCCGATTCCATGCGGTGCTGGTCACCAACGAAGTCGGAATGGGAATCGTGCCGGAAAACGTGCTGGCGCGGCTCTTCCGCGACGTCGCGGGCCGTGCCCATCAGACGCTCGCCGCCGCGGCCGACCAGGTCTACCTCGCGACGCTCGGCCTGGTGCTGCGCGTGAAGCCCAGCGAATGGCTGGTCGAGTCGTGAGCGAGCCGCAAAATGTTTCGTCCCCCTTCCGGCTTGGAGGGCCACCGGTCTTTCGGTGGCCAACGGAGATGACATGACCACATCGAGCCTGACGGATACCGTGGCGCGCATCGGCGCTCCGGACGCATCGGCGGCCGCCGAGACCCAGCGCCGCCTCGACTTCAAGACCAAGCCGCGCGGTAGTCTCGGCCGGCTCGAGGCGACGGCGTGCGAGATCGCGGGAATCCGCGGCAACGCGGCGCCGCCCATGCCGAGGAAGGCCATCGTGGTGATGGGCGCCGATCATGGCGTGGCGGCGGAGGGTGTCAGCGCCTATCCGAGCGAGGTGACGGCTCAGATGCTGCTCAACTTCGCGGCCGGCGGAGCGGCGATCAACGTGCTGGCGCGGCGCGCGGACGCCCGACTGGTGGTGGTCGACATGGGTGTCGTGGCACCCCTGCCTGCCGGAGTCCCGGTGCGTGCCGAGCGGATCGGGCCGGGCACCAAGAGCTTCGTGCGCGAGCCGGCGATGACGCGCGCGCAGGCGGTGCAGGCGCTCGAAGTGGGGATCGGCATCGCGAACGAGCTGGCGCGGGACGGGATCGATCTGATCGGTCTCGGAGACATGGGGATCGGCAACACAACCGCCTCCACGGCGCTCACCGCGGCGTTCACCGGTGCGGCTCCGGCCGCGATCACGGGCCGCGGCACGGGAATCGACGACGCGGGGTACGCGCGCAAGGTCGAGGCGGTGGTCGCGGCACTCGCGCTGCACGGATTGACCGGCGGAAGCGGCGGCATGGATCCGGTCGAGGTGCTGGCGCGCGTCGGCGGCTTCGAGATCGCCGGGCTCGCGGGAGTCGCGCTCGGTGCGGCCGGGGCTCGCGTGCCGGTCTTGCTCGACGGGTTCATCTCGTCGACCGCGGGGCTCGTGGCCGCGCGGATCGCGCCGGGCGCGGCGGCGTTCTTCGTCGCGTCGCACCGCTCGGTCGAGATCGGTCACCGCACCGTGCTCGAGGCCCTGGGCGTCGAGCCGCTCCTCGATCTCGATCTGAGGCTCGGCGAGGGCACGGGCGCCGCCCTCGCGATGAGCCTCGTCGACGCCTCGCTCGCGATCCTGCACGAGATGGCGACCTTCGAGTCCGCCGGAGTCGCCGACACGGGACGCTGAGTCGTCCCTCCAACGGCCTCCCGCGCCCGCTGCCGTTCTTGGCGGGCGGCGGTCCCTCGCCGCCGCAGCGCTTGCATCACGACCGATCGCCGCTGACGCGATGGGCTGACGATCCGCGATAGTCTCGACGCTCTCATGTCCTTCCTTCGCCACTTCGCGCTCGCGCTCGCGTTCCTGACGCGACTGCCGATCCCCACGGGTCGCGCGGAGCCGGACGACCTCGCCGCATCGGTGCGGTTCTTCCCGCTCGTCGGCCTGTTGCTCGGCGCCCTGCTCGCCGGCCTGGTCGCGATTCTTCCCGCTCGCCTCGGTCCCGACATCGTGGGCGTGCTGCTCACCGGGCTGCTGGCGCTCGTGACCGGCGGCTTGCACCTCGACGGGCTTGCCGATGTGTTCGACGCCGCGGGCGGCGGTCGCGGCTCGCGCGAGCGCATGCTCGAGATCCTGCGCGACCCGCGGATCGGCGCGCACGGCGCCACGGCGCTGGTGCTGGCGCTGATCGCGAAGGTGCTGTTGCTGGGCGGGTGCGTCGCGCGGCGCGATACCGCGAGCGTCCTCTTGTTTCCGGTCGTGTCGCGCGCGGCGATCGTGCCGCTCATCGTCGGCTTCGGGCCAGCACGCAGCGAAGGGCTGGCGCGCGCCTTTCACCAGCGCGTGGGGATCGGCGAGCTCGCAGTCACCGCGTGGATCGCGGCGATCGCGGTCGCCGCCGGCGGCGCCCGGTTCGTGGCTCCGGCGCTCGCGGCGTTCGCGATCGCTGGCGGGATCGGCGTGTGGATGGCGCGCCGGCTCGGCGGCTTGAACGGCGACGTTTACGGCGCGGCGCTCGAGCTGGCGGAAATCGCGTTCCTGCTCGCTGTTTGCTGCGCCTGAAGTCGCTGCCGCCGCGCCAAGGCGATCAGCCCGAGCGCGCGAAGAGCAGCGCCGCGGTCACCGCGACCGCGAGCGCCGCGGCGGTGCGCGCGATCTTCCAGGCCCGATCGATCGCGGCCGCGGTGAGCGGTTCCAGCGCATCGCCGAGCCGGTAGTGCTCGCGCTTGGTGAGCTCGACGCCCAGAATCCCCGCCATCGCGGCCATCGGCCAACCGGCGTTGGGGCTCGCGGTGCGGCCCCGATCGCGGCGCAGGATCGCGAGCCCGCGCCGCGCGTCGCCGCCGCCGAGCCGTGCGGCCGCGAGCAGCAGTCCGGCGGTGAGCCGCGCCGGAACGAGATTGAGCAGGTCGTCGAGCCGAGCCGACGCCTTGCCCAGGTACTCGTACTCGCCGCGGTAGCCGATCATCGCGTCGAGGGTGTTGACCGCGCGATAGATCACGGCGCCGGGCAAGCCGAAGGCGGCGTACGCGAGCAGCGGCGCCACGAAGCTGTCCGAGAGGTTCTCGGCCACCGACTCGATCGTGGCCCCGGCCAGCTCCTCGGCCGTGAGATCGGCCGCGTTCCGGCTGCAGAGGCTCGCGAGCCCGCGGCGCGCGTCGTCGAGCCCGCCGTCGCGACGCAGGTCGGCGCCCACTCGCAGCGCGGCCTGGCCGAGCGCCCGCAGCGCGAAGCAGCTCTTGAGCACGTAGATCTCGAACACCAGCCCGAGGAACGACACGTCCCGCGCGAGCGCGGCGAGCGCCTCCGTGGCGATCGCGCACCCGGCGGGAAGTGCGATCGCGAGCGCTGCTCCCGAAACGAAGGCGGCGGCGCGCGGCGCGCGTGGCATGCGCGGCAGCAGCGCGGACACCACGCGACCCATCCCCACCACGGGATGCAGGTGCGCGGGCGGCTCGCCCAGCAGCTCGTCGGCGGCGACCGCGCCGAGCAACGCGAGGAGTCGGTGAGGGAGAGGAATCATGTCGATGGCCCGGAGGGACGCGGTCCCTCGCGTCCGTGGCAGTCGATGACGATGTGACGTTGCGGCTGCGAGGGACCGCAGCCCTCCAGCGAGCATGGCCGGCCTGTCGTCGCGCGTTTCGACGGCGTCCGCAACTGCTGTGCTCCTCTTTCGCTTGACTCGTTCATGTGGGATATGTTATCCCATAAACACATACCGACGTTCCAGCTCAGGGCGCCCGAGAGGGCTGAAAAGGGAAGCCGGTTTTTGAAGCCGGCGCGGACCCGCCGCTGTAAGCAGGAAGCCTCGTCACGAGACCACTCGGCGAAAGCCGGGGAAGGGTGATCGAGGCGCCGAGGATCGAAAGATCCTCCGAACCTGCGAGCCAGAAGACCTGCCCCGAGACGGTTCGACGGCTCTCCCCGGGACCCGGGAGAGCGTCCCGGCCCACAGCCTGGCCTCTCTCTCGCATCCTCCGGGGTGCAAAAGGAGCGCCGTGGCCCAGCCATGCACGCGCTCGGGTGCGAGGATCACCCGGGTCGCCCCATCGTCACCGTCGTCGCTTTCCCTCTCGCAGTGGCTCGTGGCCTGGCTGTTGCTCGCGACGCTCGCCGGCTCGGCCATGGCGCAATCGCCGCCGAGCACCGCCGATTCCGCCGCGGCGCCCACCGAGACCGTGGTGGTGAGCGCTACTCGACTCGAGGAAGAGCTGCCGCTCGAGCTCGCGAGCGCGGGCGTGCGCATGACCACGATCACCGCGGACCAGATCAAGAGCGGCGGCTACCTCGACGTCGCGAGCGCGCTGCAGGCGCTGGCGCCGGGGCTCTACATCGCGCCCAAGAACGGGCCGTTCGACTACGCCGACGTGTCGTTCCAGGGCTCGCGCACCGGCGACGTGCTGTGGTTGCTCGACGGAGTGCGGATCAACAACCGGCTCTACGCCGGCACCTCGCCGCTCGACACGCTGCCCGCCAGCATGATCGAGCGCATCGAGATCCTGGAGGGCGGTCAGGCGCTCTTCTACGGCACCGAGGCCACGGCCGGCGCGATCAACATCGTCACCAAGGATTTCTCCGCGTCGGCGAACGGCTCGTTCACGCTCGGCGCCGACACCACCGGCGGGCGCCATCTCGACGGCTTCGTGCGCGACTCGATCGGCGGTCATCAAGGCGTCCTCTACGCGTCGCACGATCAGTCGCAAGGCTTCCGCCCGTTTCCCGAGGGCGAGTACCAGCCGAGCGCCACCGATCGCGATCGCGGCTACGACGTGACCACGTTCGGCGGCAAGTACGGCTACCAGCTCAGCGACGCCGCGCGCGTCAGCGCCGCGTACCAGCACACCGACGGCAAGGCGGACTTCGCGCTGCCGTACGCGATCTCGACCGCGTTCAACGAGCGCGACGAGGATTTCCTGAGCGCCAAGGTCGACTACGCGTCGAGCGACCGGCTGCAGCTCTTCGGCAAGGGCTACTACCACTGGTGGCGCTCGCACTACACGGAATTCGACAACTCGCTCACCACGCCAGGAACGCTCGACGTGATCGACGATCACGATTTCTGGGGCTTCGACGACTACGGCGCCAACCTGCTCGGGAAGGTGGTGCCGATCGCGGGAGTCGAAGCGTTCGCCGGATACGACTACCAGAGCTACTCGGGCCGCGACGCGGTGCTGGTCATCGACCCCAAGACCGAGCACGTGCACGCGGGCTTCGCCGAGCTGCGCACCACACCCGAGCTGATTCCCAACACGCGGCTCGGCGCCGGCGTTCGATACAACGCGCCCAACGTGGGCGAGGCGGCGACGGTCTGGAACGTCGACGGCCGCTACGACGTGGCGTCGTGGCTCTTCGCGCGCGCCAGCGTCGGCACCGCGTTCCGGCTGCCGACGGCGGAGGAGCTGTTCGCGAACGATCCCAAGGACGAGCGCGGCAATCCCGACCTCAAGCCCGAACGCAGCACCAACGCCAACGCGTCGCTCGGCGGCTCGTGGGAATCGTTCGGCCTGCCGCTCCACTGGGAGGCGATCGGCTTCTACCGCGACGTCACCGACCTGATCACGCTCGATCCGGATCTCTTCGACGACTCGACCGAGCAAGACGTGTTCGGCAACGTCCCCGGCACGGTGCGGGTGCGCGGAGCGGAGCTGGTACTCGGCGCGGCGCTGCGCGAGGCGCTGAGCGTCGACTTCGGCTTCACGTACAGCTCGGCCGAGCAGAGCGGAACGAGCCAGCAGTTCCGGCGCATTCCGGTGAACGAGCTCAAGAGCGG
>CAZYWA010000496.1:0-6036 GCA_964650975.1 uncultured bacterium
GGTGACCGAGCTCTTGCCTCCCTCGATCCGCCTGGTGCCGGCGGTGGCGGTGATCGCGCTCGGCGCGGCGCTCGGCTGGCGGACGCTCGACTACCAGGAAGCGGTCGTCGCCGAGCACCGGATCGCGGGCGGCATCCCGCTCGTCGATCAGGCGCGGCTCGCGCGCGCGCTCACCGTGGAGGGCGCGCTGCGCTGGAACTCGGCCGAGCGGCTGCGGATGCCCGGGCTCGACGACTCGCGTTACGGAGTTCGCTACCTGATCGAGGACTATGCCGCGCGCACCGTGAGCGAGCCCTCGGGACCGATGCGGCCGAGGATGGCTTTCACCGTCATCGATCGAGGAACCGTCAGGCCAGGTTCCGCACCCACGAATGCGCTCATCCTGAACGCGTGGGGCCGCTACGAGATCGCGGCGGCTCCCTCGCCGATCCTGCGCCAAGGCGTCGCGATCCAGCTCGCGGGATCGGCCCCGATCGCGACCGGGCTTCCGTGGTCCGCTCGAACCACCGCGGAGCGCGCGGAGCTGGTCCTCTCCGGTGCGAGAACGCACTCGGCCGCGCCCGAAACCTGGATCGTGACCAGCAATGGCTGCGTCGACGGAATCTGGCTCGGCGAGACCCGTGTTCACGCCAGCCGCTGCGCCGGAGCGCCCGCGTCACTTCCCTGGCCGCGCGCGGAAGGCTTCGTTCTGCCTCCGGTTTCTGACACACTTCGGCTCACGCTTCTGCACCGCGGCGGCGAATTCTGGGTGGACCTGAGCGAGCTGCCGTTCGTGCCCGCGACCGATCCCAACGCCCCGGCGGCGCTGGCCCGGTGGGGCGAAATCCCCATCCACCGTCCCGACTCGACCCCCTCGACGCCCGCGTCCGATGCGCCCGCCGAGCCCCGCTATCTCCGCTGAGCGGCGGTGAGGATGCCGGTGTCCGAGACCACGACCGACGCGCGCACGATCGTGGTCGTGCCCACCCTCGACGAAGCCGAGAACATCGAGTCGCTGGCGCGCGAGCTGCTGGCGCTTCCGGCCGCCGTCGACCTGCTGGTGGTCGACGATTCGTCGCGCGACGGCACCGCCGATCGCGTCCGCGCGCTCGGCGCTGAGACCCAGCGGGTTCATCTCCTCGAGCGCCCGCGCCGCATGGGGCTCGGAACCGCGTATCGCGACGGCTTTCGCTGGGCGCTCGAGCGCGGCTACCGCCGGCTGGTGCAGATGGACGCCGACCACTCGCACCCGCCCTCCGACGTGCCGCGGCTGCTCGAGGCGCTCGATCGCGCGGAGATTGCCGTGGGTACGCGCTACCTCCCCGGAAGCCGCATCGTCGGCTGGCCGCGGCGGCGCTGGCTCCTGTCACGAGGAGCCGCGCTCTACGTGGCGCCGATCCTGGGGCTACGGGTCTCCGACCCGATGGGCGGCTTCAAGGCCTATCGCGCCGAGGCGCTCGAGCGCATGGGGCTCGCCGCGTTCCAGGCGACCGGCTACCTCTTCCAGGCCGAGAGCCTCTACCGCGCGTCGCGCGCCGGCTGCACGATGGAGGAAGTGCCGATCACGTTCCGCGAGCGCGCCGCCGGTGTCAGCAAGATGACCGGTGGGATCATCTGGGAAGCGGCGCTCGGGCCGTGGCGGATCCGGTTCGGCGCGAAGCCCTGAGAGGCGCGAAAGCCGGCGCCGCGGAAGCGGCTCCCTCCGACGGGGGCGGGACGGCTCGATTCGCTGTTCCGGCGCCCTCCACAATCTGCCTGCTAGAACCACAATCGAATGATTGCTAAAACCGCAACAAATCGCCTGTGAAAATGGCAACAGACTGATTGTGAGTCGGCCTTCGGATGGCGCGTTTCTGGCCTATTTCGAGGCCAAAGGCGGGAAGCGCGCCCGGCCCCCGTCGAGGCCGGCCACCGGGCCTCAGGGAACCGTCTTCGACCACTTCGACGTGTTTCCGGACTCGAAGCCGTCCTTGAACACCGCGAAGGGCACGTCGGCGAGGCAGTAGAGGCGGGAGCTCGTGAAGCTGCACAAGGGCGCGTCGTAGACGCTCCATCCGCTCCAGGCGGCGCTCGAGCTTCCCGTGCCGCCGCTCAGCACGCTGCCCGAATCCGTCCAGTCGTTGCACTGGAAGAAACCGCTCGATCCATCGCTGAAGGTGCCGCTCCACACCGCCACGTTCACCAGGTATTCGCCCTGCTCCGTCTGCTCGATGGGCGACTGCAGCGAGCCATCGGTGAGATCGGCGAAGTCGTCGGCGACGCGCGCGCCGTCGACGCGCACCCAGGGACCCGCACCCTGGAAACGGCTTCCCGCGGCGAGCGTCGACGTCGAGAGCCACGCCTTGTAGCGCGGCGGGTCGGGCAGTGCCGCGGACGCCGCCAGCGATTCGCACACCGCGTCGGCGGCGTCGACCCCGCTCTTGCCGCCGGCCCCCGCCCACGACGAGAGCTTCCCGTCACCCGAGGCCGACGTCGCGAACGCGAGCACCCCAGGACGCTCGAAGGGCGGCAGCGACGGTCCGGCGCCGGTCTCGAAGCACATGAGGTGCTGGGTCTGCTCGCAGGTCGGCGCGTTGCCCGAGGTCCAGAGCCCCGCGCCGCCGTCCATCTGCCCGCCCTCGGCGGTCTGGTTCGCCGCCGAGGACGTCCAGTCGCTGCACTGGGTGAACGCCGGATAGAGCGTCCCGTCGCCGTAGGTGCCGGTCCAGGAGCCTGCGAGCGACGTGACCACATGCGTCTCGGTCACCCGCGGCGGGTAGATCACCTCGTTCGTCGGATCGAGCAAGAGATCGATCGCCTCGCCGAACGGCTCGCCATCCGGCCTCACCCACGGTCCCGCGGCCACGGGCAGTGAAGCCTCGCCGCAGTTCGCCGCCTTCTTTCCGGTGAGACCGTGAATGCGGCAGTAGGCGTCGTCGTTCGAGTCCGAGAGCCAAGCCTTGAACGTGGTGGGATTGGCGAGTCCCGCGTTGGTGGCGAGAAACACGCACACCGCGTCGGCGGCCGCGACGCCCGTCTTGCCTCCCGCATGCGCCCAGGTCGAGAGGTTCCCGGTGCCGGTGTCCGAGGTCACGAACATCACCTTCGGTGACGGCGTGGCGTGCGCGGCGACCGCCAGCAACGTCGCGCCCACGGCAGGCGCCAGTCCGATCCCGATTCGCTTCATGGCCGGCCCCTTCATGCGGCGTCGCGACCGAGAGGCGTCGGACCGCCGCAGCCGCTGCGTCGGAAGCCGAGGGGGATCATCCACCGTTCGGCAGGCAGCTCATCCCGCCGATCGGAGGGATCAGCGCGAGGATCGCGGTCGAGCCTGCGCCAATGACTCGTGCCACGTCTTCTCGGTCAGCTCGCGGCGCGCGCCGCCCACTTCTGGTACGTCTTGACCTCGGGCTTCGTCATGTTCGTGTAATTGGCGCTCTTGGGGATGATGCAGTCCTGGCAGATGGCGAGGTCGCGGTAGGAGCCGTCGATCGCTTGCTGGCGCCAGGCGGCGAGCTTCTGGTTCCGCCACCACACGTCGTGGAAGGTCTCCGCGCGCAGGTCTCCCAGCACGTTCAGCATCTCGTTGTCGCGGGTGCAGGTCGTGACACGGCCGTCCCAGTTGACCACCGGCGACTTGAAGAAGCCCGAGCAGATGTGGGTGTTGGGAGTCAGGATCTTCGACTTGATCCGGTCGACCACGCCGCGCCGGTCCTCGCCCACCAGGCCCATGGTCTTCATGAGCTCCAGGTAGCGGGCGTTCGACGCTTCCTGCTCGGCGGCGTCGAGGCAGTCGAGCTGGCGGAAGAAGACGCAGTTGTCGTCGTCGAAGGTCGGGTGGAAGGCCGAGCTGCCGCAGGCGAGGCCGTTGGCGCGGCATTCCTCCTGCCAGCGGGCGCGGAAGTCGGGCGCCTCGGCCGCGTTCGACTCGTGGACGATGAACTGGAACACGATGCGCGGATAGCGCGAGCGCTTCTCGCCGCGCAGCTTCACCAGCTCGCGGACGTTCGACTCGACCAGCGCGAAGTCGTCCTTGCCCTTGATGCCGACGTAGGTCTCGGGGCGCGACGCGTCGATGGTGCAGTGCCAGACCTGGAAGATCGAGTCGTCGTCGTTGGTGGCGAGCTCGCGCACCTTGGGACGCAGCAGGTTGCCGTTGGTGTGGACCTCGACCTTCCGGAAAACCTGTGCGCGCGCGTTGAACTCGAGCACGAACCGATAGATCTCGGCGAACTTGGGGTGCATCAGCGGCTCGCCGATCCAGAACAGGATCAGCGTGTGGAACTTGAGGTCGTGGCGGGCCATGTCCTCGAGCGTCGCGTAGAGGATCTCGGGGTTGAGGAACCCGCCGTCGTCGATGTGCGGATGGACGTCGTACTGCTGGATGCAGTGCTTGCACTTGAGATTGCAGAGGTTGGTGAGCTCGAAGACGATGTAGCTGCCCTCGAAGCTCGGGACCACGCCGTTCACCTTCATCGAGACACTCGCTCCCTTCGCAAATCCCGCTAAATCAGCCCTGAAATGCCCACTGTACCACTCGCCATCCAGCGCTTAAGCCCCGGCTCAAGCTGCCGCTCGGACCGCCGAATCCGAATAGATCGAGGATCGCTCGCGGGCGCAGGTAAAAGCGCAGGTAGGCCTCGCGCAGCAGCCGCTTGAGCGAGCGATCGTCCCAGGTGGGGCCAACGGCGGTGAGGCGGCGCGCCTCCGAGTCGAGCGGGCTCTTGGCTTCGGTCTCGCGCACCCAGCCGGCGTCCGTCGCCATGCGGAAGAGCGGCGTCCCCTCGAAGGGCGAGAGCGTCGAGAACTGCGCGTAGGTCGGGCGGATCTCGGTGGCGAGCGTGATCGACTCGCGGGCTTGCGCGGGTGTCTGGGTAGGCAAGCCGAGAATGAAGTACGCGAGCGTCTCGACACCCTCCTCGCGGCACAGCTCGAACGCTTTCCGCACGTGCTCGACGCGGAACCCCTTGCGCAGGAACTTGAGGCCCTCGTCCGAGCCGTTGTCGACGCCGAACGCGAGCATCGCGACACCGGCGCGCTTCATGAGCCGCAAGAGATCGCGATCCACCTGCTCGACGCGCGCTTCCGCCTTCCAGCGAAACGCGAGCCCGCGGCGCAGAATTTCCTCGCAGATCGCCACCACGCGATCGCGGCGCAGCGTGAAGAGATCGTCGTAGAAGATCACGAACGGCGGCTCTTCCCGCCGCACCAGCCCGTCCAGCTCGTCCCCCACCGACGCGGCCGAGCGCGCTCGATAGGGATCTCCGTGCACCGCTTTCTCGCAAAAGATGCACCGAAACGGGCAACCGCGTGAAGTTAGCGCGGTGGCGATCCGGGCCGATCTCCAGAGCGGGTAGCGGTATCCGTCAGCGGGCAGCAAGTGGCGCGCGGGAAAGGCGAGCGCGTCGAGATCCTCGAGCGTCGAGGGCGGAGGCCCCTCGCGATCGCGGGTCACGACACCCGGGATCGCGGCCGGATCGCCTCCCTTCGCCAGCGCGTCGAGCAAGGCCGGGAACGACACCTCGCCTTCGCCGCGCACCACGAGGGCGGCTTCCGGCACCTCATCGAAGATGCGCGCGCCGCGGACGGTGGCGTGGGGACCGCCGATCACCAGGCGCGGCGCGACCTGGCCGAGACGACGCGCGGCGCGCACTGTGTCCTCGAACACGGGCGTCAGTCCGCCCATCCCGATGACGTCCGGCGCGAAGGCGCGCGCCCGCTGCTCGAGCCGCTCGGCGCTCAGCCGCTCGACCTGCGCGTCGATCAATCCGACGGCGTGGCCGGCCCGCTCGAGGCTTCCAGCGAGATAAAGCAGCCCGAGCGGCGGAACGCTCACGCCGCTTTCCGGACGTCCCCGTCCGGGCGGTTGCACCAGCAGTACGCGCATCGTTCGGGACGCCTGGAAACGCTCGGGACGGGTCGCGACGGCCGCGCGGCAGGGGGGCTTCGAGTGTCCTCGTTCTGCCTCGTGGACGTCAATCTCTCGCCGGGCCGGGTCGTGTCGCAGTTTGCCGATCTTCGGCTCGTGCGCCGGCCGTCCGATGGCCGCGCTCGGGCACGGCTCGGCCACGATCGAGA
>CAZYWA010000497.1:0-6013 GCA_964650975.1 uncultured bacterium
GGTTCCGCCTCCGCGACGCCTGCCCACACCACTCGCGGCGCGGTCATCTTGGGGAAGGCACCGAGTCCCATGACCCGGAGCCGGATCGGAGCCTTGCCTCGCGCCACCCGCTCGAGCAGTGCGGAGAGAGTCTCGATGCGCGATCGATCGACGTCACCGAGGAAACGCAGTGTGAGGTGCAACCCGTCGAGAGCCGTCGGCCTGAGCAGCGGCTCGATCCGCTGCAGCGACAGCGCGCGCTCGTGCAAGCGCTGGCGAATCTCCACGTCCAGCTCGAGCGCGACGAAGAGCCGTGCGCGGGTGCGCGGCGGGGCGGAGAGGTCGGCCGCGCTCACGCCTCGAGCTCGGGAAGACCGAGCACCGCTCGCCTCAAACCGTCGAGGGCCAAGCTCACGGCCTGCTCGCGCACCGCGTCCCGGTTGCCGTCGAAACGGAAAACCCGGTGCAGGGTCGGAGCGCCCCGCCTCGTCCAGGCGATGACCACCGTTCCGACCGGCTTCGTCGGGGTACCGCCACCGGGCCCGGCGATTCCGGTGATTCCGATTCCATGACTGGTGGATGCGGCGCGACGCGCACCGTCCGCCATCGCCACCGCCACCTCCACGCTCACCGCGCCATGCGCGGCGAGCGACCGGGCGGGCACCCCGACCTCCTGGATCTTCGCGTCGTTGGCGTAGGTGACCCAGCCGCCCCAGAGCACATCACTGGAGCCCGCGACCGCGGTGAGCCGCCCACCCAACAAACCCCCGGTACAGCTCTCGGCCAGCGCCAGCGACTCACCGCGCTCTCGAAGTGCCTCGATCACGACCTCGGCGAGGCTACGATTCCCGCGCTCGTAGATGTGCGGCACGAGGCGGCGGATCACCGCGCGCGCATAGCGCCCCAGGCTCGTTCGATCCACCGCGGCGCCCGAGAGCCGCAGATCCACCTCCGCCCCCGACGGGAGGTACGAGACCCGCACGCCCCGCGGCACGGAGACCGGCGCCAGCCGCGACGCGATTTCCGCCTCCGCCAGCGCGACCACTCGCAAGCGCTCGAGGATCCGCGGCGCGAGCTCGCGGAACCGCGATTCGAGCTGGGGACGGATGGCGTCCTCGAAGAGCGAACGCATCTCCCCGGGCACGCCAGGGAGCGCGAACACCAGCGAGCCGCCGGTCCGCATCCGGATCGCAGGGGCGGTGCCCCACGGATTGGGAATCACGTCTGCCGAGCGCGGCAACCGGGCCTGCCGCAGGTTCGCGGCCGGCATGGGCACTCCCCGTGATGCGAACCGGCGGCGCAGCGCTTCCGCGACGTCGGCGCGCGTGGTGAGCGGCGAGCCCGTGAGCTTGGCGAGCGCTTCGAAGGTCCGGTCGTCCCGGGTCGGTCCGAGACCCCCCGTCACCAGGACCACCTTTGCGCGACGCGCCGCCGCCGCGACGGCCTCGACGATCGCGGCCGGCTCGTCCGCGACCGTCCCCACGGATCGAACGGTGAAGCCCAGACCGGTGAGGCGGGTCGCCAGCCAGTGCGCGTTGGTGTCGAGCGTGATGCCGGCCAGCAGCTCATCACCGACGGTGACGATCGCGGCTCCGACCGCGGGACGCCGCCGGGCGCCCTTCCCCACGCGACGAGCTCGCGTCAGTGCCCCGCCCGCATCGTGATGACCCACCACAAGAGCCGCTGTGCGAGGTTCGCCCACACTCCGGCGGCGATGTCATCCATCACCACGCCGTATCCGCCGGGCAGGTTGCGCTCGAATTGCCGCGCCGGCGCGGGCTTCAGGACATCGAAGAGCCGGAACAGGAAGAATGCCGCTGCGAGATGGCCCGCTGTCGCGGGGAGGAACGCCATCGAGACCAGATAGCCCGCGATCTCGTCGATGACGATCTTGCCCGAATCCTTCTGCCCGAACACCGCCTCCGCCTGGCCCGCGATCCAGCACGAGAAGAGGATCACGCCGACCGTCGCCGCGGACCAGACCCACGGCGAGAGCGGCGCCATCAGCCACGCCAGTGGAATGCCCACCAGCGTTCCAAACGTACCCGAGGCGACCGGCGCGTAGCCGGTGCCGAGGCCCGCGGCGAGGCCGATGACCAGCCAGCGAGGAAGTCGCGGTTCGGTCGCGCTCACGAGCCAGGGTGTGTCAGTGACCGACCAACGCGACCTGCGAGGCACCGGGAGCGTCGACCGATTCGAGGGCCGCCAGCCGTACCGCGCGGAGCTTCTCGAACTCGCGGCGCTCGTCGCCGGCCAGCGCGCGGCCGCCGGTGATGCGAACACCCATCGGGTCGATGCAGTGGTCGTTTTTCCAGATCGCGAAGTGCAGATGCGGACCGGTCGCCATGCCGGTCGACCCGGTGTAGCCGATGATCTGGCCCTTGGTGACCCGCTTCCCCTCGCGCAGCCCCGGCGCGAAGGCCGAGAGGTGGCTGTAGGACGAGGAATAGGTCCCGTCGTGCTCGACCTTGATGAAGCGGCCGTCGCCGTAGTGCCATCCCGCGACCTGGACGACGCCATCGCCGATCGCATGGATCGGCGTTCCGGTAGCCGCCTCGAGATCGACGCCCAGGTGCGGGCGGATGTAGCCCAGGATCGGGTGGAAGCGACCCATCGTGAACGGCGAGGTCACCTTGGTCACGTCGAGCGGGCTGCGCAGGAAGGGCTTGCGCGAGGTGCGGGCGGCGTCGTTGTAGTACTCGGTGCGACCGTCCCGGGTGGTGACCACGTAGGAGCGGTGGGTCTCGCCGCCGGTGACGAGCTCGGCCGCCAGGACCCGGTCGCGGGACCCGCTGCCCCTTGGGTCTTCGTAGAGAACCCGGAACGAGTCGCCGCGGTGCACGTCGTTCCGCAGGTCGACTTCGCCCGCGAACATCGTGGCGAGATCCGCGATGAGCGCGGGTCCGAGACCCGCGTTCACCGCCGCGTCGTAGAGCGAGCTCTGCACCCGTCCGGCGACCACGTGGGTGGCGGCGCCGTCGGGAGAGGCGTCTCCGCCGCGAGCGACGGCGGTGGCCGGCGTGACACTGGCGGGGGGTGGCCGCACCACGTCCGAGGCAGCCGCTGCCGGCGCCGAGCGCAGCGCGTCGCCGAGATCGACGTCGATGGCGCTTCCGCCGCGCGGCGCGAGCACCCGGATCGAAGTACCGCGGCCAGTCGCCGGGTCGAGCGTGAGGGCGACTCGCGTACCGATCTGCGCTCGGCGCAGGTTCCAGCGGGGCCGCAGCGCCGCGGCCACGCTCACCGCATCACCACCCTCGATGCCCAGCTCGCGAAGCAAGCCGGTGATGGTCTCGCCACGGTCGAGCGTCGCGGTGCGCACCGCGGGGGTCGGCGTCGGAGCGGCCGTCGCGGGCTGTACGGCCACGGCTACGACTGGCGGGGCATCGGCCGGGGCGGCGGACCCCGCCACGACGATCCCCGCGGGAAGCGCGACGTCCACCGTCGAGCTCGCGCGCGGGTTGCGGATGGTCAAGGTCTTCGCCTGCCGGCTCCGCGCATCGAGCGCCAGGCTGAATTCGGTGCCCGCGGGAGTTCGCCGCGGGTCGAGCTTGCGCCCCAGGGCCACCGTCGCCTTCGGCACGTCCGGCTTCGCGAAACCTAGACGAGCGAGCATCGACGCGACCGATTCCCCGGGCCGGAGCTGCACCGTCAGGTCGCCCGGCTGGGGCGGCGCAGCTGCACTCGCGAGAACCGGCGTTGCCGCACCGACCGCGGGCGCCGGGGCCGGTACGGCAGACGCCGGCGCACCGGCCGCCAGCGCCAGGTCGACCCGCGGTCGGCGTCCTTCCTGAATCGACAGCGACATCACGCGATGGGTGGATGGCTCGACGAGCGCGTCGATCTGGGTCCCGGGGTCGGCATGGCGCGTGTCCCAGCGCGCGGCGACCGCTCGGTTGACGCGGGTCACTTCGCCGGCGTCCAGTCCCATTCCGGCGAGCACCTTGCCGAGCGTCTGACCGCGGCCGATGGTCGCCGACTGATGCACCAGCGCCACGACGGGCGCCGCCGGGCTGGGCCCAGCTCCCTGCGCGACGAAACGGTCGGTCGGCTCCTCGGTGGACGCGGGGACCAGCGCGGCCTGCAGCACCGACGACTCGGGAACCTGCGCCACGATCTTCGAGACGAACGCGTCGCCCTCGCGCCGGACTTCGACCCGCCGGTCGTCGTCGGTGTCGACGACGAGGCCCTGGATCTGGCCCTTCTCGGGATCGACGACGACTTCCAACTGCGAGCCGATCTGCGCTCGCCGCACATCCCAGTAACGCGTCACGCTGTCGACGACCCGCGCGATCTCGTCGCCCGTCACGTCGAAGCCGCTCAGCACGGTCGCCAGCGTGTCTCCGCGGACGATCGTGTGCGTATGCGGAATCAGCTGCTGGGTCGATCGGACCGGTGGGAGGCTGGTGTGGCTCGCTGGGCGCGCAGCCGGCGTCGAAGCGTCGCGCGTGCCTGGAGCGGGCGCACGGCTGCGGCTCGGCGCGCGGGCCGACGACGGCAGCGTCAGCAGCATCGTGACGAAGAGCGCCGCAACTCCAACCCAGAGCCGATGGCGCGGTGAACGTGGCTTCCGGGCCGGGTGTGGGCCGGTTGCCACATCGTCCCGGATCATCATCTCGATCAAGATGTTGTGCTCCTATTCGAAATGAGCCACTATATATTGTGCGCGGGGTCAGTGAGTGCAGGATGATAGGCAACTCTGTCGATGATTGTCAACGGTGGACTGGTCGGAAATCGAACGGCTGTGTCCGCGCAGACACATCGTTCTCGAGGTCGCGCACCCTATACTTCGCGACGATGAAGCACCTCGGCATCGACTACGGCAGCAAGCGAATCGGCGTCGCGGTCAGCGACACGGACGGCCGGATCGCGTTTCCGCTCACGACGCTCATCGCAGGATCGGACCGCGCTAAGACACTGCGCGAGCTCCGGGAGTTGGTCGAGCGCGAAGCCGTCTCCCGCGTGGTCGTGGGCCTGCCGCTCAGTCTCGACGGCTCTCGCGGCCCCGCCGCGCAGCGAGCCGAACGGTTCGCGGCCGCCCTCGGGCGGCACCTCGCGGTGCCGGTCGAGGCCTTCGATGAGCGCTTCAGCACCCAGCAGGCCGAACGCGTCCTGATCGACGCCGACGTGTCGCGGCAGCGGCGGAAGGAGGTCGTCGACCGGGTCGCCGCGACGATGATCCTGCAGGGCTATCTCGACCGCCGCGCTGCGCAGGCCGGAGATGATCACTCCCGCGGCCCCTGAGCCGAAAACCCCACTCCCCGCGCCGCGCCGAGCGGCCCGGAGATCGGGACGCGGTCCGCTGCTCGGGTTGTTGCTCTTGTTCGCGCTCGCCGGTTCGGTGGCGGCCGTCGCGACCGGCCAGTGGTGGCTCGACCAGCCGGCTCAGCCAGGCGCCGCCCCGCGCATCTTCGAGGTGAGCAAGGGCCAAAGCGTCGCGCAGATCGCCCGCGGTCTCGCGGACGACGGGCTCATCCGTGAGCCAAGGCTGTTCGCGGCCCTGGCACGCTACCGAGGGATCGACACCAGGATTCGCGCGGGCCAGTACCTGCTCTCGGCGAGCCTTTCACCGCGCCAGGTCCTGCGGCGCCTGGCCGACGGTGAGACCATCCAGATCCGGGTCACGCTGCCCGAGGGACTCACGCGACGCGATATCGCCCGCGTGCTGGATCTCGCCGGGGTCGTGGGGGAGGACGAGTTCCTGCGCGCGAGCAGCGAGCCTCGGCTGATCGCGAGCCTCGGTCTCGAGGGAGCCGTGCGAACGCTGGCGGGACGATTCCGCGAGGTGGCCGACCGGGTGCTCACCCCGGCGCTCGCGGCCCGCGGGCTCAGCCTCAAGCAAGCGGTGACTCTGGCCTCGATCGTGGAGAAGGAGTCAGGACGAGCCGAGGAGCGGCCGTTGATCGCCGCGGTGTTCCTCAACCGGCTCGCCAAGGGAATGCGCCTCGAGAGCGACCCGACGGTGATCTACGGAGTCCCCGACTTCGACGGGAACCTGACCAGGGCGCACCTGAGAACCATGACCCCTTACAAC
>CAZYWA010000498.1:0-6000 GCA_964650975.1 uncultured bacterium
ACCTCGCTGCACAGACGAGTAGCGCCCTCGTCGAGTGTCAGTCGATCGAGCACGACGGCGACGCTGTGGTAGTGCGCCTGGCCAGCAGCGAAGAACCCGACCGTCAGCGCCACCGCGATCGCCAGGATCCACCGATCCGCCCTGCTCATGGGCCCATCGCGATGATCTCGCGCAATGAGGTCGCGAGGCTAACGAACTCCATCCCCAGAGCGCTTACCACGAGGAGCACCACCACGAGCCCCCGACGGACGGGACGCATCACGATCTCGCGCCTCGTGGAGAGATCCAGCACGACCGCCATTGCGACCCAGGAAAGCCCCCACGCAACACGCGCGGTGAGATTGAGCGCAGGTACGTGCACCACCACCGCGACCAGCACGGTCGCAAGGCCCACCGGCACCAGCGCGAGCCCAAGACCTCGCGCGAAGCACGTGTAGGTGCGGGCACGTTGCGTGTGCCACTTCCCAGATGCCGCGGTTGCGATTGCGGGCAACACCAGCCAGAGGAGCAGCACGGGCCACACGAGGCCGGCCTGCGCGCGGAGCGACGGCGGCTTCACCCAACCGGCGGTCGTCTCCAGGTAAGGAAGGACCGCTGCTTGAGCTTCGTAGCCGAGCCACGCTCGTGCGAGCGCGTGCGCAAGGACGATCGCGAATGGCAGCGCAAGCCTCGACGCAGGCTGGGGCTTCATCGCTCGGGCGAAAGCCCAACCCGCGAAGACCCGGCGGGGCTGGGGGACGACCTGTTCATCTTGGCCGCTCGAGTCGACCTCATCATCGTCTCACGCCTCGGAGCGATGACCCGTCTGGTTCGCGATCGAGCGCTCCGAACAGGCGCAGTGGGGCGGTCGTCACGAACCCAGGGCACTTGCGCGGTCCTGGACCTTGCGCGCATCTTAGATTGTCCCCAGACAACTTGCGCGCGACTCCTGCCGACGGCCGCTCGAAACGGACGCGATCGATGCCCGGCGACGAGACCTTCATGACACCACGAACTGAGCGCTACCGGCCCGGGTGGAGATCGAGTCCTACCGGCGTGCTGCGCTGGATCCTCGGCGCTACGCTCGCCGCCTTCGCGTTCTCGAACCTCGGCGGGTCCTGCGACGCCCTCTACACGGTGCAGGTTCTCGACTCCGCGAGCGGCCTGCCGATCCCCGCGAAGATCACGCTTTACAACGCGTCCACGGGCGCCGCCGTGGGATTCGGGACCAACGACAGCGGAACGCTTCTGAGCTGGTTCCAGAACAAGGCATATCTCGGATCCGGTACCGCAACTCTCGATGTACCCTCTGGCGTCTACGACGTCTGGGCGTCGCGCGGCCCCGAGTGGACCGCCGTGCACCAGACGGTCGACACCTCGCAGCCCGTCCAGCCCCTGGTGTTCACCCTGTCCCGCGCGGTCGACACCACCGGCTACCTGGCCGCGGACTTCCACATCCACGCGCGACCCAGCTTCGAGTCCGCGCTCCAGAGCCCGCCGCTTCCGGCCCTTCCCGATCGCGTCCTCCACTACATGACGGAGGGGATCGAGATCATGGGCTCCTCGGATCACGACTGCATCGTCGACTACGCCCCCGTGATCGCGTCGCTGGGGCTCGGCGGTCTGGTCACCTCGCTGGTCGGTGTCGAGGCGACGCCCGGGACCAACGCCTACCCCGATGGAAACGGGAACTGCGATCAGCTCGGCCCCGACAGCTCGCCCGCCAACACCGAGCCTGGACACTGGAGTGGGTACCCGCTCTCGCCGAGCGGGACCTACCAAACGACGGCCGACAGCGGCATTCCGGCGGCCAGCATCTACGACATGTTGCGTGGCTTCGGCGACAGCTCGACGCTCGTCCAGCTGAACCATCCGTACTACGCCACCGGCTACGCCAACATCGGCTGGCTCGACAAGAGCGGTTTCAATCCGAGCGTCCCCATCCCGGCCACGTGGCCGGGCAACTCACTGCCCACGAATGCGTTCTTGCGCAAGCCGTCGCAGGTCACGGGAAGCACGACCCAGGGCATCGACTTCGACGCCATCGAGCTCTGGGCTGGAGGGTCGACCGTGCAGGGACGACCGGCGCGCGCGGCGTGGTTCAGTCTGCTCAACCAGGGCTTCCTCAAGGTCGGAGTCGCGAACGGCGACAGCCACAACACGGCGCGCAGCGCTGGCTATCCTCGAAACCTCGTGTACCTCGGCACCAGCGATCCGAGCCAGGTGACGCCGGCCCAGGTCGCCGCCGCCGTGCGCGCGGGCAAGGTGATCGGCACCACCGGCCCGATCCCGTCGATTACCGTCGACGGCGCTGGGATGGGCCAGCTGGTCACCGACACTTCCGGCACGGTCAACGTCGCCGTGAAGGTGCAGGCCGCCCCATGGGTTCCCGTCGACGAGATCCGGATCGTCGTGAACGGCAACGTCGCACAGACGATCCCTCTCCCCGCGCTCGACCCGGAGCCGACGGTTCGCTACGACAACACCCTGCCGATCCCGATCACCAAAGACTCGTGGATCGTCGTGGAGGCCGGCGCCACCCTACCCGCCGACCCGACCCAGGAGCCACCGATCCCGTACGCGTACACGCGCGTCACCACCGGTTTCCCGCCGCTCTCGTTCACCAATCCGGTCTTCGTCGACTTCGACGGCAACGGCAAGTTCGATCCTCCCGGACTCTGAAGACCCGGCCGAAGACGTCGTATCCGAGGGGTGCATCGGCGGTATCCGAGAAGCCTCCTTGTCAGACGCGCTGTTCATCGGCACGGTGAACGAGGTCGCGGCATCCACTCGTCACTCGGGCCCAGATCGGTCCAAGGTCCAACGAGCGGCGTCGACGCAGAAGGCGCACAATCGGAACCATCACCTTGCGAGACCCAAGTGCGCGCGAAAGGATCGACCGATGAGTGCGAAGAACGCTTGTGCGAGAGTGCTGCTGGCGAGCGGGCTGGTGGCCATGTGGGGGTGCTCGTCGTTGAAGTACAGCGTGGATCACGACCCCAAGGCGGACTTCGCCAGGCTCCGCACGTTCAGCTGGATGGAGCCCGCCGAGCGCGCCGGGCCCAACGCCGTCGTCGAAGACCCCTTGCTCGACGCACAGATCCGCACCTCGATCGAGGCCGAGCTGGCGGCCAAGGGACTCACGAAGGTCGACGCGCCGGCGGGCGACATCCTGGTCGGCTATCAGGCCGCGCTCCGGCGTGATCTCGAAGTCGACAAAGTCGCCGAGGGCTACGCGTACCGCCCGGTCGGCTGGGCGGCGTGGCCCTACCAGCGCGCCGCCGCGTCCTCGGCAGCGTCCGTGTCGGGCGACGAGCTGAAGCTCATCCGCAAGGGCTCGCTCGTGGTCCAGATGGCCGCGGGCAACCCCAGGACGATCGTCTGGCGCGGCGTGGCCGAAGGCGACCTACCCGAGCAACCCATGAACAACAAAGATCGCGATGCGAAGGTCCGTAAGGGGATCAGAGAGCTGCTCGACGGCTTTCCCCCGAAGCCTCAGTGACTCGAGCCGAGAGCGAGCTGCACGGTCCTCACGCTCAGGCCGGCTTGGCGGCGATCAGGTCGTCGATCCGCGCGGCGAGGTTCTTGAGCATGAACAGCTCTTTCGCCTCGGCCCGCCCTTCGTTGACTTCTCGTTCCCACTCATCCATCGGCACCTGGATGTCGAAGCGCGTTTCGATCTCGAAGATCATGTCGAGGAAGTCGAGGCTGTCGATCCCGAGATCCGTCATCGCGTTCGCGTCGGGAAGGATCTTCGCTCGGTCCACCTCTGCAACCTGACTGATGATCTCTGCGAGCACCGAAAATGTGTCCTGCATGAAGTCTCTCCTGTCCTGACGGATCGCTCGAGCGACGTTCGACCGGCGCTGTGCTGCTCGCCCACCCGCGAGCTCGACTGCACGCGTGGCGAGAGCCATCTGGCGCGCACGGCGCAAACTTCGAGCGTATAGCACGCCGCGACTTCTTCGCCATCCAACCGGCGGGAGGATAGTGTTTCGGTTCGCATCGAGCAGCGCCGCCATCCTCTATACGTCCCTGGACGCGCCAGGGTTCGCCTCCGCGGCGGGATCGGGCTCTCCACGCGAGGGATCTCATGCGGTGTGTGCAAGTCACGACCGAGCGGCAGCTGCGACTGACCGACGTCGCCGAGCCGGAGATCCGGCAACCCGACGACGTTCGGGTGCGGGTCGCGTACTGCGCGCTGAACCGGCTCGATCTCTTCTCGATCCAAGGAATGCCGTTCGCCCATCAGGCCCTTCCCCTGATCGCCGGCGCGGAAGCCTCCGGGATCGTCGACGCCGTGGGCGCCGCGGTGACCGACCTGACGCCGGGCGAGCGCGTCGTCGTCTATCCGGGCCTGGTGTGCTTCGACTGCCCGCGATGCCGGGCGGGTCGGGAGAACCTGTGCGAGCGCCCGCTCGGCATCCGCGGGTTCCACGCCGACGGTGTCGCGGCGGAGCGGGTGGTGGTGCCACGCGCCACGCTGATCCGCGTGCCCGACGGCTTGGGCCTGGACGCCGCGGCCTGCGCGCCGGTGGGCGTCGCCACCGTGGTCCACATGCTGGGTGACAACGCCCGGCTCGAGCGCGGCGAGACCATCCTCGTCCAGGCGGCGGGGAGCGGGATCGGGACCGTCGCCGTCTCGCTGGCCAAGCACCTCGGCGCGCAAGTGATCGCGACCGTCGGAAGCGCCGAGAAGGCCGAACGAGCTCGGGCCCTCGGTGTCGACCACGTGATCCGCTACGATCAGGAATCGGTTCCGCGCGCGGTGCGCAAGCTCACCGCGCGCCGAGGCGTGGACGTGGTCTTCGAGCACGTCGGTGCGAGCACCTGGGACGGCAGCATCCTGAGCATGGCGAAGGGAGCGCGCCTGGTGATCTGCGGCTCGCACTCGGGGACCTATGGAAGACTCAACCTGGTCCACCTGTTCAACCAGCACCTCAAGATCCTGGCCTCGTTCGGATCGAGCATCGCCAACGTGGGCCAAGCACTCGACCTCTTGACCCGGGGGGACGTGAAGGTCGTCATCGACTCCGAGCTTCCGCTGGAACGGTTCGAGGAAGGCGTGGAACGCCTGCGGGATCGCAAGGTGTTCGGGAAAGTGATCTACCGGTGCTCGTGATCCAACCGCCGCGATCGTACGAATACCTCTGAGGCGGGTCTCGCGCCTCGTTCGGATCGACCATGGACCTGGTCCATTTTCAGATGGTCGACTCGGTCGAAGCGGTCGACCGTGAGCGGCTCACGATCCGGTGCCTCACCCGCGTCCCCGAGTCCGCAACCATCCTCGATGGCCACTTCCCCGGGTTTCCGGTGCTGCCCGGCGTGCTCATGATCGAGACGATGGCGCAATCGGCGGGCCTGCTGCTGCTGGCCGTCCACGGTGGAGCGAGGGTTCCGCTTCTCTACAAGGTCGACGGGGCAAAGCTTTCCGGGCTCGTCGAGCCGGGCACGGCGCTGACCTGTGATGCCCGGATCACCCACAGCGGCGCTGCCTACGCCGTGGCCGAGGCGGAGTTGCGTGACGAGAGTCGAACCGTGGCTCGCACCGAGGTTCGCCTGCGGCTGGTGGACCCTCCCAACGACACCACCCGAAACGCCGTCCTCCGGCGCCTGGCCGACCTGGGCTTGACCGAGCCTTTTCCCCCTCCGGGTTCACCCTGAGGTCCTGCGTGGAAGCGGAGCCCGTGCTCATCACCGGCTGCGGCCTGATTTCCGCGCTGGGCGCGTGGGAAGGCTGGAACACGTCTGGAAACACCGAGCCGGGCGAGCCGAAACCACCCACCGTGGACCCGACGAGCCTCGCCCCGGCTCTGCTCTATCGCGCACGCGGGTTCGATCCTGTCGAGTGGCTTCCCCAGCCGGCCGCGCGAAAGGCCATGGGGCCGCTGATGCTCAACGGGACGTGTGCAGCGGGCATGGCGCTGCGTTCCGCGGGTCTGCTCGGCGACCCGGAGCATCTCGCCCGCACCACCCTGCTGGTCGCTTGTGGAGCCGGTGAGCGTGACGTGGCGGATCCCG
>CAZYWA010000499.1:0-5993 GCA_964650975.1 uncultured bacterium
CGCGGAGGATTTCGAGATTATGAACCGACCCGGTGTGATGCTCATTTCGATGCTCCCCGAGATTCGCAACCTCGGCATGCTCTACCTCGCCGAATCCGTGCGCGCCGCGGGCCACGACGCGGGGCTCTTGTTCATGACGAACATGCGAGCCAAGGACCGCGGCGGAATCGCGTTCGCGTACAACGTCGACGAGACCGACGAGGAGCTCGACGCCGCGGTGCGGTTCGTCGCCGAGCGCAAGCCCGACATCGTCGGCCTCTCGCTCATGACGGGCCATTACCACCGCAGCGTCGCGCTCACCAAGCGCCTCCGCGAGGTCTGTCCCGACACCGAGATCATGTGGGGCGGGATTCATCCCACCCTGGCTCAGGAAGAATCGGTCAAGCACGCCGATACGGTGATCGTCGGCGAAGCCGAAGACGCGATGCTCGAGTACCTCAAGCGCCGCGCCGCCGGCGAAACGCCCCGCGACGTCGGCAGCATGTGGTTCCGCGAGAAGGACGGAACCATCATCAAGAACGAGGTCCGGCACCTCAACCAGGATCTCTCGTCGCTGCCGTTCCCGCGCTGGGACTTCACCAACCGCTGGGCCATGCACGACGGCAAGGTCCAGCCGATGACCGACGAGCTCTACCGCACCTACATGCACTGGCGCGGCGAGCTCTACAACATCATGATCACGCGTGGCTGTCCGTACCGCTGCACGTACTGCTGCAACGCCTCGTTCATCAACCTCTACCTGCGCAAGGGCAAGCTGGTTCGTCGGCGCAAGGTCTCGGAGGCCATCGAGGAGCTGCAGCACGCCCGCCGGCGCTTTCCGTTCTTGCGCGGCATCGACATCCAGGACGACAGCTTCTTGATGAGCGACGACCACTACATCGAGGAGTTCGCCAAGGTCTACAAGCGGGAGATCGGCATTCCGTTTTACGCCCGCACCATCCCGAGCTACGTGACCGAGCACCGCATCAAGGTGCTGAAGGAAGCCGGCCTCGACCACCTGCAGATGGGCCTCGAGGCGTCGGAGCGCATCAACAAGGAAGTGTTCCGTCGCCCGGTCTCGAACCGGCGCTTCATCGACGCGGCGCACGTGTTCCACAAGTTCAACGTCACCAAGCACTACGACGTGATTCTCGACAACCCGTACGCGACCGAGGACGACTACGTCGACATCTTGAACACGCTCATGGCGTGCCCGAAGCCTTACTTCCTGAGTTGCCTCTCCATGACCTTCTTCCCGTACACCCCGATCTGGGACCGGGCCAAGAAGGACGACATGATCGAGAAGGCGCGGGAAGGCTACGCCGACGGCATCGTCAACCTGAAGAGCACTTACCTGAACCACCTGATCATCGTGGCGCCGATGACGCCCACGCCGCTCTTGCGATACTTCGTGGACCAGCGGCACAAGAAGAGCACGCAGTTCGCGTTCCAGGCCTACTGCAAGCTGGTGGTGCAGCCCTACTTCACGCTGCTCAATCGCATGCGCGGCTCGCGCTACTTCTTCAACCTGCTCAAGCCGGCCTACTTCTTCCTCCAGCGGCTCCGGCGCAACAAGGATTTCGAGCTTGCGCCGGCTGAAGGCGCGGCGGCATGAGGACGGGCTCCGACCGAACCGCAGAACGCGCGCCGGCCGGAGACCCAAGAACCACGGAACTCCGGCCCGCGGCTCGGTCCGATCCGCCCGGATCGATCGGATTTCGTGCTCCTCGCGCGCCGGCCGGCGATGGCGCGCCCGCCACACTGGCGGGTCCGGTGCCGGCTCACGTCGACGTTCCCATCGACGTCAGTGTCAGTGTCGTCACATTCAACACCGCCTCCAGGCTGCTGCAATGCCTGGAATCGGTGCACGAGACCGCGGACGGACTGAGCTACGAGGTGTTCGTCGTCGACAACGCTTCGCACGACGACACCGACATCCTGATCTACCGCAACTTCCCCAACGTGCGCCTGATCCTGAACGAGCGCAACGTCGGGTTCGCGCGTGCCAACAACCAGGCGATCCTGCTGTCGCGCGGGCGCTACGTGTTCGTGACCAACCCCGATATCGTGGTGCGCCCCGGAGCGCTACAGCGGATGGTCCGGTACATGGACGAGCATCCCGACGTCGGCGTCACGGCTTGCCGGCTCGAGTACCCGGACGGCTCGCTGCAGGCCTCCTGCCGGTCCTTCCCCACCCTCGCCTCGTTCCTGATTCGCGGGCTGCCGCTGCCGGAGCGTCTCAAGGCACAGAGCTCCATCATGCGCCGCTACCTGCTCACCGACTGGGACCACCACTCGGTCCGGGAGGTGGACTGGTGCCTGGGGAGCTGCCTCCTGGTGCGTCGTGAGACGATCGAGGACGCGGGTGCGATGGATAGCCGGTTCTTCCTCTACTACGAGGACATCGACTGGTGCTACCGGATCCGGCGCAAGGGCTGGAAGATCTGCTACCTGCCGGACGTCAGCATGATCCACTTCTATCGACGCGCCAGCGCCACCCGGATCCCCAACCGGCTCACCTTTCATCATCTGGCGAGCGCCGTGATGTTCTTCCTCAAGTACCTGCCCGAGCGCGGCTTGCGCACCCTCTGGTGAGGCGGCGTACCGACCATGCTGACCCGTAGCCTCGCCAACCTGACCCCCGCACGGGACGTCGACGTCCTGATGGACCTCACTCCGCGCTGCAACATCTATTGCACCATGTGCCTGTTGCCGCTCGAGGAGGACCACTCGAAGGGCACCGAGATGCCGGACGTGGTGTTCGAGCGCATCGCCAACGAGGTGTTCCCGCGCGCCAAGAGCGTGTCGCTCTCCTGCGGTGCCGAGCCGTTCATGTCGAAGCGGTTCCTTCCGGCTCTCGAGACCGCAGTGGCGCGCGGCGTTCCCAACGTCCGGTTCGTGACCAACGGGCTGCTCATGACCGACGAGGCCATCGAGCAAATCGTCGATCTCGGGATCAACCGGGTGATGGTGTCGCTCGACGGCGCCACCGCCGCCACCTACGAGTCGATCCGCGTGGGCGGAAAGTTCGACCGGCTGGTCGAGCGCCTCGAGTCCTTGAAGCGGATCAAGCAAGCGCGGGGCTCGCGTACACCGGTGCTCAAGTTCTCGTGGGTGCTCATGCGCTCGAACCTCGACGAGGTTCCCGAGCTCATCGAGCTGGCGCACCGGGTGGGCGCCGACGAGGTCTACCTGCGCCATCTGGTGCCGTTCGCCGAGCTCGACGTGGCGAGCCAGCTGGTGTTCGACACCCCCCACATCGTGAACCGCGTGCTCGACGAAGCGTGGTCCCGCGCTCGCCGCTACGGCATCCGCATGACCACCTTGCCCAAGCTGCCGCCCGGACGTCCCACGCTAGGACAGCTCTTCACCCTGGGCTTCGAGCAGGCGCGCGAGATCGCCCGCGATGAAGGTCTGGGCGGCGTCCTCGCCGTGGCGCTACGGAAGTGGCGGCTTCGCCACAAGGCCTGCGACCAGCCCTGGTTCTCGATCTACATCCGGCCGGACGGATCGCTCAACCCGTGCGGCGCCTGGTTCAAGGAAGCGCCGCTCGGCAACCTGGGCGAGCAACCGCTGGCCGCGATCCTGGCGTCGGACGACGCGCAGCGTCTGCGGGCCGAGCTGACCGGCCTGGCACCGCTCAGGTCCGCCTGCGCTCAATGTCCGAACGTGGTCTCGGGGCGCGTGAACCCGCACGCCTTCAAGCCTCGGTCGGCGTGGGCGTCCGGCAGACCGGCCGACTGGAAGCCGCGGGTCCCCAAGATCCTGGAGCGAGCCCGCAAGCGGACCCAGCCTGGTGCCCCAGCGTGACGGGCGAGCCGGTCTCACAGCCCGAATCTCCCCGACGCCCCGATCTCAGCGTCTGTATCGTCTCCTACCGTTGCCGCGAGGCACTCGGTGCGTGCCTAGCCGCACTCGGCGCCGGCGCTGGCTCCGCCGACGATTCCGTCGAAACGATCGTCATCGACAACGCGTCGTGCGACGGCACGGAAGCGAAGCTCGCGGCGAGGTTCCCGAGCGTCGTGCGGCGGATCCTGCCCCGGAACCTGGGCTTCGCGGCCGCGGCCAATCGTGCGCTGGAACTGGCGCGGGGCCGCTATCTACTGCTCCTCAACCCCGACGTTCGCGTCGATCCGGTCACCCTGCGCCGCGCCGTCGAGCTCATGGAGCGCGAGCCCGAATGGGGCGCTCTGGGCATCCGGCTCCGCTATCCGGACGGCCGGGTGCAAGGGTCGTGCGGACACTTTCCGGACCCTTTCGCCCTGGCGGCCCGCAGCTTGGGCATCCACGAGCTGCTCCGACGAATGCCCAGGTTTCGCGATCGGGAGAACCTGAGCTACTTCTGCTTCCCCACGTCGATCCACGAGGTCGACGGCATCGTCGGCGCGTTCCTGCTGTTCCGGCGCGAGGTCTACGAGCGGGTCGGCCCTCTCGACGAGCAGTACTTCCTCTACGCGGAAGATCTCGACTGGTGCCGCCGCGCACGCGCAGCCGGGGTCCGACTGGTGTTTCATCCGGGACTCGAGGCGACACACGCACAAGGGAGTAGCGCCGCCCGCGAGCCACTCCGGTCGCTCCGCCACTTTCACCGATCGTCGGTCCGGTACCACCGCATCCACGAGGCCCCGGCGCTGCCCGCGCTACTGCGGCCGATCGCTCGTTTGTCCCTGGCGGTGCGCTTTGGCCTGGCCGTGGTACGGCACCTGAGTGGGCTTGCGCCCGCTCAGCGGACTTATCTCGTGTTGCGCGGCATTGGACCGGACGCGATCCGCCGTTCCGGGCCACCGGTTTCGGCCAGCCGGGGCTGAGCCGCTATAATCGGAGCGGGGGCTCGGCGAGCCCCGGCGCCAGGTCATGAGCAACATCCTCTTCATCAAACCGTTCGGGCTCGACAAGACGACCCCGGAGACGCTCCACCCGCTCGGTGCCATGTACCTGGCGGCGTATCTGCGCCAGCAAGGACGGCGCGATTCGATCCAGATCCTGGACACTCGCCTTTTTCCCGGCGAGCCGATCGATCGCAACCTGGACCGCGTCGCGTTCCGCCCCGACATCGTCGGTCTGAGTGCGCTCACGATCGAGAGCCGCTCCATGGCCGGGTATGCGCGCGCCGCGAAAACGCGCTGGCCGAACGCGCGGATCGTGTGCGGCGGGCCGCACGCGAACAGCTATCCGAGCGAGATCGTGCTCGAGACCGACGTCGAGGTGGCCGTGCAGGGCGAGGGCGAGATCACCTTCGCGGAGCTCCTCGACGCCTTCGAGACCGGGCGTCCCCTCGAGGAAGTGAACGGCATCACGTTCCGCAAAGGCGAAGCGGCGCTAGCAACCGCGCCGCGCGAGTTCATCCAGGATCTCGACGCGCTGCCGTGGCCCGCCTGGGATCTGGTCGACATCGAGGGCTACGCAGCACGCCCGTGCATGTCGACCTTGCCCAAGCGCCGGTACATGACGCTCTTCACCTCGAGAGCTTGTCCGTACCGGTGTAACTACTGCCACGACGTGTTCGGCAAGGTGTTCCGGGCTCGCTCTCCCGAGAGCGTGGTCGCCGAGATCGAGGAAGTAGGCCGCCGTTACGGCATCACCGAGTTCGAGTGCGTCGACGACATCTTCAACATCGACAACCGGCGCGCCGAACGGGTCTGCGACCTCATCATCGAGCGCGGGCTCCGGATCGGGATCACGTTCCCCAATGGACTGCGCGCCGACCGCCTTCCGCGTCCGCTGCTCGAGAAGCTGCGCCGCGCCGGCACCCGCACGATCAGCTTCGCGGTCGAGACCGCGTCGGAACGGCTGCAGCGAGAGACCCAGAAGAAGATGAACCTCGGGCGCCTCGCCGAGGCGGTGCGCGACGCGAACCAGCTGGGAATCCTGTGCACCGGTTTCTTCATGCTGGGTTTCCCCGGCGAGACCCGTGACGAGCTGCACCGCACCGTCGACTTCGCGCTCTCCATCCCGCTCCACACCGCGCACTTCTTCATCGTCACGCCGTTCCAGGGCACCAACCTCGCGTCCCA
>CAZYWA010000500.1:0-5985 GCA_964650975.1 uncultured bacterium
GTTCCGCCGCTCGAGCTCGTCGAGCAGCGTGCCGATCAGGATGGCGCCGGTGGCTCCGAGCGGATGGCCGAGCGCGATCGCGCCGCCGTTCACGTTGACCTTGGCGGGATCGATTCCCAGGTTGCGCATGGTCTGAAGCGGTACCACCGCGAACGCCTCGTTGATCTCCCAGAGATCGATGTCCTTGGCCGACATGCCGGCCTTCTTGAGCGCCTTCTGCGAGGCGGGCGTGGGCGCGGTGAGCATGATCACCGGCTCGGCACCGGCGGTCGCCACCGCCCGGATCCGGGCGCGCGGCTTGATGCCGCGATCCTTCACGTACTTGTCCGAGGCCATCAGCACGGCGGCAGCGCCGTCCACGATGCCGCTCGAGTTCCCGGCCGTGTGGACGTGGTTGATCGCCTTCACCTGTGGGTACTTGTTGAGCGCCAGCTGATCGAGGGTCTCGCCGTTCGGGCCGAGCGTCATTTCGCCCCAGCTCACGAACGACGCCTGC
The DNA here is from genome assembly GCA_964650975.1 of uncultured bacterium. Classification (GTDB taxonomy): domain Bacteria; phylum JADJOY01; class JADJOY01; order JADJOY01; family JADJOY01; genus CAZYWA01. Next base: position 497 of record CAZYWA010000500.1, read on the forward strand.
AGCCCGGCGACCGCCTCCAGCGTGGTGCCCGCGCGCGGGTGCTCGTCCTTGTCGAGCGCCACCTGGCCGGAAGCCGGGTCGGTGACCGCGAGCATGCTCTTGAAGCGTCCTTCCTTCTGCGCGGCCTCGGCCTTCTGCTGCGACGCCACCGCGAACTTGTCGACGTCGTCGCGCGAGAAGCCCTCGATCGTCGCGATCAGGTCGGCGCTGATTCCTTGCGGGACCTGGAACACCTTCTTGCGCAGGAGCTCGTTGTTGCCGTCGATGTTGCCTCCGTCGCTGCCCATCTGGACCCGCGACATGCTCTCGACGCCTCCGCCCACGACCAGGTCTTGCTGCCCCGACATGGCACCCATGGCCGCGAAGTTGACGCCCTGCGCACCCGAGCCGCAGAAGCGGTTGAGGCTGACGCCGGTCACTTCCTGCGGCCAGTCGGCGAGCAGCACCGCCTGGCGCGCCAGGCACGATCCCTGCTCACCCACCTGCGAGACCACGCCGATCACGACGTCCTCGACGTCCTTCGGGTCGATTCCGGTGCGCTTCGGCAGCGCGCGCAGGCACTGGGCCAGCAGCTCTTGCGGGTGGATTCCGGAAAGCGCGCCCTTGTCCTTCTTTCCCCGGCCGCGCGCCGTCCGCACCGCATCGATGATCCACGCATCACCCATGGCATCTCCATCGCACCAGGTCGCCGCGTCTCGGTCGGCGCCCGCGCTGAAAGGTTGGCTTCGGGAAAGATAGCAGACGAGGAACCTGGCCCGGCGGACGTGTTAGCTTACTGGGTCTTTTCCGGTGCCCTGCCGCAGGGAACCGAGGACCGAGGCTTCCTTCCATGGCTGAAGCGGAGAGCTGGCCGCATCCGTCGAATCTCGGCTTCGTGGAGGAGCTCTACGTCCGCTGGCTGCGCGATCCCAGCGCCGTGGACCAGAGCTGGCAGGAATACTTCCGGACCATTCCCTCGGAGAATGGCTTCGCGGTGAATCCGCGGCTCGAACCGGCCGAGGCGGCGGGAAGCATCTTCCGGCCGTCGAGCCGCAACGGTCAGGCGGAGGGCGCCGCTGCGGCGGCGGCCCATCCACGGGAGCGAGACGACGATTCGGTCCGGTTGCTGCAGGACCGAGTCGATCAGCTGATTCGCGCGTTCCGCCTACGCGGCCACCTGATCGCGGCGATCGACCCGCTCGGGTTGCCGCGCCCTTACCAGCGCGAGCTCGATCCCGCCTTCTACAAGCTCACCGAGGCCGATCTCGACCGCGTGTTCTCGAGCGAGACCATCGCCGGCGAGGGCGCGCTGACCCTGCGCCGCATCCTCAAACGGCTCCACACCACGTATTGCCGGTCGGTGGGCGTGCAGTTCATGCACATCACCGACTACGGCGTGAAGGCGTGGCTGCAGAGCCGCATGGAGACCAGCGAGAACCGGATCATCCTCACCCGCCACGAGCAGCTACGCATCCTGCGCCGGCTCACCGACGCGGTGTTCTTCGAGGAGTTCATCCAGCGCCGCTTCCAGGGCGCCAAGTCGTTCTCGCTGGAAGGCTCGGAGAGCCTGATCCCGCTCCTCGACCTCGCGATCGAGCACGCCGGCGACACGGGCGTCGAGCAGATCGTGATCGGGATGAGCCACCGCGGCCGGCTCAACGTGCTCTCCAACATCATGGGGAAGAGCGCGGGCGAGATCTTCGCGGAGTTCGAGGATTCGAGCCCCGAGCTCTCGCTCGGCCGTGGCGACGTCAAGTATCACCTGGGCTATTCGAGCGACTGGCGCACCGCCGCCGGGAAGAACGTGCACCTGTCGCTGGCCTTCAACCCCAGCCACCTGGAGTTCGTGGGTCCGGTGGTCCAGGGCCGGGTGCGAGCCAAGCTCGACCGCATGGGCGGCGACGATCCGGCGCGCCGGGCGCTCGGCATCGTGATCCACGGCGACGCCGCGTTCGCCGGCGAGGGCGTGGTGCAGGAGATGCTCAACCTGAGCCGCCTCGAGCCCTACTCGACCGGCGGCACCATCCACGTGGTGGTGAACAACCAGATCGGGTTCACCACCCCTCCTCACCAGGCCCGCTCCACGACCTACCCCACCAGCATCGCGCGCATGCTCCATTCGCCGATCTTCCACGTGAACGGCGAGGATCCCGAGGCCGTGGCGCAGGTGGTGCGGATGGCGCTCGACTTCCGCCAGCGCTTCCGTCGCGACGTGTTCATCGACATGTACGGCTACCGCCGCCGCGGCCACAACGAGGGCGACGAGCCGTCGTTCACCCAGCCGCTTCTCTATCGGGCCATCGAGGCGCGCAAGCCGGTTCGCGAGGGCTACCTCGACCACCTGTTGCGGCTGGAAGGTGTGACCCGCGAGGAAGCCGACGCACTCGCCGAGAAGCGCCGCGAGTACCTCGAGAACGAGCTCAAGCGCGCTCACGCCATCAAGGTCCTGCCCAGCGAGAACCCGATGGGCGGACTGTGGCATGCCTATGCCGGCGGCAACGAGCTCGAAGTGGAGGAGCTCGAGACCGGCGTGCCCGCGCCGCAGCTCACACGCCTTCTCGAGGCACAAACCAAGCTACCGGCGAGCTTTCACCCGCACCCCAAGATCGCCAAGATCCTCGAAGGGCGACGGGAGATGGCGTCCGGCGCGAAGCGGCTCGACTGGGCGGCGGGCGAGTCGCTCGCCATGGCGACGCTCGCCGTGAACGGCGTCCGGATCCGCCTCACCGGACAAGACGCCGAGCGCGGAACCTTCAGCCACCGCCACGCGGTGCTCCACGATTTCGAGGACGGCCACGGCTACATGCCGCTCGGCCATCTCGCCACCGAGCAGGGGCCGGTCGACATCCACAACAGCCCGCTCTCGGAGATCGCGCCCCTCGCCTTCGAGTACGGCTACAGCCTCGACTATCCGGACGCGCTGGTGATGTGGGAAGCGCAGTTCGGCGATTTCGCCAACGTTGCGCAAGTGATCATCGATCAGTACATCGTGAGCGCCGAGCAGAAGTGGCGGCGGCTGAGCGGGCTGGTGCTGCTCCTGCCGCACGGCGCGGAAGGCGCCGGCCCCGAGCACTCGAGTGCCCGGCTGGAACGTTTCCTGTCGATGGCCGCCGAGGACAACATCCAGGTGACGCAGCCCACGACGCCGGCGCAGATGTTCCACCTGCTCCGGCGTCAGGTCCTCCGACCGTGGCGAAAGCCGCTGATCGTCATGACACCCAAGAGCCTGCTGCGATTGCCGGCGGCCACGTCGGCGCTCGAGGAGCTCGAGTCGGGAACGTTCCAGCGCGTCATCGTGGATCCACGCCCGGCGAACAAGGCCAAGAAGGCCACCCGCATCCTGCTCTGCTCCGGCAAGATCGCCTACGAGCTCGAGAAGAAGCGCACCGAGCTCGAACGCGCCGACGTCGCGATCTTTCGCATCGAGCAGCTCTTCCCCTTCCCCACCGAGATCCTGCGCCGCGCGCTGGCACCCTACGCCGACGGGACGCCGGTCTTCTGGGTCCAGGAAGAGCCGGAAAACATGGGTGCCTGGCGGCACCTGCGCGTGAAGTTCCTCGACCAGCTCTTCGAGCGGTTCCCGTTCGCGGGTGTGTCGCGTCCCGCGTCGGCGAGCCCGGCGACCGGGTCGCACAACAGCCACAAGCTCGAGCAAGACGCCATCCTCTCCGAAGCCTTCGGGCTATAGGTCCGCTCCATGCCCACTGACATCGTGGTGCCGTCCGTCGGCGAATCCATCACCGAGGTCGAGATCGGCGACTGGCTCAAGAAGGAAGGCGAGTGGGTCGACAAGGACGCCTCGGTGGTGGTGATCGAGAGCGAGAAGGCCACCGTCGAGATTCCGGCGCCGGTCGCGGGAACGCTCGCGCGCATCCTGAAGCCCAAGGGAGCGAAAGCCACCATCGGCGAGGCGATCGGCCAGATCGCCGAGGGGACCAAGCCCGCCGCGGCGCCGGCACCAGCCGCTCAGCCGGCGACGCCATCGGCCAAGGCACCCGTGACGACGCAACCGGTACCGCCCTCGCCGCCACGGACCGCAGCACCTGCGGCCGCGGCCGAGCCTCGCGTGATGCCCGCCGCGCAGCGGGTTCTCGACCAGCGAGGGATCAGCGCGTCGGACGTCACGGCGACTGGACCCGGCGGGCGAATCCTCAAAGAGGACGCCGAACGTCACTCGCCGACCCCGGTCGCAACGCCCGTTCCACCTCCGGCCGCGCCGCTCGCGGGCGGAGGTGACGACGAGGTGATCCCCATGAGCCCGCTCAGGCGCAAGATCGCCGAGCGACTCGTGCAATCGCAGCAAACGGCGGCGCTGCTCACCACCTTCAACGAGATCGACATGTCCGCGGTCGCCGCGCTCCGGAAGCAGTACCAGGAGGCGTTCCTCGCGCGCTACTCGATCAAGCTCGGCTTCATGTCGTTCTTCGTGAAGGCGGCGGTCGACGCGCTGCACCGGGTGCCGGCGGTGAACGCCGAGATCCGCGGGAACGACCTCGTCTATCACCGCTACTACGACATCGGCGTCGCGGTGGGCGGCGGGCGCGGGCTGGTGGTGCCGGTGATCCGCGGCGCTGACCGGCTGTCGTTCTCGGAGGTCGAGCTCCAGATCGACGACTTCGGGAAGCGGGCGCAATCGGGGAAACTCAAGCCCGAGGAGCTGGCCGGCGGGACCTTCACGATCTCGAACGGCGGCGTTTACGGCTCGCTGCTCTCGACGCCGATCGTGAACCCACCGCAGACCGGCATTCTCGGTCTGCACAAGATCGAGGACCGGCCCATCGCTCTCAACGGTCAGGTCGTGATCCGGCCGATGATGTACGTGGCGCTCACCTACGATCACCGCATCATCGACGGACGCGAGGCCGTGACGTTCCTGAAGCGCATCAAGGAAACCATCGAGGACCCCACTCGCATGCTGATCGAGATCTGAACCCGTCCGACCCAGGCGAGCCATGGAAACGCACGACCACGATCTGGTGGTGATCGGCTCCGGCCCGGGCGGCTACCAGGCCGCGATCCGCGCCGCGCAGCTCGGCCTCGACGTCGGCGTGGTCGAGAAGGACGCGACCTTGGGCGGCACCTGCCTCAACGTCGGCTGCATTCCCAGCAAGGCGCTGCTCGAATCGAGCGAGCTCTACGCCGAGGCGCAGGGCGGCGCGCTGGCCCAGCACGGCGTCAAGGCCACCGGCGTCGAGCTCGATCTGGAAACCTTGCTCAAGCGCAAGACCCAGATCGTGAAGGCGCTCACCACCGGCGTCGCGAGCCTCTTCAAGAAGCACAAGATCACCCGCTACACGGGCCACGGGCGGCTCGCGGGCGCGGGCCGCGTGGCGGTCGCGCACGGCTCCGAGCCGAACGCCGAGATCGTGGCCGAGCTCGGCGCGAAGAACGTGCTGCTCGCGAGCGGCAGCAAGGTGGCGAGCTTGCCGGGCGTCGAGCTCGACGGCGACCGCGTCGTCACCAGCACCGAGGCGCTGAGCTTCACCGCCGTACCGGGGCACCTGGTGGTG
>CAZYWA010000501.1:0-5980 GCA_964650975.1 uncultured bacterium
CCCCCGCCCCGCACGCCTCGGTCATCCCCGCTGCCGGATCGATCTCTGGCTGGGCACCCGGCGCGGATCACGGAACGGAGGCTCGCGAGGCACGACGGCGGCTTCGAAGGCGAATTCCCGGGCTCGGATGCGCTCGTCGATCACCAGCGAGCCCCAGACCTGGTCCGCGACCGCTCCGAGCCAGGCCCACACGCCCTTCCGTCCCGCACGCTCCACGGGGTGTGGGTCACCGCGGGCGGTGGATGCAGCATTCGATCGTGAATGGGTGAGCCTCAAGTCGTTCATCTCGGTCTCCCTCGACCAGTCCAGGGCAGCCTCGCCGGGCATCTGGTCTGTAAGCAACAAACCAAGATAAGCGCCGTGATGCGCATTGGCAAAGGACCGGTTTCCCGCGTCTCGGAAGGGTCCAGGTCTCGGCTGCGCAGCCGCGCTTGGTGCGCGGCGCGGGACCGAGCGATACCGGCTCGGGCGTGAAGCATTTTGGAGATCGGGTGCCGGATCGCCGGCGCCCCAGGCCACGGGTCGCGTGCGAGGAAATCGCGCGGCTCGCCCCGGCTCTGCCGGTGCAGGTGCGTCCGGCGTTGGATCGGCTCAGCCGGAGGCGAGCGGCAAGCTGGGAGTCTCGGCCCCGGCAGGTGCCGGTGGCAGAGTCGAGCGGAACGGGTACTCGTGGTTCAACGAGCGGTTCACCTCGTCGAGAGCGACCGCGAGCCCCATGACGAGATAGCCGAGCTCGTCGCCGAGCAAGGGGTAGCCGAACTGAGTCACGAGGTGCGCGGCCAGCGCGCCGGCGAGTCCCACCGAGGCGTAGTGGACGTAGTCGTTCGCCGGGTGGCGCATGCAACGCCACAGGATCACGGTCACCGATCCGAAGATCGAGAGGAAGAAGATCAGGCCTATGGTTCCTTGCTCGGCCCATACCGCGAGGTAGCCGTTGTGCATCACGATCGGGGTGCGGTTCGCCTCCGGCACGAACTCGGCGTACTTGTAGTAGAGGCCGACGAAGTTCCCGACTCCGACACCCATCACCGGATGGTCGTGAATCATCTTGACCGCCATCTTGGACATCGCGATGCGCCACGCGGTCGAGACCTCGGCCTTGTGCTCCTTGCCGAGGATGCGCTCGAGCGGCGCTCCCAGCATCGCGCCCAGCGCCAGCGCCGCCACCACCGACACGACGGCGAGTTGCGCCTTGTGGCGGATCTTCGCGAACCAGAAGAAGAGCAGCACCCCCACCAGCATCCCCCCCATGCCGGTTCGAGTACCGGTGCCGAGGCAGTTCACGATGGTGAGCATCACGAAGCCCCAGCCCACGATCTTGAGCCAGCGACGCCGCACCAGGAACGGCACCGCCAGGCTCAGCGGGGCGTAGACCGCCCAGTGGACGCCATGCATGCCCGTGTCGCCCGAAAAGCTCGCGATGCGGTAGCGGCCCGATTCCGATTTGTAGAGGTTCTTCTGCTTGGCGAGCGCCTCGGGAGCCAGCGGCGTCTGGATGCGGCCCTTCATGATCAGATGGCCGGTGAGCGCTTCGTAGATGCCGCCCAGGGAGCTCGGCACCGTGCCGATCAGCAGCGCGGCGAGGCACCACTTGAACACCCGTGGCTTGGCCTGGATGACCCCGATGATCAGCAGGTAGAGCAGGTACAAGCTCACGCCCTGGATCAGGAACTGGGTGAAATAAGGCCGGTAAGGCGCGATCGTGAGCGTCGAAAACGCCACGAAGATCGAGCCCAGCAAGAACACGCTGGTGCTGCGACCGAACAGCACCCGCAGGATGTACTGGTCTTGCGACAGGATCGTGCGGACCGCCCACCATGCAAGGCCGAGCAGGATGAAGATCTTGGCGACGGTCAACCCGCCCGCGAGTGACCCATGCGAGTGCTTGAGGAGGCCTATCGCCTCGAGAGGCAGCGTGAGAAACACGATCATCAGCAGCCACTGCTCGATCTGGAACGGGCGGTCCTTGGTGGGCGTCCAAGATGTCGGCATGGTCGGGCCTAGCTCACGTCGCAGAGGGGCTGCTTCGGCCTCGTTTTAGCACGAGCGTCGATGGCCACGCCCATGCCAGCTCGGGCGAGTCGCGTCGTCCACCGCACCGGGATCCACCCCCGAGTGGACGAGGGGATTGCTCCCCGCTTACTCTGGTAGCAGGCGTGGCAGATCCCCCCGCGCGGTGACGTCCAGTCGCTGCAGCCACACGTCGACCTAGCCCCGGACGCCCAGGCGTGCCGGCTCGGGGTAGGACGGTGTTCCGCTCAAGGAGGAAGTCACAGTGGAGTCGATTCTTTACGGAACCAACCGTCAGAGCCCGCTCGCACGCATCAAGCGCCACTGGTACACCGCTGCACGCCACGCCACCCCGCGGAAGGTCTGGAACCTGGCGCTCATCAGCGCGCAGTACTGGATGAGACGGCCGGTGGTGAAGGGCTGGCCGGTCATCCTGAAGGTGGAGCCCACGAGCCGGTGCAACCTCGCGTGCAAGGGGTGCGCGGCGCATGGAATGGACTTCCCGCTGGTGATCGGGGACATGAAGCTCGAGACCTTCCAGAAGCTGGTCGACGAGGTCGGGCCGTACCTGTTCAAGATGAGCCTCTACATCACCGGGGAGCCGCTCATCAATCGCAACGTCTACAAGATGATCCGGTACGCGACGGACCACAACATCGGCACCGTGATCTCCACCAACTTCCATCCGTTCAACGAAGCGCGCGCCGCGGAGATGATCGATTCGGGACTCTCGCACATCGTGGTCTGCCTCGACGGCAGTAGCCAGGAGACGTACGCGTCGTACCGGGTCAACGGCGACGTGAACCTGGTGCTCAAGAACCTGGAGATCCTGAAGCGAGCGAAGGAGCAGGCGGGCACCAAGCTTCCGTTCCTCGAGATCCAGACGGTTCGCCTTCCGCAGAACCAGCACGAAATGCCGGAGATCGAGCGGATTGCACGCGAGATGGGTGCGGACCGGCTCACCGTGCGCGCGGACTTCCGCGAGTACACCCCCGCCGGGCACGACCAGACGTGTTTCTGGCTCTGGTACACCGCGCTGGTCGCTCCGGACGGTGCCGTGACGCCGTGCTGCCCCGCCACGTGGTCGACCGACGCCCGTCGGTACTTCGGTTCGACCCAGGAGACGAGCTTCGCCGAGATCTGGAATGGACCGAGTTACGTCAAGGCGCGGCGGGTGTTCGGCCGTGATCGCTCGGCGGATATGTCCGACTCGCTGTGCTTCGGATGCGACATCTTCCGCACACCCGCCACCATCGCGAGCGAGTCGCTCTCGTCCGGGTTGCAGACGCCGCTCCGCGCGACCCTCGGCCCGGTCGAGGAAGACCACGTCATCTCGTCGGCCGACGGCGGACTGAGCGCGTAGGCGCCGTCCACGCGCGACTGAGGCCCGAGGCTCAGGGCGAAACCACGACGCTCCAGCCGGTCGTGGTGCCGCTTTCGAAGCCGTCGGCGAAGAGAGCTCCGAAGAGAATCTCCACCGCGCCGGCGAAAGCCTGTCCGCTCACGCTCTTTCCACGCGCGCCGACGACCAGATCCGCCCACCCATCGCCGTCGAAGTCGGCGAGCGCGAGTGCGGAGCCCCACGAGTCGGATGCTGCTGCGGGCGCCACCTTGAAGCCCGATTTCTCGCCGAACGCCTGCACCGCTCCGTCGCCGCCCTTCCGCAGCAAGTGCACGAAGCCCGTGTCCTGGCCGGCATTCGAGTCCTCGTTCGGAACCCCCACGGCCAGATCCTCGGGAGCGAGACCACCCGAAGCGCGGGTGCCGCCCGGGATCCCAGCGGCGAGCACCAGACCGAAGTGGTCGTCGTCTTCGGACGTCTCGCCGCTTCCCGACTGCGTGAGCACGGTCACGCTGCTGCTGGAATCGATCCCGGCCGCGCTGCCGTGCGCGACCATCACCTCACCCGCACCCGGGTGGGACGGGTGCCCGAAGACGGATTTGCCGGGAATACCCACGGCGAGGTCCGCGTAGCAGTCCGACTGCGCGCAGCTCGTCGAGTCTCCGTCGAAGTCTCCGGCGGCCAGCGAGTTTCCGAACGAGTCACCGGTCCCGAGCGTACCGCCCAGGTCCGCCTCGGATAGAAGGTGATCGCCGGAAGTCGTCAACCCCGCAGCCGAGCCACGTAGCACGTGCACCTGACCGGCCGCGACCACGCCCGAGACGGTGCGGCCCGGTGCACCGATGGCGAGATCCGGGTATCCGTCGCCGTCGTAGTCGCCCACGGCGAGCGCGAAGCCCATCGAGTCGCCGGTGCCTGGCACGCCGCCGAGCCCGCCCTGGCCCGCGATGAAGCTCTGTGCGTTGTCGGTCCGAAGGCCTCCGGCGCCGCCGTAGAAGGCGTGCGCCATGCCGGCGGCGAGTGTGGAGAAGTCATTCTCGTTGGGAACGCCCACGGCGAGGTCCGCGAATCCATCGTCGTTGAAGTTGCCGGCCGCCAGGGCACCGCCGAACCCGTCGTTCGCCTCCGGGCTCGAGCCGGTCGTATCGAGCTGTGTGATCGACTGCTTTGGCTCGAAGCAGGAGCAGGCCGGCACGTACTCGTAGACGAAAGCGGCCCCGGCCTTTGGCGCGGATCCTGGAGGACCGGGCAGACTCACGTCGGTCTCAGGCGCTCCGATCGCGATCTCGTCGCGGCCGTCGCCATCGAAGTCGCCAACGGCCAGCGCAGCCCCGAATTTGCGGGCGCTGCCGCCTGGCACTTCCGCCCAGAACGTCAATCTTCGTTCCGCCCCGGCGCCACGGAAGAACGTGACACTTCCCACGTCCGTCACATTGCCTGGGTCAGGCGTCCACCCCGGCGCACCCACGGCGAGGTCCTCGCTGCCATCGCCGTCGAAGTCGCCAACCGCGACCACCGCGCCGAAGGACGCCGACGCCGAGGGCGTGGATTGAGTCAAGAGAATGTTCCGCTGCTCCCACACCTGCGCGCTCGCGCGCGAGCAAACGAGGAACGCGCACCCGGCGGCGACGGTGGCTACGCGGCTGGTGAAGCTCATGACGGCTGACGCGTCGAGCCACGACCTTCGCTTCCACCTGGTGCTGCCGATGGGCGGTCCCCACCTCCCAGCGAGCCATCTCCGCTCGAATCGCGCACCCGTTCCGCGCTTTTCGCTCAAAACGCCCTCATTTCACGCGATCCACGAGGATTTTCAAGGGCTAGTTGTCTCAAATTCAGAGGGCTACTTGTCTCGTTTTGTAGAGTCTGTCTGTGATGCCCAGCGAGTGTGCGTGACCCTCAATGCGGCCCGGCCGCGAACGTGCTGTCTCCGTGACCCAGGAATGCTCACCGCGCTTGCCATCGAAACGCCCGACCTGGCAGCGAGACTACCACCACCCTTGGCGCGGTGAGCCTACGGAAGCGTTGCTCGATCGATCCTAGCTTTCCAGATGCGAGCAGCTACACCGTCTTGGTGAGCCCAGGCATCACGCAACAGGGGGCACCGCTGTTCGCCGACGGCTTCGAGAGCGGCGACCTGACCATGTGGTCCACCTGGACGCCGTGATCGCGCCGTGTCCGGGTACCTGAGCTTCGACTCGACCCCACTCGCCGCCGGCCAGCGCGACGCGCCGCGCGTCGTCGGAGTCCACTCCGACGTCGGTGCCGTCGAGTACGCCACGACTTTCGCTCTGGCCCGGTGCTGCTGATGCGCGCGGTCCCCGCGTACCAGCGGAGGATCTCCGCTCGAATCGCGCCCCTGTCCCACGCTTTCCGCTCAAAACGCCCTCATTTCACGCGATCCAACAGCATTTCCGAGGGCGAGTTTTCTTTGACGTTTGCCAGCGCCGGGATCGACGTCGTCACCGGCGACCCCTGAGCGGCAACCCACCGGGGGCCCTGCGGGCCCTCACGCCGCATGATCCCTGCGAGCCGGTTCCGGCGTTCTCGTAGGTGGATGAGGCCACGCTCGGGCCCGTGCACCCATCGTGGGTGTCGCTCCAGCGGGGCCGGTGAGACCAAGGGAGGAAG
>CAZYWA010000502.1:0-5941 GCA_964650975.1 uncultured bacterium
AGATGCCGACGATCGGCGGCCGCAGTAGAACGCTTCATGAATAATCCGGGCTAAGATCTTCCGATGGCACACACCCAGCACGCTACCGTGGAAACGCCCGTCACGATCGAGCGCAAGCTGCGCCAGGCGTTGACACCGGCGCACTTCGAGATCGGCGACGACTCGGCCAAGCACCGCGGGCACAAGACCGCCAGCGGCGGCGGACACTACGACATCGTGGTGGTCTCGGAGCGGTTCGCGGGCATGAGCGCGATCGAGCGCCAGCAGCTCGTCTACTCGATCCTCGCCGAGGAGATGGGCTCGCAGATCCACGCGCTGGCGATGCGCACGCTGACGCCCGACGAGTGGCGAGGATCGCGATAGCGGTCGAGGAAAGCCGCGGCTGCGAGAGATCGCAGCCCTCGCGGCCGGAAGGCCCGCGATCAGCCGGCCGAGGCACGCAGGATGTGGTCGACCGCGTCCGACGCCGCGCGTCTCACGTCGGCGTCGCGATCCTTGGTGAGCGGGCCGAGCACCGGAATCGCGCCGTGGGCCCGCGCGCCCAGGGCACCCAGCGCGTGCAGCGCGGAGACGCGCGCGGCGCGCGCACCCTCGCTCGTGGCCGTGGTGAGCGCGGTCAGCGTGGCGTCGTCCACTCGGGGCGCGAGCAACCCGAGGGTGTGGCTCGCCTCGGCGCGCGGCGCGGGCGCCGGATCGGCGAGCAGGCCGGCGAGCCCCTGCACCGTGGCCGTCCCAGGGCTCGCGAGGTCGGCCGCCGCGCGCGCCGCCGTCGCGCGTACCAGCGGATCGGCGTGCTGCATCGCGCCGGAAAGGACCGAGGTCACGACCGTCGCGGTGGTCGATCCGCGCTCCGCTCCGCGGGCGGCGGAGCCGAGCGCCGCCAGCACCGCCAGGCTCAGATCGCGATCGTCGACGCGCGCAGCCTGCGCCAGCTCCGGGACCGCGGCTCGCGCCCCGGTTCCGACCCGTCCCAGTGCCTCGGCCGCGTCGAGACGCAGATGCCGGTCCGTACCGTCGAGCAGCTCGGCCAGACGCTTCACCGAAATCTCGTCGCCGCACGCGGCGAGGCCCTGCAGCGACAGGGCCTGCTCCTTGGCCTCGTGCGAGCGGCTCGCGGTCAGCAGCGCTTCTCCGGCCCGCGGGTCGGTGCGCGCCATCGTTCCCAGGGCCAGGGCCGCCCATCGGCCGATCTCGGGATTCACCGTGGGCGCGGTGAGCACCCGCGCGACGAGTGGCGTCGCATCAGGCGCCATGGCGCCGAGCGCCATCGCCGCTTCCTCGCGCACCGGCTCGATCGGGTCGCCGAGCGCCGTGACCAGCGGCTTGATCGCGATCCGCGCGTAAGGGCCGAACTGCGCGAGCGCGTGCGCCGCATGCGCCCGATCCGCCCCGCTCGGCGACCGCAGCAACAACACCCAGTCGGTGACGCGCTGCCCCTCGACCGTCGGCCGATCGCCGGCGCAGGCGGGCACCAGCGCCAGCATCAGCAACGCAACCAGTGACTTCATCGCAGGATCCGCCGCGATCCGATCATGGCTTGCGGAGCGGTGCGGTCCCTCGCGTCCCAAGGCATCGATCGCCGTGTGACACTGCGGCTGCGAGGGACCGCAGCCCTCCGGCCGGACGCAGCCCTCGAAGAACTAGGTCTCGTACTCGAGCTCTTTCAACACATCGACGAGATCGGTCATGGCGCGCTCCACCGCGCCGGGGTCGGGCTTCCCGCCGAGCGCGTTGCGCAGCCGTCCCACGGTCTCGGTGAGGCGCTTCCGGAACGCGGGAACCAGCTTGGCGGTGGGATCGTCGAGCAGCCGCTCCGCGGAGTAGACCAGGTTCATGCCCTTGTTCTTCTGGGCTACCCACTCGCGGATCTTCTCGTCGTCCTTCTGGTACTTCTCGGCGTCGGTGATGATGCGCTTGATCTCGTTGTCGGTGAGGCCGCCGGCGCCGGTGATGCGCAGCGACTGGGTGCGGCCCGTATCCTGGTCCTTCGCCGTGACGTGGACGATGCCTTCCTCGTCGATCTCGAAGGTGATCTCGATCGAGGGGACGCCCTTCGGCGCCGGCCGGACACCCACCAGGTCGAAGATGCCGAGGGTGCGGTTGTCGCTCGCCATCTCGCGCTCGCCCTGCAGCACGTGGATGCGGATGATGAGCTGATCGTCCTCGGTGGTGGTGAAGACCTTCTTCGCGGTGGCCGGGATGGGCGTGTTGCGCGGGATGATCTTGGTGCACACGCCGCCCGCGGTCTCGATGCCGAGGGAGAGCGGTGTCACGTCGCGCAGGTTGACGCGCTCGACCTCGCCGGTGCGGATGCCGGCGGTGACCGCGGCACCCATCGCGACCGCTTCGTCCGGGTTGATGCCCTTGATCGGAGCCTTGCCGAAGAACTGCTCGACCTTGCGCTGCACGATCGGGCTGCGGGTCTGGCCGCCCACCAGCAGCACGGCGTCGATGTCGGACGGCTTGAGCCCCGCGTCCTTGAGCGCCGACTCGCACGGTGTGAGGGTGCGATCGACCAGCACCGACACCAGGTTCTCGAACTCGGCGCGCATCAGCTCGACGTCGAGATGCAGCGGACCCGAGGCGCCGCCCATGATGAAGGGCACGGTGACCTGCGTGGCCTCGCTGAACGACAGGTCCTTCTTGGCGCTCTCGGCGGCGTTCTTGAGCCGCTGCAGGATGGTGGCGTCCTTCAAGAGCTCGACGCCGTTTCTCTTCTCGAACTCCTGCGACAGCCAGTCCATGAGCGTCTGGTCGAAGTCGTCGCCGCCCAGGAACGCGTCGCCGGAAGTTGCGAGCACCCGGAAATCGCCGTCCTTCTGCTCGAGGATCGAGATGTCGAACGTGCCGCCGCCCAGGTCGTAAACCGCGATGACGCGCTCGCCGCGGCGGTGAACGCCGTACGCGAGCGCCGCGGCGGTGGGCTCGTTGATGAGCCGCAGCACCTCGAGGCCCGCGATCTTGCCCGCGTCCTTGGTGGCGCTGCGCTGACGATCGTCGTAGTAGGCGGGAACGGTGATGACCGCCTGCTTGATCTCCTCGCCCAGGAACGCCTCGGCCTCGGACTTGATCTTGGTGAGGATCATCGCCGACAGCTCTTCGGGCGAAAACCGCTTGCCCGAGGCGTCGAAGCGCACGTCGCCCTTGGGCGACTCGGTGATGCGGAACGGGAAGCGCTTGACGTAGTCCTGGATCGGTCCGGAGTGGAACGGGCGGCCGATGAAGCGCTTGACCGAAAAGATCGTGTTTTCGGGATTGACGATCGCCTGACGCTTCGCGGCATTGCCGATCAGGCGATCGCCGTTCCGGCCGATCGCGACCACCGACGGCGTGACGCGCTCTCCCTCGGCGTTGACGATGATCGCCGGCTCGTCGCCTTGCAGCAACGCCGCACAGGAGTTCGTCGTACCGAAGTCGATTCCAATGACTGCCATGGTGCTCCGGGATCTGGCCCCCGCCCGCCGCTCGGCGGGGATCATGCCACCGAGCTTCGCCGGGCGGAAGCAGAGTCCGAATCTCGACGGACCCGCGTCCCGGGACGAAATCGCGGTTTGGGAATGGTGTTACAAGTACAGAGGCGCGACCCACCTGTCAAGGCGAGTCGCCAGTGCCGAACCGCGGAAAAGCCTCTTCGAGGCGCGATGTTGCGCCGCCCTCGGCGGTGCTGCCTCAGGACTCGTACTCCAGCTCGCGGAGTAACGCCAGGAGCTCCTCCAGGCGGGTTTCGATGCGGTGGCGGTCGACCGGAGCGCGGCTCTGATCGAGGTGAACCTTGAAGCTTCCGACCATGGTCTGGAGCCGCTGGCGGAAGATCGGCATGAGCGGCGCGGTCGGATCGCCCAGCAAGCGCTCCGCCTGGTAAACGAGGTTGAGGCCGCGGTTTCGCACCGCCAGCCAGTCGCGAGCCTGCTCGTCCGCGGCGCGGTGCAGCTCGGCGTCATCGACCATTCGTTGGATCTCGCGCTCCGCGAGACCGCTCCGGCCCGAAACTCGCACGGTCTGGGAGCGACCGGTCTCCTCGTCCTGGGCGGTCACGTGCACGCGTCCTTCGGCGTCCACCTCGAAACTGATCGCGATGCTGGGGGCGCCCTTGGGCGCGGCGCGGAGCCCCACGAGATCGAAGTGGCCGAGGGTGCGGTTGTCCTTGGCCAGCTCGCGCTCGCCCTGCAGCACGTGCACCCGGATGATGATCTGGTTGTCCTCAGTGGTGGTGAAGACGCGGCGCGCGGTCGCGGGCACCGGTGTGTTGCGCGGAATGATCTTGGTGAAGGCGCCACCGGCGGTCTCGATTCCGATCGAGAGCGGGGTCACGTCCTTGAGCTCGTAACCGGGGAGCAGGCCGGCGCCGAGCGCCGCGGTCACCGCGGCTCCCATCGCCACCGCTTCGTCGGGGTTGATGCCGCGGAGCGGAGCCCGTTTGAAGAACTCGGCGACCCGCCGCTGCACGATCGGCGAACGCGACTGGCCGCCCACTAGGATCACGCCCTCGACCTGCTCGGGTTTGAGTCCGGCGTCGGCGAGCGCCGTGGCGCACGGACCGAACGTGCGATCGACCAGCGGGCCCACCAGGTGCTCGAAGCGCTTGCGATCGAGCTCGACGTCGAGGTGCACCGGACCCGACGGACCGCCCGCGATGAACGGCACCGTGATGCGTACCGAGTCGCTGAACGACAGGTCCCGCTTGGCTTGCTCGACGGCGTTCTTGAGCCGCTGCAGCACCGTGGGCTCGGTCGGCAGCGGATGGCCGGCGGCGCGCTGGAACTCCTCGATCAGCCAGTCGATGAGCGCGCAGTCGAAGTCGTCGCCGCCCAGGTAAGCGTCGCCGGAGCTCGCCAGCACCCGGAACTTGCCGCCCAGCTGCTCGAGCACCGAGACGTCGAAGGTGCCGCCGCCCAGGTCGTAGACCGCGAGGATCCGGTTCTCCTGGCGGTGCAGTCCGTAAGCGAGCGCCGCGGCGGTCGGCTCGTTGATGATGCGGATCTCGCCCAGGCCGGCGATGCGGCCCGCGTCCTGGGTCGCGCTGCGCTGGCGATCGTCGAAGTAGGCGGGCACGGTGATGACCGCCTGGTCCACCTCCTCACCCAGGGTCTGCTCCGCTTCCGCGCGCAGCTTGCCGACGATCATCGACGACAACTCCTCCGGCGAGAACCGGCGTCCCTCGACGTCGAAGCGGATGTCGCCCGCCGACGACGGCGCCACCCGGAACGGAAACCGCTCCAGGTTCGCCTGGATCTGCGGCGACCGGTACGCGCGCCCGATGAAGCGCTTGATGGAGAAGATGGTGTTGGCCGGGTTCACGATCGCCTGGCGCTTGGCCGAATGCCCGACGAGGCGTTCGCCGTTCCTGCCAAACGCCACCACCGACGGCGTCACACGATCGCCTTCGGCACTCTGGATCACCGACGGCTCGCCGTTCGCCAGCGAGGCGATGCACGAGTTGCTGGTTCCCAGATCGATCCCGATCGCCCTCATCACACCATCTCCTGCCCTCGTCATTGGCTTGACGAGGGCGTCAACCGCACGCTTGGGGCGAAGCGCCTCAAGCTATTGGGATCTCAAGGGATTCCCGGCCGTCGTGCAGTCACGCGGTGGAGTCGAGCAAGAAGCACGCCGCAGCTGCCCAATCTGCCCGGGCGAACCGCCCGAAGCGCCGGCGTCCCAAAGCTCCGTGCCAAAGCTCAGGGAACGTGGAGCGTCCAGGCGGACGTGTCCCCGAGCTGGAAATCGTCCGCGAAGATCAGGTCCGCGTTCGAGAAGCAGTAGAGCTGTGCCGTGCCGCTGCACGTGCCGGCGCCCTTCGCGGTCCACTCGAGCAACGAGCTCTCACGCCGGCCGGTCTCGGCCGAGTCGGCGCCGGAGGATGACGTCCAGCCCTGACAATCGTTGCCCGCGAAGGCTCCGTCGTTGCCGGTGCCGGTGAACATCGCGCCCTGGTTGTGGG
>CAZYWA010000503.1:0-5915 GCA_964650975.1 uncultured bacterium
GGCTGGAGGGACGCGGTCCCTCGCGTCCGCAGCGCACGATTCGAGATGTGACGCGGCGGCGGCGAGGGACCGCCGCCCCCTCCAGAACTGCGCTGGGCCGACGCGGTCCGAGAAGCTCAGTGCGGGTGGGAGAGGAACCAGTCGACCGCGGACGCGAGCGACTCGAAGTGGGCGTCGGCGCGTGGAGCCGAATCGGGATAGGGCTCGAGTGGGTCGATCACGCGCAGCGCGCGAGCGAAACCCGCCGCCCGCGCCGCGCCAATGTCCGACGGCGAATCGCCGATCATGGTGGCGAGGGTCAGGTCGAGCTCGAGGTCGCGCGCGGCGCGCTCGAGGAGCAGGGTGCCGGGCTTGCGGCAGCGGCAGCCGTCGTTCGGCGCGTGCGGACACACGTAGATCGCGTCGATCTTGCCGCCGCGCTCCTCGACCCGAGCGCGCAGGTGCGCGTGCACCGTCTCGACCTGGGCGAGTGTCAGGCGGCCGCGCCCGATGCCCGACTGATTGGTCACGATCACCAGCCGATGACCGGCGCGCGTGAGCCGCGCCATTGCGTCGAGAGCTCCCGGCAGGATCTCGAGCCGCGCGGGGCTCTCGACCCAGTCGCCGGGAAGGCGGCGGTTCACCACTCCGTCTCGATCGAGGAAGACTGCCGGCCCTGGGCTCATCGCGCTGGCTGGCCGCGCCGCTCGAGCTCGCGGAGCCACTGCCAGGTGCGCCCCACTCCGGCGTCGAGCGAGATCGTGGGGGCGTAGCGGAGCAGCGATCGAGCCTCGCGGATGTCGAGCACGTTCCACGGCACGTCGACGGGGCGCGCCGCTTGGTACGCCACGCGCGCGTTCAGACCGGTGACGCGGCGGATCGTCGCGACCAGCTCGTTCAGGCTCACTCCCACTCCGCTACCCACGTTGAGCAGCGTGACGGGCTCGCCTCCCCGCTCCACGACGCGTGCCGCGGCCTCGACCAGATCCGAGACGTGGATGTAGTCGCGCACCACCTCGCCGTCGCCCCAGATCTGGATGGGCTCGCCGGTCGCGGCGCGATTCAGGAACACCGTGACGGCGCCCTGGCTGGCGCGCGGGTCCTGGCGCTCGCCGTAGGGATTCGAGCAGCGCAGGATCGACGCCCGCAAGCCGTGCCGCGAGGCGAAGACGGAGACGTATTTTTCCGCGGCGAGCTTGGTGACGCCGTAGCAGCCGATCGGGTTGGTGGCGTGCGACTCGGCGATCGGCTCGCGCGACGTCGGGCCGTAGACGGTGCCGCCCGACGAGAAGAACACCACGTGCTCGACGCCGTGGCGTAGCGCCGCCTTCAGGATCTCGGTGGTGAGCACCAGGTTCGACTGGATGTCGAAGGTGGGATCGTCCTAGGCGCTCTTGGGGAGCGTGCACCAGGCGAGGTGGAAGACGACGTTCACGCCGTCGAGGGCCGCGTCGAGCAGCGTTTCGTTGCCGATCTCGCCGTAGAGGTGCTCGACGCCAGTGGGGTCGGCGCGGAACCGCTCGGGCACGCGATCCAGCGATCGCACGGCGTGGCCCGCGGCGCTCAACCGGTCCTTGAGATGGGAGCCGATGAAGCCGCTTCCGCCGATCAGCAGCACCTTCACGTGAGCCGCCGTGCTCGGATCGCGTGTGCTTGCGGTTGTGTGGCGCGTGCGGTTGATTGCATGATGATCCGTCGGCGCGCGTCGGGCACCGGATGCCGCGACGCTCGACTCCGATCCTATCGTAACGAGCGATGATCCCGGACCGGGAAGCCCGCTGGCCGCGGCTCGGAATCGTCCGGGGCCTCGTGGTGGCGGCGTTTTGCCTGACGCCGGCCTGCACCGCGATCAACCGGGTCGTGCCGATCCAGTCCGCGCCGACGCCGGTGTCGGCGGCGGGCTTCCGGTTGCCGGCCGACGGTGTCGTGACGTCGACGTTCGGGATGCGCTCGCTGCTCGGCACCACCCGCATGCACAAAGGCATCGACTTCCAGGGAACCTGGCTGGTCGGCGCCGTGTTCGCGGCGGCGGATGGGGTGGTGACGCTGAGCCAGACCAGCGAAACCTACGGCGAGTGGATCGAGATCAAGCACCCGAACGGCTACTCGACGCGCTACGCGCACATGACCTGGCGGCACGCGTCGGCGGGGGCCGAGGTGAAGCAGGGCGACGTGATCGGCCGGTTCGGCTCGACCGGCCGCTCGACGGCGACCCATCTGCATTTCGAGATCCTGAAGAACGGCGTCCAGATCGATCCGCTGCCGCTCATGCCGCACGTGACGGTGGTGGGCGACAGCGGTCGGGCCAAGGCGGACGCGGCGGCGGCACCGCCCCCACCACCCGCGGCGGCGGCCGCGCCTCCGGCCGACGCGGCAGCGGCCAAGAAGGCATCGAAGAGCAAGTCGAAGAAGAACGCTCCGGGCGAGCCCGTGCCTCCGGCGGCGGCTCCCGCTCCGCCACCGCCGGCCGCTCCGCCGCCCGAGGCACCTCCCGGCGACGAGGGCGAGTGAGCGTTCGGGCCGCTCCGCGGTGAGCGCGCGCGGCGACTACTGGCGTCACGGCCTCTGGCGAATCGACCTCGCGCTGGCGCGCTCGTGGTCGCTGGGCCGCGCCTACGGAGCGTCGCTCGGCGAGCGCAAGGCGCTGCCGGGCGGAAACGTGAACCTCACCTACGGCGAAACGCCGTGGGGCGCGATTCACCGCATTCTCACGCGCTTGGCGCTCGGCCCCGGCGACACGTTTCTGGAGCTCGGCTCCGGCACCGGCCGGTTCTCGCTGATGGCGGCGCGTCTCACCGGCTGCAAGGCGGTGGGCGTGGATCTGGTCGCGCCCTTCGTGGATCGAGCCAATCGGATCGCTCGCGATCGAGGTCTGGCGCCGCGCTGCCGGTTCGAGGAGCGGGATTTCTTCGCCATGCCTTGGGCCGATGCGACGGTGGTCTACTGCGCGACCACCACGTTCGACGACGCGACGCTCGCGCGCTTCGATTCCAAATGCGGCGAGCTCGCCCGGGACGCGCGCGTGGTGACCGTCACCCATCCGGTCCGGAACCCCGCCTTCCGCCAGGAATGGATGGAGGTGCTCGACTACTCGTGGGGTCCGGGCACCGCGTTCATCCAGCGGGCGAACTCCTCGGCATCGCGTTGACCGGCCGAAACCGAAGCAACTATGCTCGCCCGGCGCCGAAACCCGGTGTTTCGTGGGCGCTTGAAACTTGTCGGGGAGGTGCCGCTTGCCAGACCTGCGAGCTCGCAAACCGCTCGAGTGGAAGTCACGGTCGCGGATCGCGATCGTGTGCACGCTGGTGTGGATCGGCTCGCTCGGGCTCGCCGGCCAAGCACAGGCCAAGTTGTACAAGTGGGTCGACGCGAGCGGGAAGGCGAGCTTCGGCACCACGCCTCCGCCTCCCGATTACGCGTGGGTCGACGAGCGCGGGGTCTTCTACAACCGCGCGGCCGTGGACGGGAAAAACCTGACCTACATCGGCACGGCGCCCGAAAAGAAGGTCGAGACGCGCGGACCGCTCAAGCGCTCTCCCGGCTTCGGCGCCGGCAAGAGCGCGGCGTGGGACAGCTCGCAGCTGCGCTCGGCTCAGCCGGTGCAGGTGGGCCTCAAGGACCAGTTCCTGCCGATCGACGGGAGCGACAAGGTGGTGGTCGGCCTCACCGGATCCATCGACAAGGGCAGCGACTGCTTCACGGTCGAGTTCGACAATCGCGGCGACGCCACGCTGACCGAGGTGCGCGCCGCGTTCACCCTCTACACCAGCAACGTGTTCATCGGCGATCGGGTCATCACCGTCCCCGAGCTCCCCAAGGGGACCAAGACCGCCTCGATCTGCGAAGGTGCGG
This sequence comes from uncultured bacterium, assembly GCA_964650975.1. Classification (GTDB taxonomy): domain Bacteria; phylum JADJOY01; class JADJOY01; order JADJOY01; family JADJOY01; genus CAZYWA01. Next base: position 3,832 of record CAZYWA010000503.1, read on the forward strand.
GCCACGTCTCGTTCGCGGACGGGATGGCGCTCGACCACATGACCTGGAAGGTCGGCGGCGAGCAGAAGAACTGGCCCTCGCCCAAGTCGTGACGTGAAAGCGTCGCTCACCCCGCGTTACCCCGGAGCATTCGTTGGAGCCCATTCGTCACATCGAGCGCGAGGAGCCGGTGGATGTCGCCGCCCGCGCGGAAGAATTGTGCGGTGCGATCGCGAGCCAGCTGCAGCGTCAAGGTGACGAGGTGGTGCTAGCGGGTGCGGTGCGAATCGGAGCGCGCAGCCTGTCGATCGTCACCGAGGACGGTCCGACCGCCATCAAGCGCCGCCTGAGCGATGCCAGCTCCCGGCTGCGCGACATGAACGAGACCTTGGGTGTGATGCTGTCCGACGAGCGGCTGGCGAGCATCGTCAAGACCGCCGGCGAGGGGCATCCGCTGGTGGTCCGACTGGGCGTGGTGAGGAAGCTCACCGACACCGTCGACCGCGCGCTCGAGTCGCTGGCGCTGGTCGACGAGACGCCCGCGATGGAAGTGGATCTGCAGCGCCTCCACCAGACGCTTGCCGATCTTCTGGCGTGCGCGGCCACGCCCATCGGCGCGCCGCTCGTCGCCACCCACGTCACCGAAGCGGAATTCCGGGTGTGAATTTCCCGGGGAAGCGTCGCCCGGGCGCGGTGCTTCAAGGGGCGGTCAAGTGACCGTGCTCGGCGTATTCGACGATCCGGTAGCGGCCGGACGCGAAGAGCTCCACCTGCGTGACCGAGCCGTTCCGGATGTACGGGCGGCGCACGGAATTCTTGATGCGCGCCGCGGGGTCGGCGAGGTAGTTCGCGAAGAAGTAGATCAGGTAGCCGTGGCTGAAGATCGCGATCGAGTCGCGCGGGCCGTGGTTCTCGCGTAGCTCGCGCAGGAAGTGCACCAGCCGCTCGACCACCGCGAGCGGGCTCTCTCCGCCCTCGGTGGTGTCGCGCAGCCAGCGCGACCAGTACATCGGTAGCAGCACGCTGCCCACGACTCCGGCCCGCGCCCGCTCGGGGATCGGCAGGCGCTGCACGGCCTTGAGGAACGGCGCCGCCCGCGAGTCGCGGCCCAGGCGCCCGCAGCGGATCTCGACCAGGTCCGGATTCTCGGTGACCGCGACGCCGGTGGCTTCCGCGGTGAAATCCGCGGTCTCTCGCGCGCGCTTGAGCGGGCTCGCGTAGATCGCGTCGATGCCGCGCTTCTTGAGGTGGCTCGCCACGCGCCGCGCCTCGTCGCGCCCGCGCTCCGTCAACGGCCCCTGATGCTCACCGTTGAAGAACCGGTCGATCATCTCGTGCTCGACCACCGAGACGGACGGGAACTCCATCTCGCCGTGACGGACCCAGTAGAGACGCATGACGGTTACGTGTTCACGCGAGGAGGGCCGAACGCGAGCCGTCTATCTTATCCGCGCCTGAGCCCTGTATCCGGTTCAGTCCGGGGTCGATGCCCATTTGGCGGCGCGGCGGCGGGCGCTCGCCCCGGGGCACGGCCGGCCATCGTATCGACGCTTGAGGCGGGCCGGCCTGCATTCGGCCTCGCGCCAACGTCATCGCGACGACCACGCCGGTTCGATGCTCGGCCTCGAGCACCCCGGTGCGAACGCCCGCCACCGCGCCGCCCTGCGATCGATCGCAAACGGACGCACGGCCCGTCGCACGATTCGCTCGCTCGCCTGGAGGGGCGTCGGTCCCTCGACGCCCGGCGGGCGACTGCGCCGCCGCTCGAGCGCTGGGCCACCGAGCGGACCCATCGCCCACCCTTCCGACCGGCGGGCGGTTTGGAGCGTGCGCGGTCCCTCGCGCGCGAGCGCCGGGACGGGCACCCTTCGATCGCTTGCCCGCCGAGGGACCGGCGGGCCTCCAGGGGAGGGATCAGGGTCGCTGTTCGGAGGACCGTCTCCCGATGGATTCACAGACTTCAAGGGACCGGTGAGGCCAAACTGACTGAGCCCAAACGTGCGACGGGCGCCTGGCCAAAGCCAGGCGCCCGTCGATACGCCATTTAGTTACCGGTTCGGCGCGGAGTCGCGCCGGATTTGGGGGTGGGGCCCCGAAAAAATCGC
>CAZYWA010000504.1:0-5901 GCA_964650975.1 uncultured bacterium
CGAGCCGTTCCCGCTGCTGTTCGGGACCGGGGTGCTCCTGGGGCTGATCTCGATCGGCCAGGCGCTCAAGGTGGGCTTCACCGCCGACGTGACGGGTCTGCCGCCGCTGCGCGCGCGGCTCTTGATCTCGTACCTGAACTACATGGGGCCCTTGTGGCGCGCGATCGCGCGCAACCAGTACCGCGCGTCGCGGCTCGCGGGCGTCGACCAGGTGCAGTGGCCGACCCCGCGGCAGAAGCCCAACGTCGAGTGGCTGGCGCGCCGTTTCACGGTCTGGTACTGGGACGAAACCGGCATCGAGAAGGAAGAGATCCTGGGCCGGCTCGCGTGGTTCTTGAGGCTGCGCAAGTACTTCATCGTCGAGGACAACGGCTGGAACCCGTGGGACCTGCGCGTCTATCGCGGCGTGTGGACCCGCGCCGAGGTGCGGGTGCTGATCGAGAACCACGGAGGGCTCAAGCGGCAGGTGGACGTGGAGGTGCGGCTGCGCACCAGCGGCTGGGCCAAGTTCGTGCTGGCGCTCTTCCCGGTGGGAGTCGGGTTCGCGGCGCTGGTCGGCGACTGGCGCACCGCGCTGATCGCGGGCATCGCCACCTTCGGGTCGACGCTGGTCATCGCTCACGAGGAGTTCGAGCTGGGACGGGAGCTGTTCCGCGTGGTGGAGGTGGTCGCGGCGCAGATTCCGCTCCTGCCGCCGCCCCGGTTCCGCCGTGAAGCCAAGTCGAACCACGTGCGGACCGCGGCCGAGCCAGCCGCCACGTCCGCGGCCGCGTGACGCGGCCCGAGAGCCGGCGAGGCGTGTGAGCGTTCATCTACGGCTCTTGCGCTACCTGTGGCCGCATCGGTCGCGGGTGGCGCTGATCGTCTTGCAGGTGGTGGTGGTGTCGATAGTCGGCCTGGCGCGGCCGTGGCCGCTCAAGCTCGCCGTCGATTGCGTGTTCGGCTCGGCGGCGGCGCCAGGCTGGCTCCCGGCCGATCGCGCCACGCTGTTCGCGGCCTTGATCGCGGCATCGATCGCCGTCGAGGCCCTACCCGCGTGGTGGGGCGTGGTGCTCAACTGGCAGACGATCGGGCTCGGCCAGCGGCTGGTGAGCGACTTCCGCGCCGACACCGTGCAGCACCTGCACCGGCTGTCGCTGCTCTTCTTCACGCGCCATCCGCCCGACGATCTGGTCTATCGCCTCACCGCGAACACGTTCTCGGTGCAGTCGATCAGCATGGGCGGCTTCTACCCGCTGCTCACGTCGCTCATCACGCTCGGCGGGATGCTCACCATCATGGTGCGCATGGATCCGGTGCTCACGGTCGCGTCCATCGCGGTCCTGCCGTTCTTCTTCGCGACGATCCGCTCGATGTCGAAGTCCGTGGGCCCGCGAGCGATGAAGCTCGCGGAGAGCGAGAGCCGGTTGCTCTCCGAAGCGCAGCGCGGGGTGCGCGCCATCCATCTGGTGCAGGCGTTCACGGCCGAGGGCGTCGAGGTGCGGCGGTTCCTGGAGGTGTCGAACCGAACCCTCGAGCAAGCACTGCGTCTCTACACCTTGCAGACCGTGTACTCGTCGGTCACCACCACCATTGGGGCGATCGGCACGGCCGCGGTGCTCTACATCGGCGGGCACGCGGTGATGGAGCACCGGCTCACGGTGGGCGATCTCCTGGTGTTCCTCTCGTATCTCGCGTCGCTCTACGGGCCGCTCAACTCGATCATCCAGACCGTCGCGACCATCCAGGCCGCCGCGGCCCAGGCGCAGCGCGTGTTCGAGGTGCTCGATTCCGAGCCCGAGGTGAAGAACAAGCCGGGCTCGGCGCTGGTGACGGCGCCGCGCGGCGCGGTGCGCTTCGAGCACGTGAAGTTCCAGTATCCGGCCGCTTCCGAGGTGGCGCTCGACGACGTGAGCTTCGACGTTCCCGCCGGCACGTCGGTGGCTCTGGTCGGCCCGACCGGCGCGGGCAAGACCACGCTCTGCTCCATGATCCTGCGGTTCTTCGATCCCGTCTCCGGCCGCATCTCGTTCGACGGCACCGACATCCGCGATCTCGACGTCCAGAGCTTCCGCAAGGCGCTCGCGGTGGTGCCGCAATCGCCGCTGCTCTTTCACGCCACCGTGGCGCAGAACCTGCTCTACGGGCGCCCCGGCGCCACCCGCGAGCAGATGCTGCGCGCCGCACGCGCGGCTGAAGTGGCGGAGTTCGTCGAGCACTTGCCGCAGAAGTACGACACCGTGATCGGCCCGGACGGCGTGCAGCTCTCCCTCGGCCAGCAGCAGCGGCTCACGATCGCGCGCGCGCTGCTGCGCGACCCCGCGGTGCTGATCCTCGACGAGCCCACCGCCTCGCTCGACGCCGAAACCGAGCGCGCCGTCATCCGCGGCATCGCCGAGCTCATGAAGGGCCGCACCACCTTCGTGATCGCCCACCGATTGTCGACGGTGCGCCGCGCCGGCGTGATCCTGGTCCTCGAGCACGGCCGCATCGCCCAGCGCGGAACGTTCGACGAGCTGCGGGCGCAGCAAGGCCTCTTCCAGAGACTGGTCGAGGCGCAGTTCGAGGAAGACCCGGGCGGCTGATCCCGGATTGCGTCGCGTCGTGCCGGGTTTTACCCTCTCTCGCCTCGGCCCAGACTCCCGCCGCGACCGCGGCGCCGACTCGCAGAATCAAAAGCGAATGTCCGAATCCATCCATCACGCGCGAGTCAGAAGGATCGCTCGGACCTTCGCAATTATTCCGATCATTTCGGGGTTTTCGGTAATTGCCGGATGGGCGCTCGACGTCCAGGTGCTGAAGTCGATCCTGCCCGGGATCGTCAACATGAACCCGGTCACGGCGACCACGTTCATCGTGGCGGGAACGGCCCTCTCTTTCGTCCTGGCGTCCAGAGCGCCCTTCCGCCGCGCCGCGGTGGCGTGCTCGGCGCTGGTCATGGCCATCGGACTGCTGCGCCTCGGTTGCTACGCGACGGGTATCGACCTGGGCATGGACGCGTGGCTCTTCCATGCGGCCGTGGTGGCGGTGCCGGGGCGGAACGCATAGCGCCCAACACGGCGCTCAACTTCCTGCTCGCCGGCAGTGCCCTGCTGATCCTCGCCTCGCCGCGCCTCGCGATTCGCCGCCGGGCGGTGCTCGCGGCTCAGTCCCTGGCGCTCCTGACCATCGTGATCGCGGCGCTCACGGTGATCGGCTACACGTTCGGCGTGCGCCAGTTCTACGGCGTGCTGCGCTTCTTCCCGATGGCGCTGCACACCGGGCTCAACTTCTTCGTGCTCGCGTTCGCGATGCTGGCCGCGCGGCCCGACGTGGGTATCGCCGCGCTGATCAGCGCGGACGACGAGGGAGGACGGATCGCGCGCCGGCTGGTGCCGACCGCGCTCCTCCTGCCGCTGGTGCTGGGCTCGCTTTCCACGATGGGCGCCAGCCGCGGTCTCTACTCCGGCGAGTTCGGCGTCGCGGTGTTCGTGGTCACCAGCATGATCGCGCTCACCGCGGTGGTGCTGGTCCAGGTCCGCTCGACCGCGACGGCCGACCGGGCGCTGGCCGCCGAGCTCGCTGAGCGCCGCCGGGCCGAGATCGAGCTCAAGCGCGCCAACGACCAGCTGGTGGTGGCGCGCGAGGCCGCGGAAGCGGGCGCCCGGGCCAAGGCGCAGTTCCTCGCCAACATGAGCCACGAGATCCGCACCCCGCTCAACGCGGTGATCGGCATGTCGAGCTTGCTCGAGGACTCGCCCTTGAGCGGCGAGCAGCGCGAGTTCGTGCAGACCGTGCGGGCGAGCGGCGAGCACCTGCTCACGGTCATCAACGACATCCTCGACTTCTCCAAGATCGACGCCGGCAAGCTCGACCTGGAGCACCTTCCGTTCGACCTGCGCGCCTGCGTCGAGCAGTGCATCGACCTGGTGGCGCTATCGGCCGCGAGGAAGAACGTCGAGCTCGCTTTCCTGATCGAGTCGGGCCCGCCCGCGATGCTGGTGGGCGACGCCGGACGGGTGCGTCAGATCCTCGCCAACCTTCTGTCGAACGCGGTCAAGTTCACCAAGCAGGGCGAGGTCGTGGTGCAGGTCGACGCGACGCCGCTCGGCGACGGCCGCGTCGAGGTCCACGTCAGCGTGCGCGACACCGGCACCGGCATCCCCGCCGACCGTCTCGACCGGCTGTTCCAGAGCTTCAGCCAGGTGGATGCGTCCACCTCGCGGCGCTTCGGCGGTACCGGCCTAGGCCTCGCGATCTCGAAGCTCCTGGCCGAGATGATGGGCGGGCGGATCTGGGTCGAGAGCGAGCTCGACCGGGGCTCGACCTTCCACTTCACGATCCAGAGCGAGATCGCCGACACGCCAGTGCTGGTGCCGCGCCGGAAGCGCCCCGCGGTGCTCGCCGGACGGCGCGTGCTGATCGTCGACGACAACGCCACCAATCGCCGCATCCTCAGCGCGTACGTGGTGACGTGGGAGATGGTGCCGCTCGAAACCGCCGATCCGCGCGAGGCCCTCGCGTGGATCGAGCGGGGCGACCTGTTCGACCTCTTGATCACCGACTACGAGATGCCCGGAATGGACGGGCTGGATCTGGTGCAGGCGCTGCGCGCCACCAGCGCCGGGCGGCGACTGCCGATCATCCTCGCGAGCTCGATCGGCACCGGGAAAGAGGACGCGCGGCGCCGCGGCATCGACGTCGACGCGCATCTCATCAAACCGATCAAGCCGGCCCAGGTGCTGGAGGCGGTGAATCGCTTGCTCGGCGATCAGCCCGCGGAGCGCGGCGAAAGCGCGGCCGGACAGGCGCTCTTCGACGCCGACCTGGGAGTCCGCCATCCGTTGCGCATCCTGCTCGCGGAGGACAACGCGGTGAACCAGAAGGTGGCGCTCGCGATGCTCGCGAAGCTCGGTTACCGGGCCGACCTCGCCGGCGACGGCTGGGAGGTCCTGGAGGCGCTCGAGCGCCAGCGCTACGACGTGGTGCTCATGGACGTGCACATGCCGCGCATGGACGGGCTCGAAGCGTCGCGCACCGTGTGCGAGCGATGGCCCGCGCCGGAGCGTCCGCGGATCGTGGCGATGACCGCCGATGCCATGGCGGGCGATCGCGAGCGCTGCATCGACGCCGGGATGAGCGACTACGTCACCAAGCCGGTGCGTGCCGCCGAGCTGGCGGAGGCGCTGGCCCGCTGCGGCCGCGTCACGGCGCCGGCCGTCGTGGGTGCGGCGCCTCCGGAGACCAGCCCTGGCGACGCGACCGCGGTGCTCTCGAGCTTCGACCTCGAGACGTTGAAGAGCTCCTTGGGTGACGAAGTATTTCGCGACGTGGTCGATACCTACATCGCGGCCACGCCCGCGATCGTGGCGCAAACCGAGGCGCTGCTCGCGTCCGGCACCAGCGACGAGCTCACCCGTGTGTGCCACGACCTCAAGTCGACCAGCGGTGCGGTGGGAGCGCGCCGGCTCGCGGTCCTGGCCCGGGTGCTCGAGACTCGCGCCTCGACCGGCGACCTGGAAGGCGTGGCGGGCCTTTTCCCGGAGCTGCGGGGACTGGTCGACGAGACCTGTGCGGCATTGCAGCTCGCGACCGCGCCGCGGAGCTGATCCCTCGGGGGGGCTGTTCCAGCCCCCCGCCCCGTCCGGAGTGAATCCGGACGGGGCCCCACCCCCGAGTCGGCTCGCTGCTCGCTCGCCGGCGCGCCTACCGGCGCGCTGGGCAAATTCGGCGTCACGACGCCCCGCAGGCCCGATCGAGCGATTGCTTCACACGCGCTGAGAGGGTGTAGACGAAAGAACTTCAGCCGCCTGGATCAGCGGCATGCGTGGCGCGAAATCGCTCGAGCGTCTGCGTTTGCTAATCGGAGGGCTGCAGTCCCTCGCTGCCAGGCGTCCATCTTGGTTCAGACGCTGCGGACGCGAGGGACCGCGTCCCTCCAAA
>CAZYWA010000505.1:0-5893 GCA_964650975.1 uncultured bacterium
CGAGAGCAGGCCACTCAGGTGCAGGTGCCCGGTGACGCGGCCCGCGCGCCGCTCGGACCCGCCCCGCTCGCCCAGCAGCGCGTAGACATCCGCAGCGGTGCCCGGTCGCAGCTCGAGGTCGAGGTCGATCGACGGCGTCTCCAGGTAGTGGGAGAGCGCGCCGCGCGCCAGCACGTGGCTCTCGCCGACGCTCGCCGCGAGGCCCGCCGAGGAGATGCGATCGTTCGCGAACGACACGGGTCCCTCGAGATCGTGGAACGCGAGGTCGCGTGCGGGCACGGCGAATGCTCCATCGTGGATGGCGCCCTGACCCGAGAATCGAACCGGCTTCACGAAGTCGAGCGCGATCTGGGCCTTTCCTTCGAGCTGTCCGCCCGAGACCGCGACCTCGCGCGCGGCATTGCGCACGGATTCGGGGACCACGTCCGATCCCAGGAAGTCGCGCAGCTCGGCGAGCTCGATGGTGCCGCGATCGAGGTTCAGCGCGAGCGTGGTCTTTCCCCACACGTCGCGCGCCGTGCCGCTCACCGCGGTAAGCACCGACTGACCGTAGTGCGCGGCGAACCGATCGAGGCGCACGTCGCCGTGCTCGATCGTCACGGTGCCGGCGGTGTCCGAGACCCGCGCGAGACCGGGATGCGGAATGCCGCTCACGCCCTCGAACGCGAGGCTCCCGCTCAGCCAGTCGCGCTTCTGCTCGGCCGTCGCGTGACCGAGATCGCCGAGCGCGGCCTCGAAGCGCAGCCGCTCGGCGCGACCGCGTCCGCCATCGACCACCCGCGCGAGGTACCCGACCGCGGATCCCATTCGCCGGATGGGGAGGAGCCATTTCACTCTCGCCAGCTCGAGCCAGGGAGATTCGAGCTCGAGCCGGATCGACGACGCGTCCGTGCCGAGGTCCTCGAGGCGCGCCAGGCCGCGGGCGTGGACGTCGTCCGAGTCGAGGGTCAGGTCGCGCGCCACGACCGTGTCCGCGGTCCGCTCGACCGACCCGTGCAGCGAGATCTGGTGCTGCTGCTGCGGGGTGGGCCACGCCGCAGGCACGTTCCACGCGGCGTTCGCGACGTCGAGCGAGAGCTGCACGGCGATCGTGCCGGCGAGCGCGCCGTCGATCCGCGCCGCTCCCCGGGCGACTCCCGCGAGCGACGCGCCGGTGCCGAAGCTCTCGGGGAGCCAGGGCTCGAGCAGCGTGAGATCGGCGTCGGTCACGGTCACGTCGAGCGCGATCCGGGCGGCGTCGAGCGAGCTCACGTGGCCGACACCCGCGAGCGTGCCGCGCGCTGCGAGCGACGCACGCCGTGCCCCATGGCGTGCGGGCGCCGGTGTCGCGAGCGTCGCCGAGAGCTCCACCTCCACGGTCGAGCGATCGCGAGTGCGGTCGAGCGACACGTCGAAGGGCTCGAGGACGCCCAGTACCGGCTCGCCGTTCGGCCGCCGGTCGAGCCATTCGAGGCGCGCGGCGCGAATCGTGACTCGATCGGCGGCGACACGCGAGGCGAACCGCGATCGCCGTTCGCTTTGCGTGCCGGAGGAGTGGGCCAGCGCCGCGAGCACGCGGTCGGCGGCCGACCGAACGTCGAGGGTGCCGTCCGCCAGCCGCTGCGCGCGAAACCGCGGATGCTCGACCGTGACGTCGCCGAACACGACCTCGCCGTGGAGTAGAGGCTCGAGCTCGAGCGCCAGCAGCACCGAATCGGCGTCGAGGAGCACCGTCGAGCTGCGCGAATCGGTGAGAGCCAGACCCTGGATCTCGACCGCGAGCCAGCGCCCCCAGCTCACGTGCATCGACCGATGGCCGAGCTCGAGCCCGGTCGCCGCCGCAAGCTCGCGCTCGGCGCGTACCAGTGCCTGCTCCAGATCGGCCTTTCGCCATACCCACGCCGCGATGGCCAATCGCGCCGAGCAGCGCGAACCCCGCAAGCCACGCCAGCCGGCTCCGCCCGCGCTGGCGTGGCGCGCCAGACGTGGCCGCTCGCTCGCTCACGACGCCGGCACTCGGCACTCGCGCTTTCTGGTCGGCGCGTAGCCGCGCCGACTCGGGGGTGGGGCCCCGCAAAAACCGCGCTTTTTGCGGGGCGGGGGGCTGGAACAGCCCCCCGGAATCACATCGCGCCGATTTGCGCCACGACCTGCTCTTCGATCATGCGCGAGGGAGCGAGTCCCGGATAGCTCACCACCGGGATGCGGTGGCGGTCGAGGATGAACGTGGTGGGAAAGCCCATGATGCCGCCGAAGCGGCGGCTCACGGCGTCGCTGCCGCGCACCACCGTGTAGTCGATGCCCAGCTCGCGGGCCGCGCGGCGCGCGTCTTCCTCGGTGTCGTCCATGGCCACGCCCAGCACCGTGAGCCCCTTGTTCTTGTAGCGGCGGTGCAGCTCGACCAGCGACGGAATCTCGGCCTGGCACGGCCCGCACCAGCTGGCCCAGAAATTCACCAGGATCACGTCACCGTCGAAATCGCTGAGCTTGACGCTGGTGCCGGAGAAGAGATCGGGCGCCGCGAAGTCGACCGGCTGCGCTGGCGGACGCGCGCCGAGGTGGCAGGCGCCGAGCAGCAGCAAGGCGAGAACGATGGGCCGCGTCACGCGCGTGGGCGAAGCCCGCCGCCGCACCTCGATTAGCGCATTCACGATCGCGGCAACCTACCACCCGGGTCGATACCCCGGAAGGACGGGTCGTGGCGTGTCCCGTTCCGGAGCCAGTCAGAAGCGGGAGGTCAGAGCGTGTGGGAGTTCCCTCGTCAGTCGGTTCGGGGACGCTTCCACTCGCCGTCAACCCCCGAACCGACTGCCCCCACTTTTTTCGGGGCGGGGGGTTGGAACAGCCCCCCGAAGAAACCTAACGCCCCATGAAGGCGCTGAGCTTCTTGCCGAGGCCGCTCGAGAAGAGCCCGCGCGTGACGTTCCGCAAGAGCTTGTAGCGAGCCGGCGAGTACGGGTACCAGAAGAGCTCGCTCTTGCCGGTCGACACCACCGGGTAGTTGATGTGGTAGCCCTCGCAGAGCCCGCGCAGGCCTTCGTCCGAGTGGACGCGGCCCACACCCGATTCCTTCACGCCGCCCCACGGCGTCTCGGGCGCCGCGTGCGTGAACAGCACGTCGTTGATCATGATGGTGCCGGCCTCGATCTGCTCGGCGATGCGACGGCCCTTGGCGACGTCCTTGGTGAACACGTAGGCGTTGAGGCCGAAGCGTGAATCGTTGGCGCGGCGGATCGCCTCCTCCTCGCTCGCGACCTTCATGATCGGCAGCGTGGGGCCGAAGGTCTCGTCCTTGATCGCTTCCATGTCTTCGTTCACGTCCACCAGCACCGTGGGCGGATAGAACTGGCCCTTCCCCTCCGGACGCTTGCCGCCGGTGAGCGCCTTCGCACCCGACGCGAGGGCCGCCTTCACCTGCTTCTCGACGATCTCGAGCTGACCGGGATCGCACATGGCGCCCACGTCGGTCTTGTCGTCCGCGGGGTTCCCCATGCGCAGCTCGTTGGTGAGCTCGACCACGCGCTTCACCAGCGGCTCGTAGATCTTGCCCACCGCGTAGACGCGCTCGACCGACGCGCACACCTGGCCGGCGTTGGCGAACCCGCCCCACACGACACCGCGCGCGGTGCGCTCGAGATCGGCGTCCTCGCACGCGATCAGCGCGTCCTTGCCGCCCAGCTCCATCGAGCACGGAATGAGCATCCGTCCGCAGATCTCGGCGACGCGCTTCCCGGTCTCGACCGAGCCCGTGAAGTTCACGTAGTTCACGAGCCCGGTCTCGATCATCTTCGACGCCACCCGTCCCGGAGCCGTCACGACCTGCACCAGGTCCGGATCGATGCCGGCGTCGGTGAAGAGCTTGGCGCCGCGGGTGATGATGAGAGGCGTCAGGCTGGCGGGCTTGATCACCACGCCGTTCCCCGCCATGAGCGCCATGCACACTTCGCCGAAGGTGATCGAGAACGGGAAGTTCCAGGGCGAGATGATGAGCACCACGCCGCGCGGACGGTACTGGATGTAGCTGCGCTTGTGCTTGAGCAGGTGCAGGCTGATCGCTTTGGGGGCGAGGATCTTCTCGGCGCGCTTCGCGAAATAGGTCGAGAGATCGGCGATCGGCATGAGCTCCATGCTGATCGACTCCTGCTTGGTCTTGCCGTTCTCCCTCGAGATCAGGTCGGCGAGCTCGTCGATGTGGTCGAGGAGCTGCTGGCGGACCGCGAGGAGCTTCTCGGCGCGCTCCGCGAACGAGGTCTTGGCCCAGCGCTTCTGCGCCGCCTGGGTCTTGCGGATCGCGTCGAACGCCTCGGCCTCCGACATCGACGGGACTTCGCCGATCTTGTCGCCGGTCGCCGGATTGAAGCTCTCGATGACGGGACGCTCGATTTCGAGCTTGCGGACCGCTTCGCCCATGGCTTTTCTCCTTCGTTGCTGGTTCTGGTGAGCGACCTAAGGCATACCATATGGCCTGAAATCGCGGGAAACACGGGGGGAGGCCCATGGCCACGGAATCCACGACCGCCACTCGTCCGGTCGCGCTGGTGACCGGAGCCTCGGCGGGGCTCGGCAAGGTGTTCGCGGAGAGGCTGGCGGCGTCCGGGCACGACCTGGCGATCGTGGCGCGCGACGAGGCCCGGCTGCGCGCGCTCGGCGAGGACCTGTCGAAACGACACGGCGCGCGGGTCGAGGTGCTGGTGGCCGATCTCGTGAACGGAGCGGCGCGCGAGGCCGTGGCCGAGCGGGTGAGCCGCGGGGTCGACTATCTGGTGAACAACGCCGGCTTCGGCACGGTCGGGGAGTTCGCGCGCTTGCCCGCCGAGCGTGAGGTCGACGAGGTCGAGCTCAACGTGGTGACCCTGAGCCGCCTCACCCGCGCGGCGCTGCCGCGGATGCTGGAGCGGAAGCGCGGCCGTGTGATCAACGTGGCGTCGATGGCCGGGCTGGCTCCGGGCCCTTTCACCGCGACCTACAGCGCCACCAAGGCATTCGTGGTGTCGCTCAGCGAATCGCTGGCCGAGGAGGTGCGCGGCAGCGGTGTCAGGGTCATGGCCCTCTGTCCAGGATTCACCCGCACCGAGTTCCAGAGCCGCGCCAGCATGAGCGTCGGGCACGTGCCCAAGCTGGTGTGGATGGACGCCGAGCCGGTGGTCGACTCGGCGCTCGCGGCCATCGAGCGTGGCGAGGTGGTGCACATTCCGGGCGCGATCAACCGACTCACCCGCGAAGGGATGCGGTTCGTGCCGCGACGGCTCACCGCCCGCATCGTGGCGGCGACCTCGAAGCGGTTCGGCGGCTGACGAGACGTGCCGGCACGGCAGCCGGAGGAACGCGGTCCCTCGCGTCCGCAGCGATCGATCGTGGTGTGACGCCGCGGCTGCGAGGGACCGCAGCCCTCCGCGCGGATCGCGTGCCTACCAGAGGAAGATCGATGCTCACGTCGCTGATCGAAACCTTCGTGTTCCAGCCCACGCGCGCGCTCGAGTGGACGCCGGCCGACGCGCGCCTCGCTTACGAGGACGTGTTCCTGACCAGCGGCGGCGGGCCGCGCATCCACGCGTGGTGGGTGCCGGCGGGAGGGCGCGCGCCGGTGCTGCTCTTCTGTCACGGTAACGCCGGCAACATCGGCGACCGGGTCCACAACGTGAAGCTGCTCCACGACGCGGGGATCGCGGTGCTGATCTTCGACTACCGCGGCTACGGCCGGAGCGAGGGAAAGGCCACCGAACAGGGCTGCTACCAGGACTCGCGCGCGGCGTGGGACTGGCTGACGAAGGAGCGCGCCATCGACCCTCGGCAGGTGAGCGTCTTCGGTCGCAGCCTGGGCGGTGCGGTGGCGATCGAGCTGGCGACGCGGGTCGCGCCGCGCGCGCTCGTCGTCGAGTCGACGTTCACCTCGATCGCCGGCATGGCGCCGGTG
>CAZYWA010000506.1:0-5878 GCA_964650975.1 uncultured bacterium
GCTGCTTGCGAGCGCGGCAGGCGCTTGCTACGTAGCGCGGGTGGCGGTTCCCCGGCGCACCATCGACTTCTCGCCGCGCGATCTGATCGTGGTGGCGGGGGCCTGCGCGGCGACGCAACCGAGCGACGCGGCCGCTCGCTTCGAGAACGCCCTCGCGCGCGCGCTCGACGTGCCCTGCGTGGTGGCCGCGGCGTCCGGCCGCGCGGCGCTCGGGGCGATCGCCGCGGCGCTGGGCCTCCGGCGCGGCTCGCGCGCGGTGCTCTCTTGCTACACCGACGCCAGCGTTCCCGACACCCTCGCCGACCTCGACCTCGATCCGCGCTTCGTCGACGCCGACCTGCTCGACGCCAACCCCGACGCCCGCCTCTTGCCGGCGCTGCTCGATCCCTCGGTATCCGTGGTCGTGACGGCGCATCATTTCGGCCGCGTCGCCGATCTCGACGCCACCCTCGCGGCGTGCGACGCGGCGCAGATCCCGCTCGTCGAGGACGCGACCCACGCGCTGGGCGCGTGCTGGCGCGGCGAGCCCGTCGGTACCTTCGGCGTCGCCGGCTACCTGAGCTTCAACTTCACCAAGCCCTTCACCGGATTCGGCGGCGGCGCCGTGCTCACCGGCGATCCCGCGTTCGCTGCCGAGGTGAGGCGCGCGCTCGCCGCGCGTCCGCCGGAGCACGCCGCGGCGACCGCTCGCCGCGCGCTCAAGTCGGCACTTCTGTGGCTCGCCACACGACGCCCGGTGTTCAGCGCCACCGCGTATCCGGCGCTCCGCCGGCTCTCGCGCTCGGGCGGCGATCTGCTCGCGAGCTACCAGGCCGTCGCCAACCGCCCCGGCGGAACACCCGGCTGGGGCCCGATCTCGGAGGTCTCGGCGCGAGTGGCGCTCGACCACCTGCGCGAACTGCGTTCCCGCATCGAGCGCCGCCGCGAGCTGGCCGCGACGCTCGACGCGACGCTGCCGCCTTCGATCGAACGGCTTCGCGATCGCCCCGGCTCCGACGGAGTCGCGTACTTCTACGTGCTGCGAAGCGCGCGGCGCCGCGAGCTCGCGCAAGCATTGCTCGAGGCCGGCGTCGACAACGGCCACCACCTGATGCACGACAACGCCGCCCGCTACGACCCACGCGCCGAATTCCCCGTCGCCCGCCGCCTGCTGGCGGAAAGCGTGCAGGTCCCGATCCACCCCGGTGTCCGCGGCCGGGACCTGGAGCACCTGGCCGACGCCGCGCGCGCCTTCGCGACGGACTCGCCGCCTCAGCGCGTGTGAGGCGTTCTCTCGTCAGTTGGTTCGGGGCGTTTCCACTCGCGGTCATCCCCGAACCGACTGCTCGCGTGGACCCCGTGCCGGCGCCGAGAGGCGCCCGGCGAACGCAGTGAGCCGACTCGGGGGTGGGGCCCCGGTCGAATTCACTTCGACCGGGGCGGGGGGCTGGAACAGCCCCCCGGGAGATTCAGAACTTGTAGCGCGACGACAGGAACACCGCCGTCTCGGTGCCGCGCACCGGCACCACCGGCGCCACGTCCTCGACCGACACCGAGGGAGTCCGTCCGGTCTCGAATCCTTCGCGCAGCCCGAGACCGAGCTCGGTGTGTTCGGCGATCCAGTTGGCGCCGATCGTGAAACCGTAGGTATCGACGTGCTCGCGGGCGTTCGTCTGCCCGGTCTTGGGATCGGGAGCCGACGAGTTGTTGGTGTAGAACCCGGCGCGCAGCGGAATCGACGGGTAGACGTAGTACTCGGCGCCCAGATTCAGGTTCCAGGTCGGGTCGCGAGTGACCGGCGTCTCGAACCCGGGGAAATGCTCGTACCCGTAGACGGACACGTCGGCGGCGAGGGTCAGCTGCTCACCCGAGATCCACGCCGTGCCGAACGTGGCGCTGAACGGCACACCCTCGGTGAATCCCTTGTCCAGGATGTCGGGAGTTCCCGGCGCCGGCAGCAAGCCCGGCAATCCTTCGACCGGAGTGAAATTCGAGTCCTGCTCCTCACGGTAGTGGTGGAGGTCGGTGGGCGGGCGAAGTGCCAAACCGAAGCGCCAGCACCGGTCCGGCTGCCACTGGGCTCCGAGGACGCCGGTGACGCCGGTCACTCGCTCCTGCGAGGTCGAGAAGGCGAGCGTGGGAAGCGCCGCCGGATCGGTGGCGTCGGCGATCTCGAAGTAGCTCACCCGCGAACGGCTGCCGTAGAGGTAGTAGAGCGTGGCTCCGATCGAGAGCTCGGGAGACACGCTCCACGCGAGCGTGGGGCCGAACTCGTAGGTGCGCGCGTCGTCCTTGAAGTCGAGATCGAGGTCGAACTGGAAACCGCTGAGATCCACGTCGTGGAAGCTGCGGTTGGTGCGGAGCGCGAACGCCTCGGGAACCGCGATCGAGACGCCGAACGCGAGGTTCCCGAGGCGCCGGATCGCGCCGAAGCCGGTGGGGACGAAGAGGCCACCTTCCTGGTGGAAATCGCGGCCGAAGAAGCCCTTCTCGAAGGTAAAGCTCTGGTAGCTGTAGGCGCTCGCGGAGAGCGAGATGTCCGCCTCGGGAATGCGCACCAGCCCCGCCGGGTTGTAGTAGGCGCCGCTACCGTCGTCGGCGAGGGCCGTGTAAGCGCCGCCCATCGCCGCGGCGCGATCGCCCGGGAACACGTCGGCGTAGGTGTTGACGCCCGCGCGCGCGAACGGCGCGGCCGCGACCCAGCCGCAGGCCGCGCAGGCCAGCGCCAGCATCGTGCGGGCACGGGAGAGTCGTTTGGTGCGAGGCGAGCACTCCATCGCGGCGTTCCTTGGGCTTCTCCTCGGTTCAGAACTGGTAGCGCGATCCCACGAACACGGTGGTCTCCGAGGCGTCCTCGTTCACCACCTGCGACACGTCGGTCACCGCGACGCTCTTGCCGTCGCCCCACGATTCCCGAAGTCCGATCGAGAGCTCGGCGTAGTCGAGGCGATACGCCAACCCGACGGTGAATCCCAGGTCGGACACGTGATCGAGAAAACGGGTGTCGCCGGGCTTGGGCGCCGGCGACGACGTGTGGTTGGTGAAGAAGCCGACCCGGAGTGGAACGCGATCGAGCACCCGATACTCGGCCCCCGCGCTGGTGTTCCAGATGCCCTCGCGCGTCACCGGCACGCCGCCGATGTGGAACCCGCGGTGCAGATACCACGACACGTCGACGTCGAGGGTGAAAGCCTCGTTCGGGTGCCACGCGAGCGCCGGGGTGATCGTCGCCGGCGGGCCTTCGTCGAAGCGGGTGTCGATCCGCTTGCCCGAGTCCGGGTTGGGAACCAGCACGCCGTCGTCGCTCAGCGTCAGGATCGTGCTGCGCGAGTGCAGGTCGTGGTGGACGTAGCCCGGCGGATGGCCGGTGAGCGCCAGCGTGAGGTCGTCGCGGGGACGCCACTCGAGGCCGAGTACCGCGACCGCTCCCAGGGCCGTGCCCTCGGCGCTCTGGAACTCGAACCCCGTCACCAGCGGGATGCTGCCGGGCGTTTCGAGCTGGTCCACGTGCGTCAACCCGTTCCGCACGTTGCTGGTCGAGTAGATGGCGTAGAGCGTGGCGCCCACCGAAAGCTCGGGCTCGAGCGCCCACGCGACACTCGGCCCCAGCTCGTAAGTGGTGAGCGACTCCTCGGAATCGAGGGTGAAGTGCGTATCGATCCCGTCGAAGAGCGCGGGGTGGAACTTCTGCTGGCTGTCGAAGTCCTCCTGGTTGGGCACCACGATCGAGAACCCGAACGAGAGCTCGGGCAGGCTCGCAAAGCGCGTCGTGGATGCCACCGCCGACGGATAGAACGTTTCGCTCGCGGCCTTCAGGTCGTCGCCGAAGAACGAGTTCCGGGTCGTGAGCGAGCGCCACGAGAACGCGTTCGCCGACACCGACACGCTGTCGGCCTGCGCCCGCACCAGGCCCGCCGGGTTGTAGTAGGCGCCGGTGGAATCGTCGGAGAGCGCCACGAAGGCGCCGCTCATCGCCGCCGCCCGGTCGCCGGGGAAGACGTCGGCGTAGTTGAAACCGCTCGCTCGTGCGGACCCGGCGAGGGCCATCGCCGACGCGACGAGACCGATCGAGTGCAGCGGGCGCATGAGCGGTTCGCGCGATCGCTCAGGAGGCCACGAGCGAGCGCAGCACGAACTGCAGGATCCCGCCGTGGCGGTAGTAGTCGAGCTCGACCGGGGTGTCGATCCGCGCCACCGCGCCGAATTTCTTGACCGAGCCGTCCGCCGCCGTGGCGGTCACCTCGAGCTGCTTGCGCGGCTTCAGATCCTTGGCGATCCCCGAGATCGCGTACACGTCTTCGCCCGTGAGACCGAGCTTGTCGCGGTCCTCTCCAGGCAGGAACTCGAGCGGCAGCACACCCATGCCGATCAAGTTGGTGCGGTGGATGCGCTCGAACGAGATCGCGATCACGGCGCGCACGCCGAGCAGCGCCGGCCCCTTCGCCGCCCAGTCCCGCGACGATCCGGAGCCGTACTCCTTCCCCGCGAGCACGATCTGCGGCACTCCCGCCGCCTGGTACTTCATCGCCGCGTCGTAGATCGACATGCCTTCGCCGTCGGGCAGGTGGCGCGTGACGCCGCCCTCGGTTCCCGGTGCCAGCAGGTTCTTGAGGCGCACGTTGGCGAACGTGCCGCGCATCATGATCTCGTGATTGCCGCGGCGCGCGCCGTAGCTGTTGAAGTCGGCAGGTGTGACGCCGAGCGACTGCAGGTACTTGCCGGCCGGGCTCGACGGCTTGATCGATCCCGCGGGCGAGATGTGATCGGTGGTGATCGAATCGCCCAGCACCGCCAGCACGCGCGCACCCTGGATGTCCGTGACCGGTGTCGGCTCGCGGGTCAGCCCATCGAAGTAAGGAGGCGATTGAACGTAGGTCGAGCCCGAGTCCCACGCGTAGGTGTCGCTCGACGGCACGTCCATGCCGCGCCAGCGCTCGTCGCCCAGGAACACGTTGCCGTAGGTCTTGCGGAAGCTCTCCGAGGAGAGCGCCGAACGAACGGTCTCGTGGACCTCGCGGTTGGTGGGCCACAGGTCACGCAGGAACACCGGCTGGCCGTCGGGCGCAACAGTGAGCGGTTCGTGGACCGGATCGAAGTCGACGCGCCCCGCGAGCGCGTAAGCCACGACGAGCGGCGGCGAAGCCAGGTAATTGGCGCGCACCTGCGCGTGCACCCGGCCTTCGAAGTTGCGGTTGCCGGAGAGCACCGCCGCCACGATCAGATCGCCGTCGTCGATGCCCTTCGCGACCGCATCCGGAAGCGGCCCGCTGTTGCCGATGCAGGTGGTGCAGCCGTAGCCCACCACGTTGAAGCCGATCGCATCGAGCGCCGGCTGAAGTCCCGCGGCCGCCAGGTAATCGGTCACCACTTGCGAGCCGGGCGCCAGGCTGGTCTTGACCCACGGCTTCGCGGTGAGCCCACGCGCCACGGCCTTCTTCGCGATCAGTCCCGCGGCCACCATCACCGAGGGATTCGAGGTGTTGGTGCAGCTGGTGATCGCCGCGATCGCGACCGCGCCGTCCTTCAGGTCGGCGTGCCCGCCGTTCACCGCGATCGGCACCGAGCGGATGCCGGGATCGGTCGCCGCTCCGCCTTTCTTCGCCGACTCCGACGTGACGACGCTCTTCCGGAACTCCTCGAACGAGCGCGGCACCGCGCCGAGCGCCACGCGATCCTGCGGCCGACGCGGGCCCGCGAGGCTGGGCTCGATCGAGGCCAGGTCCAGATCGACCACGTCGGTGAACTCGGGCGCCGGCGCATCCTTGGTACGGTAGAGCCCCTGCGCCTTCATGTACGCCTCGACCAGCCGCACGTCGGGCTCGCTGCGGCCGCTGAACTCGAGGAAACGCAGCGTCTCGTCGTCGACCGGGAAGATGCCGCAGGTGGCGCCGTATTCCGG
>CAZYWA010000507.1:0-5866 GCA_964650975.1 uncultured bacterium
CCATGCCCTTCTTCACTCCGTGACAGGCCCGGCCCGTGTCGTTCGAGACGTCGAAGCCGCAGCCGACCCCTGGGCAGAGGTCAACGAGAGCGTGAAACCAGGGGCTTGCCGGTGCCGCTGGTGAGGAAATCGGAACGCGCCGAACAGCGCGCGGCGCGGAGTCGCGCCGGTGGGGCCGGAACAGCCCGCCGAAAAACTAACGCGACGGCTTGGGGAAGATGTCCGCCGGGACGCCGGGGAACGTCGCTCGCAGATTGCGAACGAAGCCGGCGCTCGCGTCCTCGGCGCCGAGCGGATCGTCAGGATCCTCCGGGACCTTGCCGAGATCGAGCACGACCCACGCTCCGTCCTTCCGCTCGAGCAACGCCGGGCCGCCCTCCGCGACCGCCTTTCCTTGCTTGTCGAGCGGCGTCACGTCGATCCAGGCCCAGTCGCCGTGCGCCTTGAGGTAGTGGACCTGGAATACGACCTTTTGCTCACCGCGCAGCGCATCGAGGATCGCCTGGCGCTCGGGGTTTCCCTTGGCCGGCGTGTGTGCGCCCTCGTCGGCCCCTGCGGCGGAGCTCGCCGGGAGCGAGAGCGCGCACGCCGCCACCGCGAACACCGCGATGACCAGGCTCGCGAATTTTTCCATGCGTCGCATCGGATGGGTTCTCCCTATGGAGCAAACGCGGCGACGATAGCCGAGCCCCGTCGCGGGAGTCGAGCGCTCGCGGCCCTCCGAGTCTCCGATCATTCGCTGGGTTCCCCGCGTGCGAAGCGGCGGTATCGTTGAGGCCGTGGCGGTTCCCGCATCCGACGACCTCGAACCTGAGCGTGACGTGCCGCTGCTGGTGATCGGCGCGGGTGCCGCGGGGCTCTTCGCCGCGCTGGCGGCGCGCGGCGCCATCGCGCTCGACGGTTCGTTCCGTGCCGCGGATCGTGGCGCGCCGGAGGTGCTGCTGCTCGATGGTGCGAAGCGGCCCGGCGCCAAGATCCTGGTGTCGGGCGGCGGCCGCTGCAACGTCACCAACACGCGTGTGAGAGAGACCGATTTCGAGACCGACGCGCCGCGCGCGCTGCGTGGAGTCCTGGCGGCGTTTTCGCCGGTGCACGTTCGAAACTTCTTCGCGTCGCGAGGCGTGCTGCTCCACGAGGAGGCGCAGGGGAAGCTCTTCCCCGACACCGACGACGCGCGCACCGTGCTCGCGGCGCTGACCGGCGCGATCGCGGACGCGGGAGTCGGGCTCGAGGCCGGTCACGCGGTGACGAGGGTCGCGCGCGACGGTGCCGGATTCGTCGTGAGCCGCGAAAGCGACGCGCTGCGAGCCCGCCGCGTCATCGTCGCGACCGGAGGGCGAAGCCTCCCCAAGAGCGGCTCGAACGGCGCCGGTTACGCGTTCCTCGAGAGTCTCGGAGTGGAGGTGCTGCCGCAACGCCCGGCCCTCGCGCCGCTTCGCTTCGGTCCCGGAAATCCGCTCCACGACCTCGCCGGACTCACCCTGCCGGCGATTCTCTCGCTGGTGCCGCCGTCGACCGCCGACGAGCAAGTGGCTGGAGCGAAATTCCGGCCGCTCGCCCGCGCGGCGGGCAGCCTGCTCGTGACGCACGACGGAGCTTCCGGGCCGGTGGCGCTCGACGTGAGCCACGCGTGCGCGAGGTCGGTCGCTGCCGGCGACGGCGCACGTCTCCTCGCCGACTTCTGGACGCTCACGAGAGCGCGCGCCGAGGAGCTGGGCTTCGCGCGCGGCGGGAAGGCACCCGGAGCGTGCGTGCCGCCCGACGTGACGCGGCGTCCGATGACGTTCGAGGAGTTTCACGCGGAGGTCTCGGCGATGGCCGGAGCACGCGCGATCACCAACTTGCTCGCGGACGTCGTGCCGCGCGCGCTGGCCGAGCGTGCCGCCCTGGACGCCGGTCTCGACGCGGCGCGCGCTTCGCGCGGGATCCACACCGGCGAGTGGCGAAAGCTCTTCCGGTGGCTGGCGCGACTCGAGCTGCCGCTCGCCGGGACCGGCGGCTATCGGAAAGCGGAGGTGACGGCGGGTGGAGTGCCGCTCGCCGCGCTGGGCCGGACCAGTCTCGAAGCCCGCGCGGTCCCGGGGCTCTTCGTGTGCGGCGAGGTCGTGAACGTCACCGGCCGGCTCGGCGGCTTCAACTTCCAGTGGGCCTGGTCGAGCGGCGTTGCGGCGGGCCGCGCCGCAGGCTCGTCCTAGATGATCATCCCAGGATCACGCGCACGCGGTGCGCGTGGCCGTCGTCCGCGAGCGGGATGGCAGCCGCCGGGTCGCTGACGAGCTCGCCGTCGATCTCGATTCGCGCGACGCCGCGGCTCACATGCCGGGGGTTCTCGACGACGATGTCGTAGCGCGCGGACCGGTAGCGAAAGATCATCTCGAATCCGCTCCAGGCGCTGGGAATGCACGGTTCGATGCGCAGCGCGGCGCCGCGCAGCCGGAAGCCGAGGATGGATTCGAGCCCGGCGCGGTAGAGCCATCCGGCCGAGCCCGTGTACCAGGTCCAGCCGCCGCGCCCGGCGTGCGGGCGAGTGGAGTAAACGTCGGCGCACACCACGTAGGGCTCCACCTTGTAGCGGCGGATCGCCGCGCGCGAGCTCGAGGAGGAAATGGGATTGAGCATCCGGAAGATCTCGGTGGCTTTGTCGCCGTCGCCGAGGCCGGCGAAAGCGACCACCACCCACGCCGCGGCGTGGGTGTATTGGCCGCCGTTCTCGCGGATGCCCGGCGGGTAGCCCTTGATGTAGCCGGGATCGAGCGGCGTGTGGTCGAAGGGCGGAGCGAAGAGCTGCACCAAGCCGTCGTCGCGCCGGACCAGATGCACGTCGACGGACGCCATCGCGCGAGCGCTGCGCTCGCGGTTCCCCGCGCCCGAGATCACGGCCCAGGACTGCGCGATCGAGTCGATCTTGCACTCGTCGCTCGACACCGAGCCGAGTGGAGTTCCATCGTCGTAGTAAGCGCGCCGGTACCATTCGCCATCCCAGGCCTCGCGCTCGACCGACTCCGCGAGACAAGCGGCATGGGCGCGCCAGGTCCGGGCGCGCTCGAGGTCGCCACGGCTCTCGGCGAAGGGCGCGAAGCGCATGAGAGCCGCGTGCAGGAACCACGCGAGCCACACGCTCTCGCCGGTACCGCCTTCGCCGACGCGGTCCATGCCGTCGTTCCAGTCGCCGCTTCCCATGAGTGGCAGGCCGTGGGCGCCCACCGCGAGACTCCGATCGAGCGCTCGCGCGCCGTGCTCGTAGACGCTGGTGCTCTCGGCCGAGATGGCGGGCTGGAAGAAACGGTCGCGCTCGTCCGGCGTGAGCGGCGCGGCTTCCAGGTAGGGCACGTTCTCGTCGAGCACGCTCGGGTCGCCGGCGGTCTCGACGTACTCGGCGAGCAAGTAAGGCAGCCACAGCAAGTCGTCGGACATCCTGGTGCGGACGCCCTGGCCGGTGAGCGGCAGCCACCAGTGCTGCACGTCGCCTTCGACGAACTGGCGCGCCGCGGCGCGCAGCAATTGCTCGCGCGTGCTCGCCGGATCCGTCACGGCGAGCGCCATCGAATCTTGCAGCTGGTCCCGGAATCCGTAGGCGCCGCTCGCTTGATAGAAGCCCGAGCGTGCCCACATCCGGCACGCGAGCGTCTGATAGAGGAGCCAGCGGTTCAGCATCAGGTCCATCGATCGCTCGGGGGTTTTCACCTGTACCGTGCCCAAGACGTCGTCCCACCGTCGCCGCACGTCGCGAAGCACGCCGTCGAGATCGGCCTGGCGATACCGCCGAATCAGCGCGGTTGCGTCCGCCTTCGTTTCCGCCTCGCCGAGGAAGAACACCACCTCCGCGCTCGCGTGCGGGCCGAGCTCGAGGCGGGTCTGGAGGGCCGCGCAAGGATCGAGACCGGCTCCCACTCGTCCCGAGAGCCTCTTGCCCGCGCCGATCGCGGCGGGGTCGGCGAGCGTGCCGTTGCGACCCAAAAACTCGGCTCGATCGCCGGTCCACGACGTCTGCTTGCCGGCCAGGTCGGCGAACGCGACGCGTGAGCCGAGTCCAGCGCGCCAAGGATTGCGCGCGAGCACCGCGCCGGTGTCGGCGTCGACCTCGGTCACGACGAACGGCGCCGACGCGGGACGCGAGCGGCCGAGGACCCATTCGACGTAGGCGCTGACCCCCATCCGGCGTGTGCGGTCCGAACGGTTGTGGATCCTGAGCCGCGAGATCTTGATGGAGTCCGCAACCGGCACGTAGACGTCGAGCTCGAGGGCGATCCCGTCGGAGGTGTGCTCGAAGCGGCTCACGCCCTGGCCGTGCCGGCATACGTAGCTTCCGGCTTCGTTGCGGATGGGGCGCGCGGTGGGGTTCCAGACATCGCCCGTGGCTTCGTCGCGGACGTACAGAACCTCGCCGGGCCGGTTGACGACCGGATCGTTCGACCAGGGACTGAGCTGGTTTTCGCGGCTGTCGAGCGACCACGTGTATCCGCCGCCGTCCGCCGACACCTGGCACCCGAAGCGCGGATTCGCGATCACGTTGATCCACGGCGCGGGCGTTTCCTGTCCCGCGCCGAGCACCGTCACGTACTCGCGGCCGTCGTCGGAGAATCCGCCCAGGCCGTTCCAGAACTCGAGCGAGAGCTTGGGCAGCGCGGCTTCGAGGTGGCGGCGCGGTCCGAGTGGGCGGCGTCTGGGAAGCGCGGCAGGCTCGGGGGCGGCCACGCGGTCGAGCTGCTCGGAAAGGCTCCCTCGGCGGCTCAGCAGGATCGCGCGCGCCGCGAACTCGAGGAGTCTGCGGATCTCGTCGGTCACCAGCTCGCCGCGCAGCACCACCACGTTTCCCCCGGGACCGCGGCCTTCGCCGGTGGTCGCCGAGTGGCTGGCGCGCGAGGCGGTCTCGAGGGCGCCTTGGAGGTCCTGGGAATACGAAGGCGCGCGCTCGTTCAGGATCACCAGGTCGACCGCGAGCTGCTTCACGCGCCAGTACTGGTGCGCGAGCAACAGCTGCCGGACGATCTGGATGTCCTCGGGATCGTCGATCCGGGTCAGCACGATGGGAAGATCGCCGGAGATGCCGTAAGGCCAGAGCGCCGTCGGCCCGAGCTGATTTCGCGCCAGGGCCTCCGCCGAGGGCCTGAGACCCGGGTCGGAGTAGAGGACGTGGTTCGCGAGGTGCTGGAAGAGGTGGGCGTCGTCGGGGCTCACACCCAGGTGATGGAGCTGGACCTGAGCCTGCGTCCACGCGAGCGTCGCGGCGCGCTCGAAGGCCGCGGGATCGTGATGCTTGTCGGCCAGGTCGAGCGCCTCGGCGCGCGACTTCGCGACCAGCGTCCAGAACGCGACGCGCACCGTGCCGCCGGGAGGAACCCGGACCCGGCGACGCAGGCTGAAGATCGGATCGAGAACGGTGCCCGTGGTGGCCGAGAGCGCCTGACCGTCGTGCACCGAGAGCGCCGTGCGGAGGGTGCGTCCCCGGCCGATGAACCGCGCTCGATCGGTTTCGAGCTGCACCGGCCCCAGCGCTTCGCCCTCGACGACGGCGAGGTGCGCGGCCCACACGGCGGGCTCGCTCGGCGATCGCGGCCGCCGCGTGGCGAGCAGCGCTCCCACCTCGGCGACCAGCTCGGTTTGCACGAAGAGCTTGGAGAAGGCCGGGTGCGCTTCGTCGGCGGCCGCGGGAGCCAGCACCAGCTCCGCGTACGAGGTGATGTCGATCTCTCTCGCGCGCGAGCCGGCGTTGGTGATCGAGACGCGCCGGACCTCGCCGTCGTCCTCGGGAGAGACGACGACGTCGAGCGTGGTGGTGAGCGTTCCGTCGCGGCGGCGGATCTCGGCTCCGTCCTCGACGAAGGTCACGTCGTAGGCGTCGGGCTCGCGCGCCGTCGGCTGGTAT
>CAZYWA010000508.1:0-5849 GCA_964650975.1 uncultured bacterium
GCCGGTCGCCGATGTCGCGCACACGCTCGCCGTCCGCGTGCGCAGCAAGAACCTCGGCGACGCCGAATCGGGCGCGATCCTCGATCTCATCCAATCCGGCGGCGCCGCGCCGGTGCGCGCCTTCGGCCGCGTCGTCGACCCGAGGGGCGAGCCCGTTCCGGGTCGCGCGTTCGTCTACCGGCTGAGCCCGGTGCGCGGCTGGACCGCGACCGTCGGCGTCCGCGCGCACGCCGGGATCATCGCCGGGCCCATCGACGGACGCACCACCATGCTCGTCGGCCAGCCCGTCGACCTGCTTCGCCCCGGCGACCGCCGCGGCGCCGGCTTCTTCGACATCCCCGGCGGCTTACCGCCCGGCGAATACGCGCTCGACGTCCATCCCGCGAACGCAGCGGCCGACGCCCCCGGATTCTGGGCCGCGCCGCTCCTCGTGACCGACGGCGCCGCCGCGCAAGACGTGCCGATCGTGGCTCCGACCACGACCCCGCCCACCACCAAGAAGCCGAAAAAGCCGCCCGCGGGTCCCGGCGACCCGGCCCAGCCACCGCCCGTCGATCCCGGCTCGTTCCCGACGGCACCGCCGCTCGCCAAGCAATTCACGAAAGGCACGTTCACCGCGGCGTTTTCCTACTACGGCCTGCTCGGCGCGCCGCCCGACCGCATCCACCGCGACCTCGACCGCATCCGCGCCGCCGGCTTCGCCCACGTCCGCGTGTGGGTGGACTGGGATCGCTCGCCCGACTCGCGCGTCGTCGATCGCAAAGGGTCCTTGATCGGCGCCCAAGTCGACAAGCTCGACGCCGCGATGGAGCACGCGCGCGCGCTCGGCCTCTCGGTCGACTTCACCTTCGAGACGTCCCACTACGACGCCAGACAAAAGAGCGGCGAGGGCTACGACATCACCGCGCACAAGACCGCCGTCCGAAACGTGCTCACCCGCTGGGGCCAGCACCCCGCACTTCGCATCGTCGACCTCGACAACGAAGCCGAAGTCCGCGGCGCCGGCGGCCACGGCTCACCCGACACCGGCCACACCAGTCCCGCCCGCTTCAAGGAGCTCATGGACACGGCGCGCTCCGTGCCGCTCACTTGCGTCGTGGGTGCGAGCTGCTCCTTCTCGGTCGACGGCATGCCCAAGGACTACCAAAACCTGTTCCGCGACGTGAAAGGCGAGATCCTGCTCCCGCACTTCAAACGATCGAGCGGGTGGGGCGCCGCCGAGGGCCCGAACGCGCAAGCACTCGCGAAAGCGATCCCCGGAATCCCCATCCACCACCAGGAACCCGGCCGAAACGGCCACTCGACCACACCCCCCGGCGGCTGGCCGGTCTCGGAGTTCGAAGCGAGCTTCCGGACCGCCAAGGCCGCCGGATCCGTCGGCTGCTGCTTTCACACCGGCGCCGCCTTCGACCTCACCCAGAAGGACGCCTGGGATCAGCTCGACCCGACCGAGCGCGAGGTGGTCGCGCACGTGGCGGAGTGGGTGAAGCCGTGAGAGTAGGGGGCCGCGGCCGACTTTGGCGCGGCAAAACTGGACCCGGACCTCCCGAACGACATATCCAGCCTTCGCGGATTGCCCCGCCGCGCAACGCCAGCGACTCTTCAGGATTTTCCGCTATCACCGCCTGCCAGCCCGAGATATCCTTGTCCGGCTTGAGGGGTATTGGGCGGAACAACACTTCCGTCGAATAGCGGGTTCGCCCAACCAGTTGTGTGCAGGTGCGCAACGTGAACGACCAAACGCCCTCACGATTCTTGAGGCGCGAGCATTCTGGTCTGACGTCTCGGGAGTGGGCTTTCTTGCTGGCGCTGACCTTTGGGTTCGTTGCACTCGGCGTGTGCGCGGTCCTGAAGCTTCTCAGCCTTCCGGGCGGCGCCGCGGCTCGATACGAGACATGGCTCTGGGTTGTCGTACCTGCAACCGGAGTCCTCGGCGCAGCCGTCGGGCGAAACTACGCTGTCTTCTTGAATGAGTCGCTTCGCACGCGGCAGGCGCGTCGCCTCGCGAGACCGGAGTGATGATGGATGGCTACAGCCGTGCATACGTCTGCGCCAGCGTCGCAATCCTCTTCTCAAGCGGCATGCTCGTCGTCATATCGGTGAGCAGCATCAATACCCTGAAGTCAATGACCGACACCGGCTTGATCTTCGGTCTGGTAGTGTTCGGCATGAAACTCGTGCAGGATCTGATCGTGTATCGGATACTTCGGGCGTCAAAGACGGCCAATCAGTGAGAAAGCAAGCTGAGGTGAACTGGCCGCTGCACCTGACGGCGACCGTGGTAGCGCTCGTCTGGATCCCATGGTAGTCCGTGGTCGCAGGTGAGCTTTGGGTCGGCTCGCAGATTGGGAACCTCATGATGCACGATCAATCTACGCAGAGTCGATAGCGGCGCATTGCGAGCCTGCTGAATGCCTCGAGCCTTCCTTCTGGTCATGTTCCTCCTCGGCGCGGCCGCCTGCACCCGGGTCCCGTATCCGGTCGTTACGGCCGCCAAGCCCTTTTCCAGCGTCGTTCTCGACGCCAACACGGGCGAGCCGCTCGCCCGTGCGGAGGTTTGCCTTCTCTGGAAGTGGGGTCGCTGGGACCCCTTCGGCGTTCTGGCAGGGGGAGATCTGTACAGCTACGGATTCACTGCATCGAAAGCTTTCACGGATCGTGATGGAGAATTCACGGTCTGGGGGCTGATTCCACACATATGGCCCTTTCGCTGGTACGAGGGGATCGCAGCGGTCGACGTCGCACGGCCGGGATACGAACCGGTCCTCATCGAGGATCGAATCGAACCCTTACCGCAAGAGTTGTCTGCGCTTTCGCCGGACGCCGTCAAGGTCAATCTGGCGGAAGTTCCGCGCAAGGAAGCCTATGCAGCCATCAAGATGCACAGATCAATGGATGCCGACTCGGCTGATACGCGCGCTGCAGGCCCGAAGAAGGATCGATATGAACACTTCGTCGCTCCCTGCCGAGAGTGAGCGTGGAGCGAGTTTCGGGCCTCAGGCCCGGCGCAATGCTGTGGGTTCTCGATGATCCGCCACGACCATCGCAGTGAGCATGCGGGGAATGGCGGCTAGAAGGAGGCTTGCCCCGCGATGGCTTTCAAGAGCAAGCTGATACGACCGGCGGCGGGTCGAGGTGTGAGCTACAAGAACGCGTTTTTGATGCTTTTGTTTTCGTACGTGATGCCTGGGCTGGGGGATCTCTACGGTGGTCGGCGGACCAAATTCGTAACCTTTGTGCTGGCGGACGCGATAGGCATAGGAGTATTCGCGACGGGCCACGGAATGCTGACGTATTGTGTCGTCTGGCTGGCGGGACTGGCTTCGGCTTGGGATAGTGTGTGGGAGGCGAGGGCGCGATAATCTAGAAAAGAACGGGTCGAGGTTGGGATGGAGATGAGAGCTGCTGCTACCACGGTCGAGCGTAGTACAAACGCAAGGATCTGAACCAGTCGCTCACGTTCCACGGCGCCTTGTAGTTCGGCTGCGGCCCGATCCGCCCGGGGGTATTCTCACGGCAGCCGGGACGGTCGTGCACCCTTCGCTAACCGAGGGTTGCTGAGCCTCCGGCGGAAAAGTCAGATGGGCCACGACACGGGCGTTCCCAGGCATGGTCAGGGCCACGGCGCGCTGATCGGCGAGAGCCTTCCGATTCGCGCCATTCGCGGCGTCGTGAAACGGGCGGCCTCGGTGCGGGCGCCGGTCCTGATCATCGGTCAAGAGGGGGTCGGGAAGGAAAGTGTCGCGCGTTCCATTCACCAGAGCTCAGATCGGTGCGACGAGCCGTTCGTAGTGGTCGATGTGGCAACCGTGGCGCCCGAGCTGACGATGTGCGACCTGTCCGGCCGCGAGGGAGTTGAATCCACCGGCTCAGCTCAGGGTCTCGAAAGGTGCTTCGCCCAGGCAGATCGCGGCGTCATCTTTTTAGACAACATCGAGAAGATGCCGATGCATCTCGAGGCCGTGCTGCGGAGGGTATTGCTAGAAGCAGCGATCCGACCGCTTGGGTCGGGGAAGGAAGTGGCGATCGATGTGCGGGTCATATCCGCCGCCCAGATAGATCCGGCGCAACTGGCTCGAGAAGATCGATTTCGTCGTCGTCTCTATTTTTGGCTCTCCGCTGTGAGGATCGATGTGCCGCCCCTTCGAAGTCGTCCGGAGGACATTGAACCCTTGGTTCGGCACTTCTTCGACGCTTTGTCATCCGGAAAGTCATTGGATTCGGACGCTCTCCGCGCCCTCAAAGGGTACCGGTGGCCCGGGAACGTGCGGGAGCTTCGCAAGGTAGTGGAGGCTCTCAGCAGCGCTGTGCAAGGCGACTTGATCAGGCTCGCCGATCTCCCCGAGCCGATCGCTTCTGCGACCGACTCGAGCCCCCGTCCGTCTCCAGGTGACCACACCGACGGCGAAGGGCGTGACGAGGCCCCTCGCTACCGGTGACGATCCAGGGGCAGGTCGTCGACGAGGACGGGGACAGTGTGGGCGACCGCATCGAGGCGACCGAGAGCTTCTCCGATGGCTCGCATCAGGCGGTGACCTTCGTCCGCACCAATGAGTACGACGATTACCGCTGTTTCGGCGGGCTCGGCGGAGGCTGTCGACCCGCGCTCGACACGCCATCGTGCTCGTACATCCTGGTAAGCGGCACGCGCTACGACGTCTCCGCGAGGATCCCGTTCCGTGACGACGACGCCGATCTGAATCCCAACCCGGCCTACAACGCGCTCTTTTTCCGGACCGAGCAGGTCGGCTCCGCGGGTGGCTTCACCGCGCCGATTCCCGGTACGAACACCATCTACAACCTGAGCGTGTCGGCTACCGGAAGCACCACCGGTGAGATCGACTTCGCGGCGACCAACTTCGAGTTCCACATGAACCCCGATCCCACGATCCGGGTCGGCTTTCAGGTCTACGACGTGGCAGGCCACATCAGCCAGAAGGTTTACTGCGCGACGGTCCCGCCCGTCTGACCTTGGGTCGTCGGCGGTACCTCGAGGCGAGCGGAGCCGGTCCCACGGCGGGACCGGCTCCGCTCCATCGAGGACGTTCCACCTGAGCTTGATTGCGGGTTGAGTGCGGGGGCCCGCACGAGCAACGGCGCCCTCGCTCTCGCCTACCTGTCCTGCGCCCCGGAAACGACGGCCTGGGGCGTCGCCCCCCAATGGCTGATGACGTATTCGGGGTAGGCCGAGATTCCGTGCTGGTCGATGTCGAGACCCTCGAGCTCGCCTTCCTTCGAAACGCGCAGAAGGCCGAACGCGTTGAGCGCGGCGAACATCGCCATCGCGCTGACGAACGTGGCGGTACAGACGATCACGCTGCCGACGAGCTGCGCCTCCAACACCTTCATGCCTCCTCCGTAGAACAGGCCGCTCAGGGCATCCGGCGAATGGGCGACGATCGCCGGCACTCCGAACGGACTCGAACCGGCCGCGGAGTACTGGCCGCTGGCGAAGAGGCCGAGCGATAGCGTTCCCCAGATGCCGCACGCGCCATGGACCGGCCAGGCGCCCACGGGATCGTCGATCCGGAGATGCTCGAGCAGGTCCATCGCCAGGATGACGATCACTCCGGCCACGGCTCCGATGATGCAAGCCCCGACATCACTCACCCAGTAGCAAGGGCAGGTGATGGCAACCAAGCCGGCGAGAAACCCATTGATGATGGCGGTCGTATCCCACTTCTTGGTCCGGGCGTACATCAACATGATCGCCGAAATTCCACCGGTACAGGCGGCCAGCGTCGTATTCATCGCGACGCGCCCGACGCCCGCGTTGTCCATGATCGAGAGAGTCGAGCAGGGATTGAAGCCGTACCAGCCGAACCAGAGAATCAGGCCGCCGATGACGG
>CAZYWA010000509.1:0-5819 GCA_964650975.1 uncultured bacterium
AGGCGGGCGAGCGTCGTCAGGCCGGAGTTGAGCTCGGCGCACTCCAACTTCTGCAGGTGCCGCGGGAGCAATCCGCACCTCTCGGCCGCTTCCTCCTGACTCAACGCACGCTCTGCCCTCAACCGCTGGACATTCGCCGCAAGCCGCTCCTTCAGACGCTCGTAGGAGGGCCCCTTGTGCTGCGCCGTCCGCGGGCCCTTGGGCCCCTTCTTCTCCGCACCCTTCATGCGGGAAGACGCTATGGACCCGAACTGGACTAGAACACGCTCTAAAGAGCATAGTGGTCATCCGATTCGACCCAGTGCGCCGACCACGGTCAACACCACGCCCCGACAGGTGGCGTGCCGTACGAAAGCCGCCGTTCGATGCGGATCCCACCTTCGATGCGTCCGGCCCCAGTCCGCGTCGCCTCCTGTTCTGCTCCTGCATGGACGGCGCCCCCGGGGCGTGCGCGGTGTCGCTTCACCAACCCTTTCCACCACGTCAAAAACGATCCTGCACGAGGGGTAGTCGTGACCCGGCGGGTCGACCACGGAGGTAACGTCATGTCCCAGCGGCTGGCCGCCCTTTCGCTTCTGGCTTCGCTTGCGCTTTCGACGGCGGTGACGTCGGCTCGGGCCTCGACCTGCTCGGTCGATCTGACCGCGAATCCAGACACCATCACGGTCGGCGAAACGTCGACCCTCGGGTTCTCGCAGAACAGCAGCGCTGACCTCATTCCCCTCGGGTGCACCATCCCATCGGGCGCCTTCTCATGCGGGGTGAACGCGTGGTGCGTGAGTCCACCGGTCACCATGACCTACAGCACCGTCTGCCAGTGGCGACAAGGTGGCAGCCAACAACCGGTGTGCTGGGCCAACGACACGGCAACCGTCACCGTGCTGACGGCACCGCCCCCACCATCGACCACGTTCAAGCTGGACAGGGAACTCATTGTCGAGACCGACAGCGCGACCCTGACCTGGACCGTCACGAACGCCAAGACTTGCGCCGCATCGAGCAGCCCCGCCTCGACAGACTGGACCGGCTCCATCCCGGCGACGAGCGGGGCGAAGGTGGTCCATCCAACAAAGACGACCCTCTACACCTTGACGTGCTCGGGCGCGGGCGGCACCGTTTCCAAGCAACGAACGGTGCAGGTCTTCGGACAGCCCGTGAACCTCGGATCCGGTATCAATCGATCGGGAGATGAGATGGCCGTCTCGATCAACCGGGCGGCACCCAACACGAGCATCCTCTTCGCATCACGCCCGGTCGGCGGCAACGCGGATCTCTATTATGCGGTACTCGATCCGACCATGGATCGTTGGTCAACGCCCACGGCGCTCCCGGCGCCGGTCAATTCCGCGTACCAAGAGAACAGCGTGACCGACGCGATCCATCTCATTTTCGGTGGCTGGCGTCCACCCGTCACCACGAACACCGATCTTTGGGAGACGAGTTCTGTCGGCGGGGTGTGGAGCAATCCGACGAATCTGGCCTCCGTGAACACATCGTCGAATGAGACCTCACCATTTCTGACCGCTCACGAGGACAAACTGCTCTTCGCGTCCGATCGGCCGGGCGGGCTCGGAAGCTACGACCTCTACCAAGCGGTTCCTACCGCGGGTGGATGGGGAAACGTAACCTCGTTGGGAAGTACAATTAACTCGGGCGGAAGCGACATATCCCCGTTCATTTCAAAAGACGGAACGATCCTTTTCTTCTCCAGTAGCCGCGCTGGCAGCTTCGACATCTACTACTCCAAGCAAGATTCGACCGGGGCTTGGCGTGCCCCCGTGGCATTCGGTGCGCCCATCAATACGACGAGCGCCGAGCAATACCCTGCACTCTCCGACGACGGCACACGCCTTTATTTCATCTCGAATCGACCCGGCGGCTACGGAGGCCTCGACATCTACGTGAGTATCAAGCAGTGATCCAGGTTCATCCACGCGTGGGCGGGATGCGGAAACACGGATTTCGTGACCTCACGGTGTGGGAGATCATTGCCCGATCGCGCTAGGCCCGTCCCGTGCGACGCGGGGGCGACGCGTGAGTCAGGTGCCACCACGGCGGTCACGGACGCCTGACGCGATCCGCGGAATTGCAACCTCGGCCCCATCGCCGACCCGGTGAACCGTGAACCGCCGCTCCGGGAGATCGAGGATGCCGAACGTGTCCGGTGTGCGCCAACCCGCATGCCCACGATCGTCGCGTCCCACCTCGTGGGCAGCTCGCGGAGGAACCTCATCGTCGCGAGGGAGAGTACTCGGCCGCCATCGTCCTGACCGCGCTCGATCGCCCAGCGGTCGTGATTCCCGCGGATGCACGGCACCTGCTTTTCGCGGAGGACGATGATCGTCTCCTCCGGGAAGCGGCCGTAATCGATCAGGTCGCCCGCGCACACGACCGCCTCGCAGCCGAGCCGCTCGGCCTGGGCGAGCGCATCGCACAGCGCGTCCACGTCAGCGTGGACGTCGGAGACGATGGCGAGGCGAGTCACGCGCCGGGTCTCCCGCGATTGCACGCTCTGGTCACCGCGGCGTGCCTGAGCTGCTCATAGAGTGGGCCTCGGAGAAGAAGGGGCCACGGTCCGCACTCGTCGCGTCTGGAAGGCTAGTGCGGAAGGCAGAAGAAGACTCCGTGGATCAGCGCGCCCAGCAGGGCGAGGCCAAGGTTCCCGAAAAAGCCGATCAGGAAACACGTACAGAGAAATCTCCACATGGGGTCACGCCTCCTTGGGTGCTCTCCGAGCGGCGCGAAGCACGAGTTCGTACACGTGCCGGTTGGGCGCGAACTCGTCGAAGAAGGGCCGTGGATCGCCGCCGAGCGCCTCGCAGAGCGCCGCCGCGACGGCGGGGCTTCGACTCATGCCCTGCTCGCAGTGGACGACGATCGCGCCGATCGTGTCGCGGTACTGGTCGACAAATCGCCATATCTTGGCGGCCTGTCGGGGTGTGAGCAGCCGGATCGCGGGTGGCAGCGCCAGTCCTTCGACCGGTTCGGCGTCATGGAACCGCACGACGAGAACATCCCTGCGTGCGCCAATCGTGGCGACTGCCGGACGCCGGGACCCCGGATCGGCGATCGAGATGACGACGTGCGGCACCTCGACACGGACTCCCGCCTCGATCTCTTCCCGGCCGAGGACGATGAAGCGCAAGGAGGTGGTCAGGCAGGTCCCGCGTGGCGGCGACGGGCGCAGTCCCGGTCGCGTGTGTGCCATCCGTCCTCCACCCAGTCAACCGCCGCGCCGAGCCCCCTCCCCCTGGGCAACATCGGGCCAGCGGCGCGGCCGTCCAGAGGCTGGATCGGGCGTGGCACGACCAGCTTGCCCGCGCTCCGGGTCAGAACACGTCCCGACCGGATCGAGTTGAGAAGACGGCGGGAGAGACGGTATCCATGTCGGTCGGAGGGACACGTCCTGACCCCAAGATCAAGGCAGCTTCTGATCACATGGCTGACGTGAAGCCCGGCGCCGACGGCCTGCGCGCCGACCAAGGGACACTGCTCGGACTCGACGCAGGTGCCGTGACCCTCCGGCCGCCGCGGATCGCGCCAGCAGAGGTCGCTCCGGCGCCGCCGATGCCCGCGATCACGCCCGCCAAGCCCGCCGTAACCTCCGCATTCCGCTGGATCGAGGAGCGGGTCGACCAGGGAAGGCGGCGGCCTGTGCTCACGACCGGCATGCAGTCGGTGGACCACCGCGACCGCGGTTTCCAGTCAGGCGAGCTCACGCTCGCCGTGAGCGCGTCCCGGGCCGTCCTTCACGCTCTCGCGACGACCATTGCACGCCACGCATCGATGGACCGCGCCGCCCCAACGCTCCTGCTCGCGATGGAGCGCCAAGGCGCGCGCGCCGCGATCCGGTTCCTGGTGACTCGGTCCGGCATCAAGCAGCCGCGCGTGTCGCGAGCCCGCTGGCTCTCCGAGAACGAGTGGTTGGAGCTCATCCGGGCCGCCGATGGTGTAGCCGTGGCGCCCCTTCACCTCGACGAGACACCCTACGGAACCGTCGCCGCACTGCGGGAGCAGATCGAGGAGGTCGTTCGGCTCCACGAGATCGCCCTCGTGATCGTGGAGGGATTGAACGGCCTCGTCGCCGATGAAGGCAGGCCGCTCGCGGAGGTATGCGCGACGCTGATCGGGGTCGCGCGCGAAACGAAGGTGGCCATTCTCGCGTGGGCACACCTCCCAAACGCGCGGCTTGTCGGGATGAGGAGCCGAACACGTACCTGCCCCGCCGCCGATGCACTCGCGCGGCACGTCGATGGCTTGTGGGTGCTCGAACAGCGAGGGCGGGAGGGCGAGATGGCGGTGATGAAGGGTCCGACCGGCCAGTACGTTGTGGATCTCGAATTCGACGCCTCGGTGGACTCCCTTCGCGAAAGGACCGCCGAGACCGAGTCCGTCGATCCTACGAAGAATGACCCGGTGCCCTTTTGAGTCACGCCCCAGCCAGGTGAGTGACGCATGACCCGTCGCCGCATCGTCCGGCCCCCCGGACTCGGCGTGCAGCACCATCGGTACAGGGTGAAGGTGGCGTGAGGCCGCGTAGACGGCGGACTCCGCCCCCCCGCACCAGCCCGGAATCCCACGCCTTCGACTCGGCACCGATGGCACACGGATGCACTTCGGGGCCGCGCGGCAAGCCGAGCGGCAGGCCACCCGGCTAGCCCGGGTACACACCGCGGAGGCGAAAGGCCTAACGTGAGTTGCACCAGTTCGTCCGCACCGTCGTAGTCTCGCGGCGTGCGAGCCAATCCTCCGCAGTCCCGCTCAGGTCCGCCTGGGGGCGCAACCGCGTCCAGGACTGGCGTCGGCCCCGGTCTCGCCGGTGCGCTGCTCACACCGATCGAGGTTGGGGATCTGCTCCGAACCAGCCGGAAGGGCATCTACCGGTTGATCAACGCAAAGCGAATCCCAGGCGTCGTCCGGATCGGCCGGCGGATCCTGGTTCGGCGAGCCGATCTTTGTCGATGGCTCGCTTTGCCGAGTGGTGACCCATCCACAACAACCGCAGAGCCACCTCTGCGCGTTAGGGGGAAATGGAATGTGTGATCACAGTCTGGATTGGCCGGGACGATGGTCCATCACCCTGGAATACGTTAGCCAGGACGAAAGCGAGCACCTCGAAGTCTCCCTTTACAACGCGAGCGTGTCCGACGACGAGGCGATGAAGCTCTACCGCTCCGTGGAAAAGGACGAGAAGGGATACCTCGACGATCCGGCGGATCGACGCAGCCTGCTGAGCGGGGTCCGCGATACATTCAGTGTTGCCGAGCTGGATGCCATCCGCGAATTCCTGTTTCACCGGGCACCGCGGGTGCCGATGTGCATCAAGGTGCTTCCCGCCCGAGTGCCGATCATCCACGGGGTGATCCCCTGGGAGGAGGTGGCGCTAGACCCCAGCTGTGGCTACAAGAGCCATCGCTATGAGGAGGATGCCGGCTACGGTCTGCCATTCTCCCTCGTCGGCGTCTTCAAACATGAAGAGAACAGCCCGGTCGCACCCCCGGGTTCCCTCTCGCCCACCGTGGAGCCGTGAGCGGCAACCGGTTTCGGGAATCGTCTGAATGAGGGCGGACCGCGCCCCGCAGGGTCCGGTCTACACGTACAGCGGTGCGCGAGCGCCGCCGTCAATTCGTCTGAAGGAGCGAGCCCGCCGTCCAGTACCTGCCCTGCCACCGAGACAGTCGCGCGGCACCGCGATGGCTTGTGGATGCTCGAACAGTGAGGGCGAGATGGCGGTGATGAAGGGTCCGACCGGCCCGTACGTCGTTAACCCGGAAAATTCACGAATCCTGAAAGCAAAGTGCCACCGGCCTTTCGCGGAG
>CAZYWA010000510.1:0-5795 GCA_964650975.1 uncultured bacterium
CGCGCCCGCGTCGTGACGTGGAACGGCCGTTGCCCGATCCTTTCGCAGCTTCAGACACCGCAGGTCGCAGCGTTGCGCGCCGCGATCCCCGGCGTGCGCGTGTGGGCGCAGCACGATCTGGCGCCCGCCGTGGTCGCGGCGGCCGACGCGGCGGGATCGCTCGACGACGTCGAGGCGTGGCTGGCGACCGAGCCGGCCGGAGGCACGCTGGCCGTCGCGAGCGAGATCCACGCCGTCGAGCGGCTCGCGGCGCGCCATCCCGACCGCCGGGTGGTGCCGCTCGCGGTCGCGTTCTGCGCCTCGATGTACGAGCTGAGTGTCGCGGGTCTTCTGCACACGCTCGACCGCCTCGCGACCGCCGCCGAGGTGGAGATCGATGCGCGGCTCGAGAATCCCGCGCGCGCCGCCCTCGAACGCATGTTGCACGCGGCGCCCTGAGCCGCGAAATCGGCGAAAATCCCCCGAAAAACTCGCGGTTGTGGGGGAGGGACCCCGTCGCTATAATCGGCGCGCTTCGGGCGCCGGGAAGCCCGATTTTGGGGGCGAGGGTGGGAATGATCCGGAACGTGCGGCCGCGGGCGAACGAAGACCTCGAGAAGACCGTCGATTTGCTCCAGTACCAGGTGAACCTGCTCGGTCACCTGGTGTGCAAGCTCTCGTCCTACCTGGACGTCGATTTCGACCAGCTGCTCGTCGACGCCGAGCGCGAGATGAGCAAGCCCGACCTCAAGCTGGTCAAGCCCTGACGCCCGCGCTTCGGACGTGCCGGTCAGTCGACCGGAGCGGTCAGCATGTATTTCCAGACCGTCGGGTTGATCGGGAGACCGGACGACACGACCGATCCGTGAAAGCGGCCGCTGGGCACGTCGGCGTTCGTGTAGAGGACGTGCGCGTGGCTCTGCGTGAGGTCGGCATGGTCGACGTCGGCGACACCGAGGGCGGGTAGGCCGATCCGGTCGAGGATCTGCCGTTGCTGCTCGTGGGTGCAGCCGTTCTCGTCGTCGCGGACGTGGTTGTAGGCGTAGAACCGAGTGAGCGGCGTCCGGGTGCTTCCGTCGAGACCCTTTGCGGGAGCCTGGAAATGGAAGCTGTAGTCCTTGGGCGAGCCGAACATCACCACCCGCGCGAGCTCGTGGTTCTTGCCTAGCATGTAAGCGTGGCCGCCGCCCTGCGAGTGGCCCGCGACCGCGATCCGCGGCCACTTCACCGCTTGCTCGGGAGTGAGAAAGTCACCCCAGCCTCGCCCCGGCTGCGTGACATCGAGGCGGACGAGCAGCTTCTCGAGCCGGTTCTCGATCGAATCGGGCGGCTCGACGGTCCGGTGCGGACCGATTGGTCCTCCGGTGAGGATGGCGGTCCGGAATTTGGTGTACGCGTCGGGATCGGTGCTGCGCGCGCAATGCACCTGCGCCGCGATGTTGTCGGGGTACATGAGCGCCACGACGTGGTAGCCGACCTCGGCCGCCGTGCTCGCGAATCGCTGAAACTGGCCCTTTTCCGGCTTGCCGCCGGTTCCGGGAAGAAACACCAGCAGCTGTCCGCGCTGGTGGCCGTCGGGAAGCCACGCGAGGTGAGGCTCGTCGAACTCGCGGATCCTCGGATCGGTTTCGCTGGGAAGCACTCGGACCGGTTCGGCGGCACGAGCCGTGCCCACGGCGGGCTGCATCACCAGCATCACCTGCATCACCAGCATCGCCAGCGCGAATCTCTGCATGTGCCCCCTGGTGGCGACGCTCAACGAGCGACCACGACTTCTTCGCCGGTCGCCGGATCGATCGCCATCAGGGCATCGAGGTCGGCCGTCCAGCCGAAGAGTAGACCCGAGTCTCGCGAGCGTCCGAGACTGAAGAGGTCGAGCACGTTTCCGGGAAGCAGGCGCGCCACGCCGGTCGTGAGGTCCGCGGTGACGAGCCGAGTGCCGTTGGTCCACCACGCCGTGTCGCCCGCCTGGTCGACGGTGAGCCACGACGCTTGAACGAGCGTGCCGCTGGCCGGATCCTCGGGCAGCGCCGCCAGCGAAGCCCGATCTCCGCTCGTGACGTCGATCGTCACCAGGCCACCCTCGCGGTTCCCGGCGATCAGCCGGTGATGCGCGTCGTCCAGGACCAGCGACGGCTGGTACGCCAATGGCGGACCCGATCCGTGGCTGGCATCGGAGACGACCGAGCGGTCGCCGGTGTCGAGGTCGATCGCCAGCACCGCCGACGGGGCCGCCGACTGGTACATCGAGTCCACCTCGTAGAGCCGGTGGTCTCCGTCGAAGACCAGCGCCGTCGGCTGGTGTATGGCCGGCCCGCTGCCGCGTGCGTCACCAGAGACCAAGGTGCGCGCGCCGCTGAGGCGATCGATCTCGAGCACCGGCGCCGTCGTCATCGGCGTGCAACAAGGCCCGACGGAGACCGTCCACAGCCGGTCGCCGTCGGCGGCCATGGCCTCCGTATCGGTGACCGGCGGGAGGGCGCCGGTCGCGTCGTCCGCCACCACGCGCCGTTGGCCCGTGGCTGCGTCCACCTCGAGGATCCGGGACCACTGGGCCACGAACGAGCGGTTCGGCGCCGCGTCGACGGTGACCGCGGTCATCGGCTCGAAGAGCGACGGTCCGTCGCCGACTTCATCGGAGATGACCGTCGAGCGGTCGCCGGTGACGAGGTCGATGGCCACTAGGGCGTAGGTGCCGGGTACCAAGCGCAGCAGCCGGTTGCGCTTGGCGTCGAGCGCGAGCCCGAGCGCGCCCTCGAGCGCCGGCCCGCTTCCGCGGTGGGGTCCGCTGAGCTCGCTGCGATCACCGGTGGCGAAGTCCACGTCCAGCACCGAGTCGAGCGCCGGATCCGAGGCGCCGAAACCCACGTACGCGCGGGCCGCCGCGGCGTCGACGACCGGACGGGAGCCGGTGTCGAGGGGTGGCCCGGTCCCGCGAGACGGACCGGACAGGACCTCGTCGGTGGCGGTCTCGAGATCGAGCGCCTCGATCTGGCCCGTGCCGTCGGGCTGTGTCACGACGATCGCCCGGTCTCGGGGCGGATCGAACGCGAGCGTGGGCGGGAAGAAGGGCGGCACCTTGGGCCACACCACCGACGACGTGGCGCTCGCCAGGTCGAATGCGAGCAGCCGGCCCTCTTCCATGGGGTCGTTGTAGATCAACCGGCCGCGTGGCTCGTCGAACGCCGAGCCGAGCACGCCGAGCGACGTCGAAACGTACCGCGTGGCCGCTCCGCCGGTGAGCGGCACGACGTCGAGGCTTCGCCGATTGTGACCGTCGGCGGCCGAGTTCACGAACGCCAGATCGTCCGCGCCGTCGATGCACTCGAGGTCTCCGCCGATGCTCACCCACTGCCGGGCGCCGGTCGCTGCGTCGCCCAGCACCGCGTAGCCGCGATCTCCGACGATCCAGCGGTCGTTCACCGAGTCCATCTCGATCGTCGTCGGCGTGACGAGGAGGTGCTGCATCGTGACGGCGAGATCGACTCGCTCTTCGCGTGGCTCGCCGCCGATCGTGCCGGTGGCTTCGACGGCGATCGGGTTCAGGCCCGGCTCGAGTGGAACCGCCGCTTGCCAGCTGGCGAAGCCGTCGGAGGAGGTCGCGGCCGAGCCATTCACCGTGACCGCGGTCACCACGCGCGGCCCGCTGGTGGTGCCGCGCACGGTGACGGTACTCGCCTGCGAGAGTGAGCCCGGCGGTGGGAACGACGCCTCGAGCGCCAGCGACGCCGGCTCGGGCGCGGGGTGCGCCGGCGAGCCGCAGCCGGTGCTAGTCGCGAGGGTGACCGCGCAGACGAACGTGAGAGCGAGGGATCGAGAGCTCAAGTCGTGTTGGCGGATGCCCGGAGCCGGGATCCTACACCCGGCGGCACCGGCGGCAAATCGACCCGGCTCGGCGGCGGTGTCTCGGTTCGCTCGGGGCAGGCGGCCGCGCAAAAGCGCGGCGCTCCACACGACGATCGAATGCGCCGTGGAGGGCGCCGCTTCCGCGGCGCCGGCTGTTTGGTCCTCGCGTGCGGTCTTCCTGCTCGCTATCCTCTGAGCCCATGCGCGTTCTCACCCGTTACGTCTCCGGGCAAGTGCTGCGGGTGCTGGCGCTGTGCTTCTTCGGATTCCTCATCCTGTTCGTGATGGTGGATTTCCAGGAGCGGGTGTCGACCTTCACCACCCGCGACGTACCGCTCGGCGTGACGCTGCTCTTCTTCCTGTACCGGATCCCCGAGCTGGTGTTCGAGCTGATCCCGGTGGCAATGCTGGTGGCGACCTCGATCTCGGTGGGCCGCTTCTCGCAGCTCTCCGAGATCACCGCGATGAAGGCCGGCGGTGTCAGCCTCTACCGCGCGATCGTGCTGCCCATCGCGGTGATCGGCTTCGGCGTCAGCCTGCTCTGCCTGGGCGTCAACGAGCTCTTGGTGCCGTGGACCAAGGCGGCGTCGCGGGAGATCCTGATCGACGTCAAGGGAGTCGACGCGCTGCGTCCGGCGGGCGATCCCAACGTGTGGTTCCAGGGCACCAGCGACAAGCACGAGATGATCCACATCGCGAAGTTCTTCCGCGACATCGGCGTGCTCCAGAGCGTCACGGTGTTCAAGCTCGACGAATCGTTCAAGCCGATCTACCGGCTCGACGCGAGCATGGCGCGATGGATGGAGGCGGCGCAGGAGTGGCGGCTCACCGACGTGATCGAGCGCAATCTGCTCACGGGCGCGCCGCCTCGCGAGCATCGCACCCTGGACAGGGAGTTCGACTGGAGGCTCGACGACTTCAAGTCGGCCGAGCCGCTCTATCCGGACACGCTCTCGTTCCTGGAGCTCCGGCGCTACATCGAGCGGGTGAAGGAGCTGGGTTACGACTCGACCCGCTACCGCGTCGACCTGCACGGCAAGATCGCGTTTCCGTTCGTGTGCTTCCTGGTACCGCTGGTGGCGATCCCGTTCTCGCTGGTGGGTGGCCGCGGCGCCGGGCTGGTGCGCAGCCTGGCGTTCGCGGTGATCGCGGCGGTGAGCTACTTCCTGCTCTACAGCACCGCGGTCGCGGTGGGGCACGCGGGGAGGCTCTCGCCGTTCGTCGCCGCGTGGATCACCAACGTTCTCTTCGGCTTCGTGGGTGCCTACCGGCTGCTCAGCATTCCGTTGTAGCCGGGAGGGCCCGGCTCCCGCCGGTTCGAGCTCGATCACGATCGATCCCGGCGCGGCGGGAGCGCCGGAGGCGCGGGCCCCCTCCCTCTCGGGTTGGCTTCCGCTGCCTTTCGCCACGTCGCGCGAAAGTCGGGGCCACGGGCGGTGACCCAGCCGTCGATGCGACCCAGGATACGGCCCACGGCGAGCACGGCTTCCTTCCGCTCCGCCGGATCCCCGGTGGAGCGAAAGCGATCGAGCTCGGTACGGAAGGTCTTGCCGAGCGATGCGAGCTGCCTCAGCTCCCGCTCGCCGGCGCCGCGCCGTCGCGCCAGCCGGTAGAGCGCGCGAATGCGCAGCAGATCGCCTTCGAGGCGTGCGAGCAGGTCGTCCATCGAGGCGGCCGATATGTGAACATATGTTCACTACCAGGTGATGGGCGACCCGTCAAATCAGGGCCTGGAATCGCCCGGATGAGCGCGTTGCTCGCGTCCCCAGCGATCGAAGGTGCGCTCCCGCGTCCGTTGCGGCGGTGGGTCGACGCAGAAGCACGCGCCGCAGGCGCGCGGCGAGCAGAGCGAGCCGACTCGGGGGTGGGCCCCGGCCGGATTCACTCCGGACGGGGCGGGGGGCTTGAAAAGCCCCCCTAACCCGATCCATTCATGAGATCGGAGTTTTGGTGGGTGTGGCACCGGTCGG
>CAZYWA010000511.1:0-5760 GCA_964650975.1 uncultured bacterium
CTGATCTTCAAGGACGGGTTCCAGACCGGCAACACGTCGCGGTGGTCGCAGACCGTCGGCTGACGGGCTGCCGAAGCGGTCATGTTCCCGAACAGCCCACGCGAGCGATGGTGTACTGTCGCAGACCCGCCCTGAACCGCGCCGAGAGCTCCGCATGAATCACATCAATGGCCTCTTGCGGTCCTCCGTCTTAACCGCGATCGCTTCGTTTGCCACTTTTCCGGCGCCTCGAGCGGGAGCTGCGTCGCCGCTCCCCGGCGTCGGCAGCGCCTACGCCCCCCTTCCTGACACCTTCGAGACTGTCTTAGCTCAAGGGTCGATCTTCTCCGTGAGGCAGGTTGCTGATGGAGGCTACGTGCTCGGCGGGCAGCAACAGAACCCGTCAACCAGCTTTTTCGACCCGGCGCTGATCAAGCTGGGCCCGGCGGGGGAGCTCGAGTGGAAGCGTTTCTTTTCTCGACGACCCTAATAGTGAGGGCCAAGTGCAGTCCGTGCAGCAAACCTCTGATGGCGGCTACATCCTCGCCGGTGGTGTGTACGGCCCGATGCCCGGTTTCGCATTCCTCGTGAAGACCGACTCGGACGGCCAGCTGGTTTGGCAGAACGCATACCCGACCTATCTGATTGGGTTGGCGGTGACCGAGACTGCGGACGGCTACGTCTTCGCCGGTCGCACCAGCGACATACCCGGGAAGCCCTACCAGCCCGTCCTCGTGAAAACCGATGGCTCGGGCACATTCGAGTGGGAGAAGGTGTTCTCATTCTCCAACGGGCTCGCTCGCGATGTGAAGCCGGTGTCCGGCGGCTTCGTGGTGGCCTGCTCGGCCCCG
Source organism: uncultured bacterium (assembly GCA_964650975.1). Lineage (GTDB taxonomy): Bacteria > JADJOY01 > JADJOY01 > JADJOY01 > JADJOY01 > CAZYWA01. The sequence goes on from CAZYWA010000511.1 coordinate 831, forward strand.
ACTTCGGGTGTGCTCGTGAAGACGGATGCATCGGGGTGACGTGGTCTGGGACCGGACTTACGGCGCCTCCCTTTTTTCCGTTCAGCCGACGATGGATGGAGCATACGCCGTGGCTGGAGAAACCCCCGGGAATCAGGGCGATGCCTATCTCGCGAAGATCGATTCGACCGGCGAGACCGTTTGGTCGAAAACGTACGGTGGGGCCGCGCAGGATATCGCGTGGGGGGTGGACGTCGCGCAAGATGGTGGATACGTGATCGCGGGACAGACCAAGTCGTCCGGAGCCGGCGGCGACGTCTATTTGGTGAAAATCGATGCCGATGGGAATTCCGTGTGGAAGCAAACGTTCGGCGGCGCGCAACTCGACAACGCTTATTCGGTATTTGCCACGACTGATGGCGGCTATTTGCTCGGTGGGTACACAGACGTCGGCGGGTGGGGGTACGGCCACGTCCTGAAGACGGATGCCGAAGGCAATGTCTTGGGACTTTTCTCGGATGGCTTCGAATCGGACAACACACTAGGCTGGACGGCGACCGCGGACGGCACCTGACCCGAGCCCCGCCGATCCGCCAAATCGACGACCCGTCCCGCAGTGCGCCGAGAACCGGCCTCTGAAGTGCGGCGAAGGCAGCCGCGTCCCGTTCGTGCTGACCTACCCGCCGCCCGCCGGGAGCACGAGCAGAATGCAGGCGTCCATAGGACAGGCAGATCACGCCGTCGCGTCGGGCGACGCCTCAGAGCCAGGGCACCTTTTCGCCGCCGCATGGGGAATCTGGTTCAGGGTCCGCCGACGGTGTCCGACCACGCTAGCGTATTCCCGGATTCGAAACCGTCTGCGAATACGCCGAACGAAACGGCGGCGAGGCAGTAGAGATGGGCTGTCGAGACATTACATGGGGCGAAACCCGACGACGTCCAGCTCCCCGTTGCGGGTGCATTTGCAATTCCCAACTCGCCGAACGCACCGGTCGCGGCGGTGGTCCAATCCGTGCACGCGTCAGAGTCCTTGGACCCGTTCGACTTGGTTCCGGTCCATGCCTGCTCGGCACCGAGGTAAGACTCCGTCTCGGTCTGATTGATCGTCGTCTCAAGGCCGCCCGATGAGGTTAGGCCGCCTGGGTCCGAGATGTGCGTGCCGTCGGGTCGGACCCAAGGGCCCGCCGTCGACGGGAAGCGGTCCTTCGCATTCGTAGTCGAATCGGAGAGCCACGCTTTGTATCGAGGTGGGTCCACCAGGTGGGCCGAGGCTGCCAGTGCACGGCAAATCGCATCCCCGGCAGCGATGCCCGTGGCTCCGCCAGCTTGCGGCCACGATGACAAGTTGCCGGTTCCCGTGGCGGAGGTAGCGAACGCGAGCACGCCGGACCGCTGAAAGACGGGTAACGGCGGACCGGCACCGATCTCGAAGCAGAGCAAGTGCGCCGCTACCAAGCAGGGGAAACCACCGGTAGCCCCGACCCCAAAAACGTGTGTCCAGCCATCGCTGGTTTCGCTGAAGTGTCCCTCCTCGCCGTTCCCCACAACCGATGTCCAGGAATTGCAATCTTGCGTGGACTGGCGACTCCCATCGATTGCGGTGCCTGAGTGAACATCGTCGGTACCAGGAGGCGTGACGTTCTTTTCGTCGATCCTCGGCGGATAGAAGACCTGCCGCGTCGGCGGGAGGAGGAGATCGATCGTCGGCCCGAAAGGCTGGCCGTCGGGGCGTACCCAAGGACCAGCGGATACCGGAAGACTCGGCTGACCGCAATTCGCTGACTTCTTGCCGTGCAGATCGTGGATCCTGCAGTAGGCGTCGTCGCTGGCGTCCGAGAGCCAGGCCCGGAAGTTCCCCGGGTTCGCGAAGTTGGCCTCCGTCGCCCGCGCCTGGCAGATCGCATCGCCGGCATCGACGCCAGTTTTTCCGCCTGCATCGGCCCAACTCGATAGGTCGCCACTCCCGGTGACAGACGTGACGAACATCGCGCGTGGCGAGAGATCCCTCGTGTCCGCAGCCGCACTCCGGGTGGTGGGCTGCGTCAGGACGAAGAAAGCTACCGGCGGGAGCACCAATCGTGCGATGGAGCTGTTCACGCTGCACCAACGAATCCACGGTCGCGATAGGGAGGCCCACGGTACACCCAAGTCCGCGTGCCCCGTCAATCGCAGCGTCGAAGCCCGACGCGATGTGGCGCTCCCGACCCCCCAGCGTGACGCGCCCGAGCAGGTCGCCCGAGTGGTGGCGTCGATCCGGGAGTTCGGGTTGTGAATCCGATCCTGGTCGACGAGTCATCGCCGGCTCCTGCTGTCCGGAACTCGAATCGCAGGCGCGATACGTCGTCCGCGAGTTGTGGTAATCTGCAGTTATTCAAATGAATAACTCTCGTGAGTGCGCGGATGTCAACTGAACCCCGAAACGTTGGGCACGCCGAGGGCTGGTCGAGGTCACCGGAGCAGAGGCCGACGCACCAGCGTGCCAGCGCGCCAGGAGGGCACATGAACCCGGGTTGCCTAAAAATTGAGCAGGCCACTCCGGCTTCGCTGATCCCGTACGCCCGCAACGCGCGCACGCACAGCGAGGAGCAGATCGCGCAGGTCGCCGCGTCGATCCGAGAATTCGGGTTCGTCAACCCGATCCTCATCGACGAGGAGTCCACGGTCATCGCTGGCCACTGCCGGCTCGCGGCGGCGCGGAAGCTCGGGCTCGCCGAGGTGCCGACGATCCGACTCACCGGCCTCACCGCGCCGCAGCGGAAGGCGTTGGCGCTCGCGGACAACAAGCTCGCGATGAACGCGGGCTGGGACGAGGAGCTGCTCCGGCTGGAGTTGGAGGAGCTACAGGGCCTCGGGTTCGACCTCGACCTCACTGGCTTCAGTGCGCTCGACCTGGGGAAGCTGGGGGTGGAGGCCGGCGATGTCGTAGAGGACGACATCCCCGAGCCACCAGAGACGCCGACCACTCAGCGCGGCGACGTGTGGCTGCTCGGCGATCAGCGGTTGGTGTGCGGCGACTCGACAGACCCGGCGACGATCGCGCTCGCGTGCGAGGGCCGGCCGGCGCGGCTGCTGCACACCGACCCCCCATACGGCGTGAGCTACGTCGCGACCAAGGACGGCATCCCGCGATCCGGGTTCCGGAACGCCCAGGCGGAGTGGGGCGACATCGCGAACGACGACCTCCAGGGCGAGAAGCTCCAGGCGTTCCTGGAGAACGTGCTCCGCGCCTGCCTGCCGCACCTCGAGCGCCCAGCGCTCTACCTCTGGCATGCCCAGATCGGCGGCCAGCAGGATCCGACCGCCGCGGCGCTTGCGAGCATCGGCGCGCTCATCCATCGCGTGCTGATCTGGGCGAAGCCCGGCTTCGTCCTCACGCGGTCGGGCCAGTACCACTGGGCGCACGAGCCCTGCTTCTACGGGTGGCTCAAGGGCCAGCCGCCAGCGTGGCTCGGCGACAAGTCCCAGCGCTCCGTCTGGGAGGTGGGCAGGGACGGGGCGAAGAACCACCCGACGCAGAAGCCGGTCGAGCTCTTCGCGATCCCCATTCGCAACCATCTGCACCGCGGCGAGCTCACGCTCGAACCGTTCGCCGGCTCCGGCTCGCAGGTGATGGCGGCCGAGCAACTGGAGCGTCGCTGCGCCGCCGTCGAGTACGAGCCCCGTTACTGCGATGTCGTCGTTCAGCGCTGGGAGGCTCTGACCGGCCGCTCAGCCGAGAGGAGGTCGTGATGCCCTACCCAAAGCACCAGCCCACGCCCGAGATGCGGAAGACGATCGAGATGCTCGCGGCCGTCGGCGTCCCACACAAAGAGATCGCGCGCCTGCACCGACTGGGGAGCGACACGCTGCGCCGCTGCTACAAGGACGAGTTGGCCACCGGCGCCACAAAGGCGAACGCGAAGGTCGCCGAATCGCTCTTCCGGATGGCGACCGGCTCGAAGCCGAACGTCGCCGCCGCGATCTGGTGGTCGAAGACGCGGATGGGCTGGCGCGAGCCGAAATTCGAGACCGAACACCATCACGACGGGAAGCTCGTGGTCGAGCACGTCGAGAAGCCCATTCCGGTGTGGGCGAAGAAGGAGGGCTGAGCGATGTTCGAGGGGCAGGGGTTACCGCGTCGCGATTGCCGCGTGGCTCCGACTCAAGGAGGAAACCGAGATGGCCTCACTCGGCGTGAAGATTGAGAATTCAATCGCGGTGACGTCGCTCTTGGGCGAATGGCCAGATCTCCACGATGCCGAAATCGTCCGGCTCGCACTCGACTCCGACGGCACCCCGTCACCGACACTCGAGCTGGAGCTGGTTCTTCCGGGGAACTATTCCGCGTTCTATCCCGGATCCTCTGGCAAATCGGGCCTGCGTTTGGTTCTGCGATTCGGTCGAGTGCTTCGCCTGAGACTCGCCAATTTTTGGCCACAGAACGTCATACTTGAGTTCACCATGGCGGCCGCTGGTCCCCAGGATCGCGACGAGAGTTTAGGGGACCGGCCCGAGGCGCGGCGCGCCCTGCGCGTCATGTGGACGAGGTCGGTTGGATGTGAGGCGAGTTTCCTGTGCGACACCGCGACGGTGGTGCGGATCGCACCGGTGGATGTGGCATAGCGTGCGCCCGAGGCCCCGAGCCCCTTGAAGAAGAACACCATGGCGACAATCCGAGTCCAAAAGCTCCACACGCCGCAGCAGGAGGTCGTGGCGCAGGCGAAGCGATTCAACGTCCTGATGTGCGGCCGACGCTTCGGCAAGACCACGCTCGGCATCGAGCGCGCCGTGGATGCGATCGTGCGTGGCCTCCCCGTGGGCTGGTTCGCCCCGACCTACAAGCTCCTCCTCGAAGTCTGGCGCGAGATGGAGCTGATCTTGGCGCCGGTGACGATCGCCTCGAGCGTTCAGGAGCGGCAGATCCGGGTCGTCGGTGGCGGCGTCATCGACTTCTGGTCCCTCGACAACCCGG
>CAZYWA010000512.1:0-5758 GCA_964650975.1 uncultured bacterium
CGCGCGGGAACGCGTCCCTCCCACGTGGCGAGGAAGAGTCTCATCGGGAGGGACCGGCTCCCGCCGTCCGCCTGCCGGCCAGAGCGATCACAGCTCCTGCGCGTTGTCGTAGCGGGCGCGCATCGATGCGACGCTGCCGCTCATCAGCGGGCGCTTGGGCAGTCCCAGAAACCGCAGCTCGTCGGCGATGGCATGCTCGCCGAGCGTGAGCCGGGCGCCCGCGAGCCCGAATCCGAGACCGCTACCGCTCGCGACGAACGGAGTCTTCCGGAGCGTCCCGTCGATGCACGCGAGCGCCACCAGCGGCGTGTCCTGAAACGTGCGCTTGCCGTGGGTGCGCACCATCAGCGTCAGCACGTGCTGCTCGCCCGAGGTGAGCGTCGCGGTGCGGGTGCTGTGCTTCTCGCCCGCGTGCTCCTCGCGGATGGTGATTTTCTCGACCGTCTTGGGCAGGCCCCAGATGGTGCGTCCGGCCTCGCAGGAAAACGCGGTGGTGACCGGCAGGCGATGGAGATACGTGCCGATGTTGCCGCGCAGCGAGTCGATCGTCATGCCGACGATCGGCAGCGCGCGTCCGCCGCCCAGGCGCACCGGAAACGCGATCGCCAGCTCGTTGTACACGCCGAGATCGTTGTCGCGGTACTCGATGGCCGCGATGCTCACCATCGCGCGTCCGGGGAACACCTCGGCCAGCTCGACGCGGTCGACGCCGATCACGGCGCGCGCCGCCCGCGTCGGGACCACGAAGCTCGCGAACAGGACACTCGCGTCGCGCACCCAGACGGGGAGCTCGACGACCCGGTCCGCGACGCGGTAGTGGCCCGCGGCCAGCGGCGCGTCGGTCATCGGCGATCCCGGTCGAATGCTTGCCCACCGAGGGACCGATGGGCCTCCAAGCAGGGCGGCGATCGCCGGGGCCGGATCACGCGGCGCCCGACTTGATCAGGTCCGCGCACTTCTCGCCGATCATGATCGAGGGCGCGTTGGTGTTGCCGCCCACGATCTTGGGCATGATCGACGCATCGGCCACCCGCAGTCCCGCCACTCCGCGCACGCGCAGCTCGTGATTCACCACCGCCGCGTCGTCGTTCCCCATCTTGCAGGTGCCGACCGGGTGATAGATCGTCTTGGCGAAGAGCTTCACGTGGGCGCGCAGCGCGTCGGGGCCGGTGCAAGCCGGGCCGGGAGTGCGCTCGGCGATCACGTACTGCTTGAACGGCTGCTGCTCGGCCATGCGGCGCGCGATCTCGAGCCCGCGAATCAGCACGTGCATGTCGTCTTCGTGCTCGAGGTAGTGGGGATCGATGATCGGTGCGGCCTCCGGGTTGGTACTGTCGAGCCGGACCGTGCCGCGGCTCTTCGGATAGATCATCCCCGCGAGCACCGTGAAGCTCGGCTTCTTCGAGATGGCGCCCTTCTGGGGGCCGTCGTCGTTGGGCTCGGGATAGGCCCACGGCAGACCGAAGAACTGCAGGTCGGGAATCGGCTGATCGGGAGACGTCTTCACGAAGGCGCCGCCTTCGAGGAAGGTCTTGCCGAACCAGCCGTCGTTGAAGAGGAAGTCCTTGAGCATCCCGCCGATGTAGTGCGGCGCGGTGCTGGTGTGGCCCGACGCCGACGTGGTTTCGTAGCGCACCGGCACCATCAGGTGATCGTGGAGGTTGCCGCCGACCCCCGGCAGATCGGCGGCCACGCCGATCCCCTTCGACTTCAGGTGATCCGCCGGGCCGACGCCCGAGAGCATGAGGATCTGCGGTGAGCCGATGGTGCCTGCCGAGAGGATCACCTCGCGCTCGGCGCGCGCGGTCACGGTCTGTCCGTCCTTCACGTAGGTGACGCCCACCGCGCGACCGCCCTCGATCACGATCTTGGCGACCAGCGCCTTGTCCGCGACCTCGACGTTGCCGCGCTCGACCGCCGGATAGAGAAACGCCACCGAGGTGCTGATCCGCTTCCGGTTGGCGCAGGTCTGGTGGTACGAGCAAGCGCCTTCCTGCTGTTCGCCGTTGAAGTCGTCGATCACCGGCACGCCGCACGCCGCCGCCATCGCCTGGTTGAATCCGGCGGTGACCGGCGACTGGTCTTCCTGGCTGGTGACGCCGAGCGGGCCGCGGCTGCCGTGAAACGGGGTGTCGCCTTTCTCGAACGCCTCCGACTTCTTGAAGTAGGGAAGCACGTCGTCGTAGCCCCAGCCGGCATTCCCCCAATCGCGCCACTCGTCGTAGTTGGCGCGGTGGCCGCGGATGTACAGCATGCCGTTGACCGAGCTGCAGCCGCCCAGCACCTTGCCGCGCGTCCACGGCATCACGCGGCCGTCCATGAACTTCTGTGGCGCCGTCTTGTAGCCCCAGTCGCTCATCGCCTTGAGTTGCGGGCTCTCGTAGACGATCGCGAGCGCTCCGGGGCGGCGGAACAGGAACGACTTGTCGCTGCCTCCCGCTTCGATCACCAGGATCCGCGTCTTGGGATCCTCGCCCAGGCGGTTGGCGATGACGCAGCCGGCGGAGCCGGCACCGATCACGATGTAGTCGTAGCTGGATGCCATGGACGTGCTCCCCGGATGGGCAGTCCGTCCGATGTAGAACGTGTTCTACTTGGCGTCAAGTCGAGGTCGACGTCCGGTCGACCTCCGGTCAGCGCCGACGGGGGCCCGAGCCGGGGCGCTTCGCCGGCGCGCCGTGCGCCGAGGGCGTGGGGCGGCGCGGCGGTTTCGGAGTGGCGGCCGCGTCGGCGACCTGGCGGCCGATCCGCGTCACCTCGGTCTGCAGCGTGGTCACGTCGGCGCGCAGTGAGCCCAGACTCTGCGCTACCTCGATGCGCATGCCGCGCAGCTCGTCGAGGGTCTCGCGCAGCAGGTCGATCACCACGTCGGCGGCGCGGGCGAAGCCTGACACGTTCTCGATCATGTCCATCTCCTGGAATCCAACTGTCAGAGGGATGACGTTCCGTCAGCGGCGTCTCCAACCGTACAACGGGTCTAAGGCGGCCGGCGCGGGGGCTCAGCCCGAAAGCCCCGTGTCCATTGACGATGTCGCACCGCGGCCGCGTCCCCCATCCCGTCATCAAAGGTCTCGTTTCGGTACGGAAACTGCTTTCCGATCCGGTGGGGGAGACGCCTCATGCAAATCACCTGCGGATCCTGCCAGTCCTCGTTCAACCTGAACCTGGACGGCATCCACCATCAGCGCTTCCAGTTCAAGTGCCCTAGCTGCGCGACCTTGATCCTGGTGGATCGGTCCAGCTCCTCGACGGAGATCAAGGTCGCTCGGGCGGATTCGGCCAGCCCGTCCGACGGTGCCGCGGCATCATCCCCCGGGGCGGAGGATGCCCCCGAGGGCGGCAAGGGTTTCCGGGAGGCGCCCACCGATCGCATCGGCGCCAAGCCTGCGGGCGCGGCTCTCGCAGCCGGCGCGCCGGCCAAGGAAGACCCCAAGGACGCGATCCGGGTGGCCTCGAAGCAGGCCGTTCCCGAGGCGCCCAAGCCCGTGGACCCCGCGGAGACCCTGCGTCGCGAGATCCTCGACCAGCACCCCGAGCTCATGAAGAAGAACTACTTCGACTTGCTCGGGGTCAAGCAGGACGCACCGCTCGAAGAGGTCAAGGCCAACTACTTCAAGCTCGCCAAGCAGTACCACCCCGATCGCTTCGTCGCGGCGCTCGAGGAAGCGGAGCTGGCCAAGGTCCGGGAGCTGTCGTCGCGCATCAACCAGGCCTTCCAGGAGCTGCGCACCGAGGCGAGCCGCCAGGAGTACATCAAGAAGCTCGCCGATCCGGACCGCGAGAAGAAGCGCCTCCAGGCGAGCTCGATCATCGAGGCCATGATCGACCACGAGAAGGGGCGGCTGGCGTTCAAGCAGTCGAGCTTCGAGGTGGCGCTCGGGCACTTCCAGCGCTGCGTCGCGCTGCACCCGACGGAGGCGGAGTACCACTTCATGATGGCGCAGGCGCTGATGCGGGCCCGCGGCGTCGAGAGCACCGCCAACCGCCACGCCGTCGAAGCGGAGCTGCGCAAGGCCGTCGACCTGCAGCCCAACAACGCGATCTACCGGATGGGCATCGGCCACTACTGGAAGGCGCGGGGCGACATGGACAAGGCGCTCAGCTACTACAAGTCGGCGATCAAGATCGACCCGAAGAACCACGAGGCGATGCGCGAGCTCCGGCTCTTCGAGTCACGCAGGGAGAAGGAGCGCGAAGAGCGCAAAGGCGCGACGGGCGCGGCACGTGGCGGGCTCGCCTGGGCTGGAGAGAAGCTCCGGCTGGGGTCGCGCTGACCCGGGCATCCGCCCTACTGGCGCCGACCCCGTCCGCAATGAGATCCTGACCACACACCGAGCTGCCAGACGCCGCTGCCGGTAGTGGGCCGCGGCCAAAGACACATGTCGTTCGACCCACCCTCGAGAGGCGTCGCCGACCCGGGCACGCAGGCGCGCTCGGCGTACGGGCACCTGGTCGACCGGGTGCACCTGCTGCCGGAGGTGATGAAGGCGCTCTCGCGGCGGCTGCCGGAGAGAGACATCTCCGACGTGCTGGTCTCGGCGGTCGACCAGATGTTCCGGCCGTCCCGCATCATCGTGCTGCTCAGGACCCAGAGCGGCGGCCGGCTCGAGCCGCGCGCGCTCAAGGGCTACGACCAGGACCGCCGGCGCTCGTTCGACGTCGAGCCGGGGATCGGCCTGGTGGGCCGCGCGGCGATGGGCACGGTGGTGGTGAGCCGCGACGCGGCGCGCGGCATGCTCGCGATCCAGAATCCGCAGCGCCGCCCGGCGCGCCCGTGCGACGAAGGGCTCGACGTCGCGGCGCCGATCGTGTGGGAGCGCGAGGTGCTGGGCGTGGTGGCGATGGGCGGCGTCGAGACCGGGCTCCTGCCGGGCACAAAGAGCCTGCTCGCGGCGCTCGGCGTCGCCGCCGGCACTGCGCTCAAGCACGCAGCGCTCACCCGCCAGCTCGAGGAGCGCGCCGACTCCGACACCCTCACGGGGTTGCGAAACAAGCGCTACTTCCTGGAGCACCTCGATCGCGAGATCGAGGAAGCCAAGGTCACCGGCAAGGTGCTGTCGCTCTTCCTCTTCGACATCGACTGGTTCAAGCACTACAACGACAACCACGGGCACCCGGCCGGCGACGCGCTGCTCGCGGAGCTCGGGCAGATCATCAAGAAGAGCTTCCCGCGCGCGGTGGACGTCGCGGCGCGCTACGGCGGCGAGGAGTTCGTGGTGCTCTTCCGCCGAACTCCCAAGGACGTGGCCGAATTCATGGCCGACCGGTTCCGCCACTTCATCGAGCGTCATGCGTTTCCCAACGCGGATCGCCAGCCGCGCGGCGCCGTCACGCTGAGCGGCGGCATCGCCACCTTCCCCGAGGACGCGACCACCGCCGAAGGCTTGCTGCAGACGGCCGACGACTGGCTCTACGAAGCGAAGCGCTCGGGCCGGAACCGGGTGCTCGCGGCGCTGCCCGGCCAGAAATCCCGGCTCACCGACATCACCGAAAACCGCTGAGTCTCCACGAGGGTCTGTTCCAGACCCTCGCCCCATCAGGAGTGAATCCGGCCGGGGGCCCACACCCAAGTCGGCTCGCTGCCCGCTCGCCGGCGCGCCTCCTGGCGTGCTGGCAAATTCGGGGTCACCACGGCGGTGTCGCAGTTTGCCGATCTCCGGCTCGGGCGCCGGCCGTCCGATGGCCGCGCTCGGGCACGGCTCTGCCACGATCGAGACTCGATCGTACGCTCGCCTCGCCTGCATTCGCCCGCGCGATG
>CAZYWA010000513.1:0-5748 GCA_964650975.1 uncultured bacterium
CCGCGTCGGGTCGACACGAAGTCGCGAAGGCGTGCGTTGCTCGCGGCGAAGATAGCGTCGAGCACATCGAGGTCTCGACCTTCCAAGCCGGTGGGCAAGAGGTCGAACTCCGCCACGTACTCTGCCTCCGGGAAGCGGCACCACTTGAGCCCGGTCGTCTCCAGCCGACCCACTCTTTCCGGCGAAGCCGGTGGGTCCGGCGACGCACGCAATCTGAACGTGAGGAGGATCTGCTCGAGGTCGACATCCTTCCACGCCTTCCCGGCATCGACGATCGCCGTCACCGAGCCCCGCTGCCAGGTTCTTAGGTCGCGCCAGGTCTCCGAGTACGTGTACGACTTCGGCACCACGAGGCCGACCCGACCACCGGGGCGCACCAGACCCGCCGTTCGCTCGATGAAGCCGGCTGCCGATGTCTTCGCCGGTGTTGAGAGCGGCACGTTGAACCGGAGCAGGCCCCGCTCGCGACTCTCCCGGTACGCGCCATAGGGTGGGTTCCCAAGGATCACGTCGAAGCCGGCCGAAGGTGCGGAGTGGGGCCGGCCGCTCTCCGCCCCGCTCCGGTCGGTAAACACATCAGGAAACGCCAGATGCCAGTGGAAGAACGAGTGCTTCGTTGAGAGGCACGTCACTTCCTCGACGGTCGATGCCGGAACGGATCCCGAACCTGTAAGCATCTCGCGCATGAGCTCTTGCGTCGGCGGCTCGGTATCGCTCGACTTCTTCGGCCAGAGGAAGGCAGCGCACCATGTGTCCGCCGCAAGGCGTGCTCGTCGGTACTCGGGCGACGATAGGGTCTCCCGAAGCGAGATCGCCTTGGACTGGACCGTGCCGATGACGTCGTCGGCGGTACGCGCGAGGTCGTTCAACTTGGTACCGAGCATCGAGATCGGTGCGCTCGCTTCTCGAGTGAGCTGGTGCAGGAACGTCTGCTGGCCCTCTCGCTCCATTGTGTTTCGTCGGCGCAGCGCGGTGACCAACGGCCGTTCGTCCTCGTCGATGGGCTCGAAGGCCTCATCCGGGATCCCTCGGATGACCTGATCCGGCGTGGCCCCGAGCAAGCTATTCCCGCACCGGATTCGTGCATCGAGGAAGGACAACGGCTTTCCTGGCTCGATCGTCTCTAGCCACAGGTTGACCTTGCACAGCTCCACAGCCATCGCGTTGAGGTCCACCCCGTAAAGGCAACAGCGGATCACGTCCCGGAGGGCTGTCCGCATGGCGCCTGGAGCCGGCTCGGAATCGGCGGTTCGGAGAGCGGCGAGACGCCGCGCGACCCGGTGCGCCGCGGCGATCAGGAAGTGCCCGCTACCACACGCCGGATCACAGATCTTGAGGTCGAGGATCGCGTGCTCCGGATCCTTCGCGCCACCCGCCTCGTCGAGGATGGGATCGAGCGCGCTATCGAGAAGGCAGCGGATCAGGACCGTCGGCGTGTAGTAGCTGCCCGTGGCCTTTCGTTCATGACCTGGCGTCTCGCGCAGCTCGAACGTCGTCCCGTCGTCGCTGACCACCGGCTCGAGCTCCAGCAGAGACTCGTAGAGACTGCCCAACTCCTCCGCACCGAGGTTTCGGAAGTCGACCGCGGTCAGAGATCGCTCACCGGAGTTGAAAGCGAGAGCTCGCACCGCCCCGAGGAGGTCACGGTTCGCGATCTCGGAACCGTTCAGGCTCCCCGCATCGTCCGACCAGAAAAATCCCCCCAGCGCGGGAAGCGCCATCTCAGGGCAACCGCTATCGTTCCCGAGCTTCCGAATCACCAGGCGAAGCGCCCGATAGAGATCCTGGTGCGGTCCGCCACGCCGTCGCGACGCAAGGCGCCGCAGACGTCGGGTGGAGTAGTGCTCTTGGAAAAGATGTCGGGCCCCGGGTTGTGCCTGCGCCTCTGGCACGAGGAGCAAACCCCGATCCTCCGCGACGAACAGGAAGATCAGGCGGTACACGAATCGAAGAAGCTCGCGATAGTAGTCATGCGGCGTGATCGTGCAGGCCCGCATCGACGCCCGAAGCGTCCCGTTTGCCGGGTGCGCCAGGAATCCTCGCCCAAGAGCCGCCAGCGCCTCCTCCACCCCCGCCCGCAGTCGATCGAGCGCTCGCGCCCCCTGGTCACGCGCGACAGTGGTCCATTCCTCCAGCCACGACTGCTCGGGCCGAGCCGGATCGCCGCGCGGCTCAACTCGGGACTGGTGGGCCACCAGCCAGAGCAGGGTGAAATCCGCGTAGGCCTCCGCGGTCATCATCCTTTCGAGATCGAACTCGAGAAACGCCTGCCGTGTCAGACTGACGTTGTCGCGAAGAATCCGGAGTGTCAGCCCGTTCGAGACGAACCCCCAGAGGTGGTCGTCGCTTCGGTTGAGGAACTCCTGCACCAGGCTGTGCGGGCTCCATCGCGCCGCACCAGCCACGCCTTTGGTGCGGCCATCGAGGGTCGTGCGGAAACCTATGAGGTGGATTGGGGACCGGCTCCAGAGGTGAGAGATCGGATAGGCCTTGCCGTCGATCTCGAGCCCACGCGCCGGTGTGAGACGCCCGTACCCGAGTTCCTCGAACAGCACGAGCAACCAGCGGTCGCGTGTGACCGCCGCATCCGGAGACCCGGCAGGGAGCCGGATCCGCATCTCCAAGAAACCTCTCCACGCACCAAGCGCTCGCGTCCACGACCGGCCGATCGCGTCGTGGAGCCGCACTCCGTGACCAACGTGAAAGTGCTCACTCTCGAGACCAGGGACTCCGTCGTCGCCACTAGCGATCCGACCGAGCAGCTCGGTCGGCAGAAGACCGCCCTCGGTGTGAACTGACTCGAACAGGTCTCGGCGGCGCCTCATCGCTCCACGAATCCAGTCACGACCTGAGTCGCGGTCTGCCCCGAAATCGGTTGCGTTGGTCGAGTGGATGGAGGGAAGGTTCTCGCGCGGCGGGGGTACCAACCGACAGACCACGGCGTTTCCTCGACAGCTCACCGAGGAGAAACCGCACGAGGATCGGGCGATGATCTACGCGCTGGTTACCAACACGACACCGGTCGCGAAACGGGTCGAGATCGCGCGTGCGATCGCCGGACATGACCACACAACTCTCGAACGCTTCGCTCAACGGAATGTCGTCGAGCACATCCTCCAGGTCGCCTCGATACGGAGCAGGCCAGGGAACCGGATTACCGACCAAGCGCACTACTGCGTCTGGTGCCTGGATCGGGTCATCCCCTCGCGAACGAACGGTCCCAGGAACGCCAAAGTGAAGGCGGTCTGGTTCTTCCGCCATACGACGAACAACGCCTGCCTTGGACACCAGCGAGCCATCGGTGCCAACGTGTTCCTGAACCCCAAGCACCACGGCTGCTACGTGTGCATGGGTTGTGAGCAGGTCCCCGGGCGTGATCGGAGGAGCTGCCAGTGCATCGGCGTCGGGGAGACCTACTGCCATTACGCAAGGACTCAGACTCCACCGTGCGTGTAGAGATGGGTTCGGGCGCGCCTTCACCTTCGTCAGGTTCCTGGCCTCGCCGTTCCCGGAGTCTCGCCGCGCGCAAGAATCCGGATCACCTCACCGAGCAGGCTGTCGATGTCCGGACCGAAGTTCACTTCGGCCGCAGTTGGAAGCGTCTCCAAGTCACGGATCGGAAGGTGGAGGTACCGGTCGGCGATCCTCCTTGCGGATCCCTGTAGGTGGCCCATCTGCTCCTTGAACGACTTGCCCCCGGCGCCATAGTTGCTCGCTACCTCTTCAAACGTGCGATGCCCGAATACCGGCGGCACATGGTTGAGGAGCGTCCGAACCATCGCGGCGGTAGCGTGGTAGCAACCGGCATCGTAGGAGCGGTCGATCTCCTCGACGATCCGCACCAGGCGCGTCAGATCGAAGGTCTCGGACCTCACGCCACGCAGGGCCCCAAGACGCTCAGCACTGATCAGCGAACCTCGCTCCAGCCCCTCGTCCGCGCCCTGGTCTTCACTCGCATGGACGCGAGGCGCCAGGCGAAGATCCAGCTCTTGCCTGAGCAAGTCGGCCTGGCCTCCTACCTCCAGACGGTTGGTCCATGAGGGAGCGCGAAACTGCGCGGCCGTGCCGGAGATGAGCTGACCCGCCGCCCGCACGTACCAACCGAACCAATCAGCCGCCGCGGCGGTAATGTCCGGAGCCGATGTGCCCGGCGGAAGTCGATCTGGCACGATCTCAAGTACCCGTGTGACCACCCAGTGCCGCGTCTCGTCGAGATCGGCGAGTATCACTCTCTCAGCGGCCTGGATCGCTGGACTCCCAGTCCCGCCCTTGGCCGCCATCTGGCTCGCCGCAGTCGAAGCAGCCTCCGACATCTGGCGCTGCCGCAGGGCCAGTTCCGTGCGGAGAAGATTCTTGACCTGATCGGAGAGCCCGAGAGCCTGCATCGGTTTGACCCCGATGTTCAGGGCTCACCGTCCGCGGGCGAGGCGGGGCTGGTGAGCGACGCGGGGATCCGCGGGGGGTGGGTCGAGGAGGGTTCGGTAGGGCTCACCACTGGCGCTCGCACGCTCGAGCGCGTCGTATGTCTCAAGGATGACGCGCTTGGTGCGGTACTCACCGTGAGTCTTCTCATCGTACCTGCGAACCACCGGGAAGCTGTCCATGATGTACCCGGTGTCATCTCGACCGATGCCGTACAAGTGAAAGAACGCGGCGTCCAACTCGCAGCGCAAATTGAAGCGGCGGTCAGGATTCCAACGAAACGGTGGTCCACCGTGTCCGCAGTCGAGCGCAAATCGTTCGAGGTCCCATGCCGTATAGATCAATTCGAGCGCGCGTGGTGCAATCCACTGATCTAACAGATTGACGCCGCCCCAGCGATTCACTGAGGCGTAGTGCTCGGGTGGGAGAATCGGAAGTTGCTTCATCGTGAAGTACTTGAGAGAAGTTCCACCAACTTTCTGGCGGGCTGCGTAATCAAGAACCATCGAGTTCATATTTGCCGCAAGGCAGAGCACACGCGGACCAACGACGGACGGCAGCATCAAGGGGAACTTGTCGCCCACTCCGACCCGAGGAATAACCGCGGAAATCACAGTACGAACGTCCGTGCTTCGGCAGATGTCGCGCCAGCCCACCAACCAATCGAAGTCCCAGCGCTCAGCGAGAGTCCTTTGAACCTCATCACTAGGCACCCAGTAGCGCGGCTCCGGCAGAAAGCAGGGATCGGCATGTTGCTCGGGCGTAAGTTCCGGGAGCTTCCCCTGGCTCCCCTGAGGCCCGCTTTGCCCAGCGTAGGTCCCGAAACGATGATCAAACTGATGAACCATCTTTGCTTCATAGAGAGGCACGTAGCGAGATCCCGCGTTCACGAATCCATTGCCATCGCGGGTCCAACCCTTCGCATCCAGGGTCCCTCGGGTGCTGAACAAATGCGAGTCATTCGCCATATGAAACATGGTCATGAACGACACGCCCCAAGGGTTCACTGGCGGAGGGCCTTCTCGCAGGAAAATTGAGTTCAGGAGATGGATCGCCTTAGTGATCTCTGCATCCCGACGAGTGCGGAAGACCGGCGACGTTCGGGTGTTAGGGTTCAGTATTGCGATCTCCTCAGAGGTCAGTGAAAATCGGCGGTCCGAATTCGCGAGCTCGCTCGGGCTTCGAAGAAAGAAGGCGAACTCTGCCACGGCGTCGCACGCAAAGCTGCGACCTCTCAATACCAGCAGGCAGAATTTGGTCGAGTGGTGAACACCGGGGAACAGGAAATCCTCGTTCTCGAAACCTAGGAGGCACGCGAGCGTCCCA
>CAZYWA010000514.1:0-5739 GCA_964650975.1 uncultured bacterium
GTCGTTCGACAACGCCTTCTACGTGGGCACCCGCAACGTGCTCACCGGTTGCGAGGTGTGGCGCACCACCGACGGCACCACCTGGACCCAGGTCAACGCCGACGGCTTCGGCAATCCGAACAACCAGCACGCGCTCGCGATGCGGGTCTACGACCACGCCCTCTTCGTCACCACCAGCAACTTCTCGGACGGCTTTGAGATCTGGAGCACCCTCGACGGCACCACCTGGGCGCCGATGATGACCCACGGGTTCGGCGACACCAACAATCTGGGCGGGCTGACGCTCGACCAGTTCGGCGAGTACCTGTACATGGGCACCGGGAACTACGTCGAGGGCGGCGCCATGTATCGCAGCACCGACGGCAGCCACTGGACCCAGGTGAGCCCCACGGGTTTCGGCACGGCCGACAACCAGATGATGCACTCCATCACCCAGTTCGGGGCGTATCTCTACGTGGGGACCGGGAACGAGACGTCGCCCACCCCCATCGGCGGCGAGATCTGGCGCTCGTCCAACGGCACCACCTGGACGCGGGTCGTGCAGGACGGATTCGGCAACGAGAACAACGTGAAGATCCACGATCTCAACGTGTTCTCGGGGCGGATCTACGCGGGCACCCGCAACAACGCGACCGGCGGCCAGGTGTGGATCTCGACCGACGGCACCACCTTCACGCAGGAAGGCACGGACGGCTTCGGTAACGCCGCCAACCAGGGCGCCTATCGCTTCGCGCGTTTCGAGAACCAGCTCTACGTCGGGTTCGCCAATTTCACGACCGGCCTGCAGATGTGGCGAACTCCGCTCGACGACGCCGACGACGATGGCGTGCCGGACGAGACCGACAACTGCCCGAACGTAGCGAACGCGTCGCAGCGCGATGGGGACGGCGACGGCATCGGCGACGCGTGCGACGACTGTCCGAGCTTCCCCGATCCGGCGCAGACCGACAGCGACGGCGACGGCATCGGCGACGTCTGCGACTCCTGCCGCAACCTCGCGGACCCGGTGTTCGCGCAGGTGAGCTCCGACGGTTTCGGAGACTCCTCGAACTGGCTCGCCACCCCCATCCCGACCTTCGGAGGCCAGCTTTACGCCGGCATCTTCGACGTGATTCACGGCGGCGAGATCTGGCGCTCGGCCGACGGCACCACCTGGAACCAGGTCGCCTCCGGAGGCTTCGGCGACACCACCACGTGGTACGGCATCCCCGCGCTCGACTTCGACGGCTACCTCTACGCGGGCAGCTACAACGAGACCACCGGTCCGGTGCTGCTGCGCAGCGCGGACGGCACCCAGTGGAACCAGGTGTGGAAGTTCTCCGCCAACTCGCGCGAGGCGATCCCCATGCTGGTGTTCGGGAACGCGCTCTACGTGGACGTGTGGAACTCGGTCACCGGCGCCGAGGTGTGGCGCACCACCGACGGCACCTCGTTCACCCAGGTGAACGTGAGCGGCTTCGGCAATCCGGCGAACGAGATGCCGTATCCCATCGTGCTGTTCGACGGCGCCCTCTACACGGGCACCATCAACCACGCCACCGGCACCGAGATGTGGCGCTCGTTCGACGGCACCACCTGGACCAAGGTCAGCGCCTCCGGCCTGGGCAACCCGAACAACCTCGAGACCCGCTGGCTCGCGGTGTTCGGGAACGCGCTCTACGTGGGCACCCACAACACGACCACCGGCGGCGAGGTGTGGCGCTCGTTCGACGGCACCACCTGGACGCAGGTGAACGAGGACGGCTTCGGCGACCGGCACAACGTCGAGGCGCATTTCCTCAAGGTGTCGGGCGACACGCTGTGGGTCTCGACCGCGAACGTCGACGAGGGCTCACAGCTCTGGACCACCAAGGACGGCACGACCTGGAAGCGCCGGTTGGCCGGCGGTTTCGGCGATCCCTACAACGAGGCGACGATCGCCATCACCTCGTTCGGCAACTCGCTCTACTTCGGCACGCTCAACCGTCTCACCGGCGGCGAGGTGTGGCGCCTGCCGGGCCTCGGGCCCGACACCGACGGCGATGGCGTGCCCGATCGGTGCGACAACTTCCCGACCGTTCCCGGGTGCTCCCAGCTCGGCACGGGCGAGGGAAGCACGACGCTGGCGAGTGTGTGGCTGTGGTTCACACCACTCTCGTTCGTCGCGCTGCTCCGCTCCCGAAGGCGGCTGATCGCGTTGACCGCGACGAAACGCCGGGCGCTATAATTTGCACTTCCTGCACTGACGTCCCGTGCGCTGAGCGCTCTCGGCGCTGCTCGGTTCGGACCGCCGTCCTGCCCGGTTCCGCAAGAACCAGAGGTCTCCGATGCACCGAACTGCTTTGAGCTTCGGACTGGCACTGGTCGCAGGTGCGGTGAGCCTCGCCGCGACCTGCGGACCTCCCCCCACCAATTCGTTCGTGAACTGGGAAACGCCCACCGTTCATCCGCTCGATCTGACTCCGGACGGGACCCGGCTCCTCGCCGCCAACCTCCCCGACAACCGGGTCGAGGTGTTCGACGTCAGCGGCTCCGGCGCACCGGTCAAGCTGACGAGCATCCCGGTCGGTCTCGATCCGGTCACGGTCCGGGCGCGAACCAACACCGAGGTCTGGGTGGTGAACCAGATCTCCGACTCGGTCAGCATCGTGGACCTCACGACGTCCAACGTCGTGGCCACGCTCTTCCCCGGCGACGAGCCCGCCGACGTGGTCTTCGCCGGGAACCCGCAGCGCGCCTTCGTGTCCGTCGCGCAAGAGAACAAGGTGCTCGTCTACGACCCGGCTCAGCTCACGGCTCCCGCGATCGTCGTGCCCATCCAGGGAAACCAACCGAGGGCGCTGACCACCGACGGCACCCGCGTCTACGCCGCGATCTTCGAGTCGGGGAATCGTTCGACGATGATCCCGCTCCCATCCGTATCGGACCCGACCGGCCCGGCCGGTGGCGTCAATCCGCCACCCAACACGCCGAGCGGATTCAGTCCGCCGCTGGCGGCCGGGCTTCCTCCCGCACCGCCATCGGTGCTGATCGT
Organism: uncultured bacterium; assembly: GCA_964650975.1. Classification (GTDB taxonomy): domain Bacteria; phylum JADJOY01; class JADJOY01; order JADJOY01; family JADJOY01; genus CAZYWA01. The sequence continues at coordinate 3,014 of CAZYWA010000514.1, forward strand.
CCAGAAGGACCCGGCCTCGAGATGGCGCGACAGCGCCGGCCGCGACTGGAGCTCCTTCGTCCACTGGGACCTCGTCGACCACGACGTGGCCATCCTGCAGGCGAACTCGCCCGCCACCGTGTCTTACGCCACCGGTCTCATGAACCTGGACATGGCGCTCGCGACGACCCCGAACGGGCGCGTCGCCGTGGTCGGCACCGAGGCGATGAACCAGACCCGCTTCGAGCCGAACCTGCGCAGCTCGTTCACGCGAGTCAAGCTGGCGACCTTCGACGGCGCCTCCGGCGGCTCCGCATCCGTCGTCGACCTCAATCCGCACCTCGACTATTCGGTGCAGAGCGTGCCCCAGGGAACTCGCAACCAATCGGTGTCCGACCCCAGGGCCGTGGTCTGGTCGAGCACCCAGGACCGGGGATACGTCGCGGGCCGTGGTTCGAACAACGTCATCCAGATCGACTCGACCGGAGCCCGGGTCAACCGGGTGAACGTCGGGGTAGGTCCCGCCGGGCTAGCGCTCGACGAGGCCCATGGGCGGCTTTACGTGCTGAACCGGTTCTCGGCTTCGGTATCGGTCGTGAGCACGGCCACGTTCCTGCAGACCACGTTCGTGTCGTTCTACGACCCCACTCCCGCGGCGATCAAAACCGGCCGTCCGCTCCTCTACGACACGCACACGGGCTCGGGCCTCGGGCAAGCCAGCTGCCAGAGCTGCCACGCCGACGCTCGTTTCGACGCGCTCGCGTGGGATCTGGGCAATCCCGCGGGATCTGTGAAGACCCTGGATCAGCCGTGCGTCACCGACGGCGGCGGCTCCTGTCAGGATTGGCACCCGGTGAAGGGTCCGATGGTGACCCAGACCTTGGTCGGGATCATCGGCACGGAACCGCTGCACTGGCGAGGCGATCGGGAGGACCTCTCCACGTTCGCGCAGACGTTCGTGAGTCTGCAGGCCGCCGATGCCGCACCCTCGACGACGTCGATGCAGCAGCTCGAAGACTTCCTGGCCACCGTCCAGTTTCCGCCGAACCCCTACCGCAACCTCGACAACTCGCTGAGCAGCGATCCCCTCGCGGATGGCGGCGTTCCGGTGCGTGGCGAGGACATCTTCCTCAACAAGATCCGCTTCGTCGGCCTGTTCGCTTGCGGCCATTGTCACGTCCCGCCGCTCGGAACCAACCATCAATTGGTGCCGGTCGTATTCGATCAGCCTTCGACGGGGTTCAAGGTTCAGCACCTCCAGAGCGTCTACAAGAAGTACGGTTTCTCGCTCGACGGACAGGCCACGCGTGGTTTCGGACTGATTCACGACGGCTCGCTTCCCTCCGTACCGGTGGGGCTCGATCAGCCCGGCTTCAATTTTCCGCCTGGGCCCGATGGATTGCAGGAGCGACTCGACGTCGAGTCTTACGTTCTGAGCTTCTCGAGCGAGACCCATGCCGCCATCGGCCAGGAGGTCACGCTCAATGCATCGAACAAGAACGATCCCGCCGTCCTCGCCCGGCTGAATCAGCTCGTCGCGCTGGTGGAAGGCGCTCCCACGCAGATCGGGCTGGTGATGAAAGGCCGGATCGAAGGTACCCAGCGCGGCGGTTACTACCTGGGGAACGGCACGTTCCAGACCGACGTGGCCAGCGAGACCATCGCGCTCCAGCCGCTCATCGATCTCGTCGATACCGGAAGCGAGATCACCGCGACCGTGGTGCCCTACGTGTCGCGGATCCGCATCGGCGTGGATCGCGACGAGGACGGAAAGTTCGATCAGGACGAGATCCGGGCCGGCACCGATCCAGCGAACCCCGCTTCGTGAGACGGGGAAGTCAGGGGTGCGGGACTTCGTCCGCGCCCACGTCCACGATCGCGCTCGAGTCGCCGTTCCCGTCCTGGATGCGCGGCTGCCCGTCGATGTCGGTCGCGGGCAGCCCGCTCACCGCGTTGGTGCCGGCGTCGATCAACGGCGACGTCACCTGCAGGTGGTAGTTATTGGCGCCCGGGTTCACGAATTTGGGGTCGACGTTCAGGTTGCCCGTTCCGAGGCCGCAGCCGAACGACGTCTCGACGCCATTCGAGAAGAAATCGTTGAAGATGATCGACGCGCCGGAGCTGTCCCGGCAGCCGATCCCGTCGCCGTGGCGCGTCGAGGTGTTGAGCGTCACGATGTTGTTCACGACCGTCACCGGCGACTGGTAGAGGTAGATCCCACCGCCGTTGGGGCTCCGGTTGCCGACGATGGTGTTGTTGGTCACCACGATCCCGGTGCAGCCGGTCACCAGGATCCCGCCGCCGTTCAGCTCGCCCGCGTTGTCGTAGATCATGTTGTTGGCGATCAGCCCGCCGGACGCCGCCTGTACGCCGATCCCACCGCCCTGGAAGATGCGGTTGTCGTGGATGGTGTTGCCCACCACCACGGGCGCCGCGCAGGCGATGCACGTGAACCCGCCGCCCGAAATCGCTCCCTGGTTACCGAAGATCAGGTTGCCGGTCACCGTGGGCGAGCCGCCCGTCCCACCGATCCCGCCGCCCACGGCCTCGCCGTTCGACACCGTGTTGTTGGTGATCACCGCCGACGAGTTGTTGAACCCGACGCCGCTGCCGAACGAGTGGCCGCCGAAGTTGTCGTTGATGACGTTGCCGGTCACGGTCGGCGACGCGCCGTCGATCGAGACCCCGGCGCCGGGATCGTTGGTGTTGGAGTTGTTGGGGTTACGGGCGAGCCCACGAGTGAGCGT
>CAZYWA010000515.1:0-5736 GCA_964650975.1 uncultured bacterium
TAGACACCGACGCTGCTCACGTGCACCACCCGCTCGACGCCGGCTCGCGCCGCGGCGGCCACCAGGTGACGTGTTCCCTCCACGTGCACCGCGCGATACGTGTCGATCGGGAGCCCGCCCGCGCCCACCACCGCGGCCATGTGCACCACGTGGCTGGCGTCCGCGAGGAACGGCGCGAGGGTGGCCGGACGGGTGACGTCGCCCTCGTAGGCGACGACCCGGCCCTCGAGCTCGCTCGGCACGCGCGACGGATCGCGCACCAGGAGCCGCACCCGATGTCCGGCGTCCAGCAGCGCCCGCGCCGTGTGGCGCCCGACGAATCCGGTGCCTCCGGTGAGCGCCACGTCCATGGGAATCACCGCCTACGTGGCGCGCTCACGGGCTAGCCACGGCTGCGCGCGCATCGCCATCGTCCACCAGCGCGACCTCGACGCCGTACCAGCGCCGATCGCGGCCGACTCCGCGCTCGGCCGGCTGGAAGGCGTTGCTCGACCGGACCGTGACCGGCCACACCCAGCCGTCACGCTCGTGCCAGCGCATCGGCATGCCGCGTCCCGCTCCATCGATGGCGATCCGCAGCGCCTGGTTGGGAAGCAGCCTTGCGCGCGCCCGACGCTGCCCGACGTCGATCGTCACCCGAGACCGGCGCGGCCCGGCATGCAACCAGATCGCGTCCGGCGGCCGAGGACGGTCAGACCAAACCAGCAGCTCCGCCGCCGCCGTCCCCGGCGTCCAGAAGCAACCGATCGACGAGCTGGGCGCCGCGGAATCGTTGCAGCTCGCGTAGACCACGTCGACGTCCTCGTCGAGGTCGACCACGTGCCGGTCGGGACCGCCCAGGGGCATCGTCCGTCCGGTCGGCAAGGATCCGGCGCGGCTGAGATCGACCGGAAGCCACGTGTAGGGCCAGGTGCGGGCATGGAAGCCCGGGCTTCGCACCGCCGCCAGCGGATCGGTGAGCGGCTCACCGAGGAGCAAACCGGCGAGCGCCCAGCCGACGATCAGACTCCGGGTCCCGAGGACTCCGTGACTCGCCACGATCGCCAGGGGATAGAGAACCGCGGCCGCGCGGCTGCCGGGGCCGTCGGCCCAACCGGCGAAGGAGTGCGGGAGCAGCAGAGCCTGGGCGCTCAGCGCGACTCCGCCGAGCGCGAGGGTCGCGATCCGCCACGGCTCACGCCGGCGGATCAGCACCACCGCCGACGCCACCGCGGCGAGCGGGTACCACCACAGCGCTCCCGAGAAACGCCCCACGAACACGTCGCGCAGCGCGTGCGCTTTCACCCACGAGGCGTCCGGGCCGGCTGGATCCTGCGGTGAAATCGCCTCGCCCAGCACGTCGAATCGCTCGCCTCGCTCGTCGGGCAAGGCGCTCGAGAAGATCCGCTCGTGACGCTGGGCGCGGAGTGGGTCGACGCCGCGCAACGACGCGAACGGAAGCGTGTGGAGCAGCATCACCACCGCCAGCCCCACTCCGCTGGTCGCCGCGGCGAACGCCCACACCAGCTTTCGCCGCTTCGCGCCCATCGTCGCGGGCACCGCCGTGAGGGGTGCCGCGAGCAGCGCCATCCCCGGGAACGGCATCTCCCACGCCACTAGCCCCAGCAATGCGCCAGCGGCCAGACCTCGTCCCACGCGCCGCACCCGTTTGGCTGGCGTGGTCCACTGGTCCTCGATCTCGGCTCCCGGCGCGGGGACCGCCAGCGCCAGGCCAGCGAGCGCGAGCGCCGCGTGAAACGCCTCCGGCGTGAACCGGAACACCCACACCGGCAGCGCCGACGCGGCGAGAAGCGACGTGATCCACGCGGCGCCCCGAGCCGTCCGCGACCCGAGACGAACCCAGGTGAGCACGGCCGCCGCGGCCAGGACCAGCGCGTGGAACACCGGAAACGCGCGCGCACCCAGCCGCGGCACCAGCGGCGACACCAGCCACGGCTCGAGCCCGCGCGCCGCGTAGCGGATGACGCCGCCGCCATCGCGCGTCAGGCGGAGGCGTTCAGGGACCGCACCGAAGAGCGCGGTCGCCTCCTCGAGATCGGCGCGGTCGTAGCGGATGTCGCCGTCGCGAGCCAGGCTCACGGCGGCGCACACCGGCTCGGTCTCGCCGTCGAGAGGCGGACCGCGGCGCACCCGCGACGGATCGATGCCCACCGCGGCGCCGATCCAGAAAGCCGCGGCGCCCAGCACGATCCAGGTGCCGCGCCGCCGATCCACGATCATCGGCCGCGCACCCCGTCGATCACGCTGCGATAGCCGGCGAGGATCCGATCCCAGCCAGGCGCGCGCTCGATGCTCGCCCGTCCGGCCCGGCCCAGCGCCGCGCGGCGCTCCGGGTCCGCCATGAGAGCCGAAAGCGCCGCTGGAAACGACACCCAGTCCGGGAAGGTGTCGCCCGCACCCATCCGCAGGCACTGTCCGGTCAGCACCGCCGAGGCGCCGTAGGCGAGCACCGGCGTTCCCATGGCGGCACTCTCGAGGAACGCGAGCGACAGGCTCTCGTAAGGCGATGCGATCACGCTCACCTCCGCCGCGGCGAGCGCGTTCCACTTGTCGGCGTCATCGACCCAGCCCAGGCAGCGGATCGACGGGTCGACGGGCATGGGCGTGCGCACGACTCCCAGGAACACCAGCGTTCCGGCGCCGCCGCGCGCACGGTACTCGAGGAACGCCTCCGCGAGCCGCGGCGCGCCCTTGACGCGGTCGACCCGTCCCACGCACACGACCAGCGGTCCGTCGAGGCCGAAGCGCCGCCGAAAGCCCGCGGGATCGACCTGTGACGGCACCTCCAGCGACACGCCCGCCACGGTCTCGGCGCGCGGCGTGGGAGCGAACCGCCGGTACACCAGCTCCCGCTCCTCGGGCGTCTGGAACACCAAGCCGGGAACCGCGCGGAAGAGATCGTCGAAGATGTCGAAGTAAAGCGGCGGCTCGTCGTGAGCCGTGGGCACCAGCACCGCGCGATCGGCGACCGCGGGGACACCGAAGAAGGTCGGATAGTAGAGGTAGGTGAAAAACAGCACCGCGTCGAACGACGAGCCTTCGCGGGAAAGAGCTTCGACCAGACCGAGCACTCGCGGACCCTGACGGCGCATCCAGTCGAGCTCGTGCTCGCGGGTGTGCGGGCCTGCCACCAGGCGCCGCGTCAGCCGCCCGAACCAGCGGATGCGCCGTGGACGGTCCACGGGAAACCGGCGAACCCGCACCGGCCCGTCCTGGACGACACCGGCGGGCAGCTCGTTGGCCCACGAGAAGTAATCCCGCGCGCACGAGGTCCACACCTCGACCTCGTCCGATTCGGCGAGACCGAGCGCCACGCGGCGCGCCAGCGCCTCGGACCCTCCGTCGACGCCGTCACCGTAGCGGTGCACGACGACCGCGAGCTTGCGCGCCACGTGCGGAGGATGTCCGAGCACCTGCGCCGGGGAAAGAATCGGCGACGACGGCTTTCAGCCCGCGTGCCCGATCGCGGCTCGCGCCATTCTCCGGGCCAGCACTCGCTGCTCGAACCAGACCCACGCGAAGGTCGCGACGCTGTACGAATAGTAGAGCCAGTGAAGCGGGATCGAGAGGAGGGCGAACGCCAAACCTCGCTCGCGGATGAGGAACGAGATCCAGCCACCGTTGAGCAGCAACGCCGCCGCCGCGAAACCGGCGGCCGGCGCGAAACCGGCGGCCGGCGCGAAACCGGCGGCCGGCGCGCGGCCGATCAGCGCGATCGTGCCGAGAACCAGGGTCGCGGCGCCGACCGCGAGCGCCGGATCGCGACCGGGTGGGCGCGCATCGGCCGCGCGATCGACCAGCGCCAGGAGCGCGCCCAGGAACGGAATCCACGCGAAGAGCAACGGCTGGCGCAGGCTGGCAACGGCGAGCGAGGCCAGCAACCCCAGGACCGCGAGGGCGCTGGCGCGCTGCGACCTCGCGAGGTTGAGGTCGTCGGGCAAGGCACCTTCGCGAAACATGAGCCGCGCCCACGGCAACGCGCGGTTCATCACGTCGGTCCTGGTCATGCTCGCGAGGGTCCAGCGCTTGAGGTGCGTGACAGTGAGATCGTGCACCAGCCGGATCTCGAAACCGGCGCGCCGCAAGCGCCTGCCGAGCTCGATGTCCTCGATCGCGGGCTCATCCGACGCCTCCGAAAAGCCGCCCACGGCGCGGAACGCCTCGGCCCGGACCGCTCCGCAACCGGTCCAGAAGGTGGACGCCACCGGACGTGCCTTCTGGTGCACGTAGTGATGCCAGAGGTTCCGGAACTGCGACACCAGATTGGGTTCCTCGGGGCGATCGTCGTAGGAGCCGAAGATCGCCGCGACACCCGGCTCGTCCTCGAAGAACCGGACCACCCGACCCACCAGATCCGGAAGCGGGACCACGTCCGCGTCGAGAAACAGCAGGATCGAGCCCCGCGACGCCGCGACGCCGCGGTTCCTCGCCACCGCCGGTCCGCGGCCCGGGGACAGGGACACGACTGCGGCGTCGCGCGACTTGGCCAGCGACGCGGTGCCGTCGGTGGAGCCGTCGTCGACCACCACGACCTGGTCCGGCCGAACCTCCGATCGCGCCAGCGCGTCGAGGTTGCGCGCCAGCGAGCGAGCGGCGTTTCGCGCCGGAATCACGATCGAGACCGATGCGCGCTCCCCGCGCGACCCTTCATCCGGCGCCTTTCGGGTTGCCCCGATGTCCGAAGCTTGATTCAATGCGTCGCCTCCTCACCCTGCCGCCCCAAGGTCCGTCTGCATTCCCCACGAACGACCCGAGAACCGGGCCGATGACTCGATTCGATCGCACCCAACGCGGCCCCATCGTCATCGTGGGCGCCGGCCCCGCCGGTCTCACCGCGGCGCTCGAGCTCAGCAATCAGGCGGTTCCGTCCATCGTCCTGGAGCGCGACGGCTCGGTGGGCGGAATCGCGCGCACCGTCGAGCATCAAGGGTTCCGCTTCGACCTGGGTGGCCACCGGTTCTTCTCGAAGGTACCGCTGGTCAACGCGATCTGGCAGGAGCTCCTGGGCGACGAGATGGAGCGCCGCCCGCGGCTCTCGCGGATCCACTATCGCGGCCGCTGGTTCCGCTACCCGCTACGCCCCTTGGACGCGCTCAAGGGCCTGGGCGCGGTGGATGCGGTGCGGGTGATCCTGAGCTATGCGTGGGCGCAGCTCAAGCCCCACCCGGTCGAGGAGAATTTCGAGCAGTGGGTCTCGAACCGTTTCGGACGCCGGCTGTTCGAGACCTTCTTCCGTTCCTACACCGAGAAGGTGTGGGGAATCTCGACCACCGAGCTCTCGGCCGACTGGGCTGCGCAACGGATCCAGAACCTGTCGCTCGGCAGCGCCATTCGCCACTCGCTGATGGGTCATACCGGCGGTGCCATCACCAAGACCTTGATCGACGAGTTCCACTATCCGCGGCTCGGGCCGGGCCAGCTCTGGGAGCGCTGCCGCGAGGTGGTCCGCGAGCGCGGCACCAGCGTCGAGAGCCACGTGATGGTGCGCGCCGTGCGGCGCGAGGGGAACCGGGCCGTGGCGATCGAGCTGGATCGCGACGGCTCGCCCGACGAGATGGCGGTCGGCGAGCTGGTGAGCTCGATGCCGCTCGGCGAGCTGGTCGCGGCCTTCCGCCCCGGACCGCCCGCCGAGGTGCTGACCGCGGCGAAGCGGCTGCGCCACCGCGGCATGCTGGTGGCGAACCTGATCGTCGACACCCCCGACGTCTTCCCGGACAACTGGATCTACGTGCACAC
>CAZYWA010000516.1:0-5679 GCA_964650975.1 uncultured bacterium
CAGACCCCCGCCCAGGATCCGAGGAGAACCTTGTTGCTCCTCGATCTCGGGGAGCTGCTCGCGACCACCGGAAATTTTCCTGGGGCTCTGCCGCTTTTCGAGGAAGCACGCGACCTCGCCAGGACGGATGCCGAACGAGCGCGAGCGTTCTGGATGCTGGCCTACCTCCGGAGGGAAATGGGAGCCATGCAAGAGGCCTACGAGCTTTACGCCGAGGCCGTGCGATACGCACGCGCCAGCGGAGAAGAGGCGATCGTCGCGCACGCGCTCTCCTCGGCGGGAGTTTGTAGCGCCAAGCTGGGAAAGTTGGAGGAGGCGCAAGACTTCCAGGAGGAGAGTCTCGCTCTGGCACGCAAGCTGGGTGATCCCGCGCTGGAGCTCAACGCCCTGCAACGAGCGGGGTGCATCCTGGTCGGGCGATCCGAGTACGATCGGGGCGAGGCGATCTTCCTCGAGGCCCGTGCGCTGGCCGAGGCCTCGGGCGAACGCCAGAGCCTCATGATGGCGCTCAACAACCTGGGATGGGTGACGGACAAGAAGCGGGAGCACGCGCGTTCGCGAGAATACGGCCGCCAGGCGCTGGCGCTCGCGTACGAGCTGGGATCGCAGTTGAGCATCGCGCTCTACCTGATCAATCAGGCCGGAGACGAGCTCATGGATGGCGACCTCGCCAGCGCGCGTTCGCACGTGCGCGAGGGGTGCGGATTGGCGCTGCGCCTCGGGGCCATGGGGCGCGTGATGCTGGCGCTCAGGTCCTTGTCGCTCATCTTCCACGCCGAGGGGCAGGCCGAACGCGCGCTCGAGCTGATCGGCATGGCGCGCGCTCACCCGGCCTGGACCCACGACGATCAACGGAACATCGACGTGTGGCTCGAGGACTGGGCTGTCGATCCCGCGACGCTCGAGGCGGCATACGCACGAGGAGCCGCGCTCGACTGGAACGCCACGATCCGCGAGCTGCTGAGCGAGTGAGGACAACGTGTGAATCGGCGGCTCGGCGCCGGATTCACGGTGTCAGGGTGAAGGGGCTCCGTCGAACTCCATTTTCGCTTTGGCCAGCGCTTGCCGTCCGATCGTCGATCCGGCTCGGCGGCCGCCGAAATCGTCGGCCTGGATGTGGATTCCGCCCCAGAGGCGGGATTGGCCGGCCAGATCGGAGGCGTCGAAATAGCTCGCGGCTTGCAGCGTGACGTCGACGCTCGGGCCGTGCTCGAAACCGAGGAACGAGTTCGCGGGCGCGGAGACTTCGTAGAGGCCACCTGGGAAATAGGGAGATCCCGTGAACGCGGCCAGGACCTCCGCGGCCGCGCGGCTGAACGTGCTGTGGCCGGAGGTGTAGCCGGCGAACGACGGCGTCACGAAGGTGGAGCGCTGGTACGGCATCCATTCCTTGGCGCGGATCCAACGCACACCACTGGCTTCGCTGGCGGGATCCGCAGGCTGGCCCGGCCAGGCGCGGACGGCGATCTCGCCGACGCACGAAACGGGCGTTCCGGGAACGCCATTCGAGTCCACGCACGGCGCGGGCAGCCCGAGGAGATTGACGCAGCACTGAATCCCGGCGTGCCGGCCGTTGGGCCAGGTGCTCGGTGTGATCCGCTCGACCAGGCCGTCCTCGAGGGGCAGTCCGCCGGGATCGTAGGTCGAGGCATCGGTGGGATCGGTCGACTGGCCCAAGGTCGCCATGTACCGGATCATCGAGATCGGGCGCACCGAATCGTAAACCCGTTTGGTGCCCCAGCACTGCACAGCCGCATCGTGGAGCGCGGCGTTGAGCGCGAAGTAAAGTTTCACGTCCCATTCCAGCCGGTCGAGCGCCCGCCCCGATCCGGCGAAGCGAAATGTCTGGAGCGGATGATCGGAAACGTAGTTGGCGATCACGTTCCAGTGACCTGGAGGAGTTTCCGAATGAGGGCCGTCGGCCCAGAACTCCGCCATGACTCGCGCGAAATCCGCGACCGGCACGATCTGGGAGGGATACGTTTCACCGGTGACTGGATTCGTGGCGTAGCCGGTGCCGTCGTTGGTACCGAGGGGATTGTTGCCGAGCGCCGCCGGAGAAATGTCCATCGTGTTGCCGTCGGCCGGGTCGAGCTGGCTGCTGCGGCGGATCAGCTCGAGCGCCGATTGCTTGAATTCTCCGTCGGTCGCGGTGCCGAAACGTGGCGGCGGACCGGGATCGAGATACGGCGCGTTTGCAGCGCCCGAGCGAGTGAGCGCGAACGGAGTGACCGAGTTCCACTGCGGTCCCAAGAACTTCTGGACGGTGACGGGAAGCGGGATGCCGTTCTGGGTGATGGTGGCTTGCAAGGATAAAGGCTGCCAGCGATTGGGATCGTTCATTTCGTCGCCGGGCACGGCGACGATGAGTGGATCGTTGACGGGTGTATACGAAGGGTCGGCGTAACCGCCGGCCTGGTTCGAGCCGTCGGTGTTTCCGAACGCGATCACCGCGGCGGCGACGCGATTTCCCACCGCAGCCGGGGAATTGCCGTCGGTTCCGGCCTCACCAGCGTCGAAGCCGAGCGATGCCATCTGTGAATCGAAGGCGGCAAGGGACGTATCCGCGTTGGCGGAGAGCGCGTAGCGGTTCGAAAGCACGCGGTAGGCGGCGTAGCTGATCGCCTCTCGGCGTGCGTTTGCCGCGGCTTGCCGGCCAAGCCCGGGAATCTTCTCGTGGGTCAGGTACCCGCTGGCGGTCGAGTCGTAAACGGCCCATGCGTCGTACATGGCCATCGAGAGATGCCAGAGATTCCGCGCATGGACCGGCGGATTCGGAATGTCGATCCGGATCGCCGCGAGGATCTCCTCGTCCCAGGTTCGTGCGATCGAAGGCGTCGTGTCGCTCGCCACGTGCGTGCCGCCACTCGAGCAGGCGGCCGTGTGGAGCACGAGGATGGCCATCGCAAGAACGCGAACGGCACGCGGGTTCGGTCGGTGAATGCGCAACACGTGCCTGCCTCGGGAGAGAGAGAGATTCGCCAGTCTAGCTGCGCCGGAACTGCGCCCGGGTACCGGTCGGGCGCCGCGCATGCTCGGGCACGGCCTCGGTTGGCCTCGCGCGCGAGGGACCGCGCGCGCTCCAGGAACGCCGCGGGCGCGACGCTGCGTCGGAGGGCGGCGCCTCCGCGTCGCCGGGCTTGGGGCCAAATTGTTTACTCGGGTCGGGCGGCGAGCGTGTCACGTCCTCGGCCGGTGAGCACCACAACGGATTCCCGACGCTCGTCCTCGCGCTCGAGCCGAACCAGACCGTCGACCCAGGCGTCTTCCCAGGTCGAGAGCCGCGGGCAGTTGCTGCGCCACGCTTCCATCGCGTCCTCGTAGGTCCGCCGCCGCCCCGCGACCCAGCGCAGGAACTCGAGCATCGAACCGTTCGGAACGTCGGCCATTCGCGATCCCGAGACGGCAGCGTATCGTGGCCCGCGCATGCTCACCGCCCAGCTCACATCGAGGGCTACGTGACCGTCCCGGGAGCGGTCGACGGCACCGCTTGCGAGCAGGTCGCGGTGGAAGTGGAACGCGTGTGTCGAGGTCGGGCTGGGTCACGGACCTTGCTGCGCTCGCAAGCCTGAGCGTTGATCCTGCGGCCGCTCTTGCTTCACGCGTCGTCGAAGAGTGTCGCTCGAGCGCGCCGCCGCGTGCTGCATTTCCTCTTCGGGCCGCCGTCGCTCCCGTTCGGGCTCGCGTGGCACGATTCGATCGAACGCGCCTCGCTCGAGCAATCCAGCGCTACGCCCACTTCCTCACCGCGCTGACGAAATCCGCGCCGAGCGTCCAGCCGGAGAGGCTCATCGCGTTTTCGTAGAAGCCCAGCTCGCGGAAGCCGGGCTCGGGGACGTGCTGGTAGTCGTCGGGGAGGTGGACGTAGCCGACGTAGCCGTCGCATTGCGAGCCGACGGCGGGAAGCTTCACGCCGGCTTGGCGCAGCGTGGCTTTCAGCGCGAGCGCGACGTTGACGCCGAGGTCGCACGGCGTGCCGAGCCACGCGAGGTCGCCCAGGCGCAGCAAGTGGAGCGGTGCGTCGGGATCGCCCTGCCGGGCTTGCAAGGCGAAGCGGCGGATCAGCTCGCGCACCGGAAACGTGGCGAGCTCGGCGAGCGCACCGTGGCGCATCTCCGCGGGAAACACGCGGCACACGGTGGGCGGCAGCGCGACGCGTTCGATGCGCGCGTCGAGCGGCGCGGGAGCGAGCGGCTCGAGTGCTTTCTCGGCGCGATCGACGCCGTCCTCGAGCAATCCGCCCACCAGCTCGAGATGATCGTCGATGGTCTGCGGGAACTCGCTGAAGAGCGGGCTCATGCCGCCGACGGCGCCCTGGAAGTACATCGCGCGACGGCCGCGCGCCTCGATGCGGCGGCAGAGCTCGCCGGGAAAATCGGCGCTGATCGCGTGGCGGTCGCGCTCCGAGCCGATCACCGGGTGCGCGGAGAAGCTGACGACGTCGATGGGCCGCTTGTGGTCGCGCTCGAAGCGGATCAGCGTCAGGTCGGGGTCGATGGGGCCGAGCCGCCGTCGCCGGTTCGCGTTGACGCCGGTGAGCGCCAGGCGGCTGCCGAGAAGCCGCGCCGGGACCGTGCGTGTGCGCGCTTCGCGCGCGACGGCGCCGAGCTTGGCGACCAGGTCGCGGAACAGCGCCTCCTGGTACTCGCCCATGAAGTAGCGGACCAGCGGCCCGCCGGACCAGTAGCCGCCGAGGCCGGAGTGAGTGTGCGTGGCCGAGAGCAAGAGCGCCGCCGGGTCGACGCCCGCCTCGCGCGCGACCGCCCAGTGAAGCGCCGCGGGGATCACCAGGAGATCGGCGATCACCAGCGTGGCGCTCTGCTCGGCGCTCTCGAGATGCAGCGCGCGGGCGAAGAGCGGATCGCGCACCCGCTGCGCGAAGCGGCCTTTCCAGTCGGTCTCGCCGGCCATCGGCGCGCCGATCGCGGGCGTGATCTCGACCCGCGCGTAGCCGACGCGGAGGCTGGCGGCGAGGCTGGGCGAGGACGGTTGCGACGTGGATTTTCGCGTGCGCGGGGTGCGCGACTTGCCGTGTGAATTGGTTTTCATGACCTCGCTCGTGTGTCTCGAACAACCCTGGCACGCGACCGGAACCGCGACCACTCGATCCCCAGCTTTCGCATGCGGCCGCGCAGCGTGTAGGGGTTGATGCCGAGCCGCGCGGCGGCGCCGAACGGACCCTCGATCCGCCCCAGCGAAGCGCGCAGCGCCTCTTCGATGTGGTGTCTCATCGCGTCGTCGAGCGAGGCGCCGCTCTCGGGTGGCTGCGGCGCGAGAACCGGGGGAACGTCGGCGGTACGCGGCTGGACGGAGATCGCCCGTGCCGCTCGTGCGCTCGGATCGCCCACACCGAGCGCCGCTCCCACGGCCAAGCGCCGCCCGTCGCCCAGGATCGTGGCGCGCTCGATGACGGCGGCAAGCTCGCGCACGTTTCCCGGCCACGGGTAACCCACCAAGAGCTCGATGTCGGCGGCGCTCGGCACCAGCGGCTTACCGTTGAGCCGCATGCCCGCGCGAAACCCGAAGTGCGCGGCCAGCTGCGGGATGTCCTCGATCCGCTCGCGCAGCGGCGGAAGCTGGATCGGGAAAACGCTCACGCGGTACCAGAGGTCCTGGCGGAAGACCCCTTCCTCGATGAGCCGCTCGATGTCGCGGTGGGTCGCCGCGACGATGCGCACG